>JACAES010000139.1 GCA_013388735.1 Chloroflexota bacterium | reverse complement strand
CCGCCGGCCTGGGCCAGGTTCGGTCGTCCGCCGCCGCCGCCGCCGACCACCGCCGCGATTTCCTTGATGAGATTGCCGGCGTGAAGCCCTTTCCTGGTGAGATCATCGGTGACGGCGACAAGAAGCTGCGGCTTGCCGTCTACCACGCTGCCCATGACCATCACGCCGCTGCTCACTTTGTTGCGGAACCAGTCGGACATTTCGCGCAGGTGTTCCATCGTCAGGCCGTCCAGGCTGGCGATCAGCGACGGGACGCCGCTGAGGTTTTCCAGTTTTTCCACCAGGGCATTAAACCGGGTGCGGGCAATGTCGCGCTGAAGCTGGGTGATCTGCTTTTTGCCGGCGGCCAGTTCATCTTGCAGCGCCTCGACACGCCGCGCCACGTTTTCGGGAGTCGCGCCCAGTCGGTGGGCGATTTCGCCCAGCGTGTTCAGGCTGTGCTGGATATAAGCAATCGCACCATGCCCGGTCAGCGCCTCGACACGGCGAATGCCGGCGCTGACGCTGCCTTCGCTGATGATGATGAACGGCCCGATTTCGCCGGTTTCCTTAACGTGCACGCCGCCGCACAGCTCATAACTATAGCGGTTGCCGTCCTGGGCGATGACGATAGTGCGCACCCGTTCGCCGTATTTTTCGCCAAACAGCGCCATCGCGCCTTCCTGCCGCGCCTGCGCCAGCGATTTTTCTTCCGCCATGACCGGATAATTGCGCAGGATGATGTCGTTGACCTGCGCTTCGATGGCGGTGATGTCGTCCGCCGTGAGTTTCTGATCGTGTACGAAGTCGAAGCGCAGACGGTCAGGCGCGACCAGCGAGCCGCGCTGCTGGACGTGCGTCCCCAGGCGGCTGCGCAGCGCCGCGTGGAGCAGGTGCGTGCCGGTGTGGTTGCGGGTGATGTCGGCGCGGCGTTCGGCGTCCACTTCCGCCTGCGCCGGGTCGCCCTCGCGGGGCGTGCCTTCGATCACCTCGCCGACGTGGACGATCAGGCCGCCGACCGGTTGTTTCATATCTTCGACTTCGATCAGCCAGTCCTGGCCGGCGATGATACCGGTATCGCTGATCTGGCCGCCCGCTTCGACGTAAAACGGCGTGTGGCCGAGTACCACTTCTACCCGGTCGCCGGCCATAACGCTTTCGACGCGCTGGCCGTCGCGGAACAGTACCAGCAGGCGGTCGCCAATCGTCGTCGGGCCGTAAGGCGCATACTGAACGCCTCTGTCGCCGACCAGTTTTTCGGCTTTAAGCTGCGCCAGCGTTTCGGCGTACAGTTCGCCCATTTCGATTTCGCCCATCGCCTGGCCGCCACCGCTGACTTCGGCGTGCCGCGCTTCTTCGTCGTTGAAGCCGGGCATATCCACCCCGAAGCCGCGTTCGCCGGCGATGTCCTGGATGACCTGGATGGGCAGCCCCAGGGTAGCCTTCAGATAAAACGCCACCCGCCCCGGCAGTTCGTTTTTGCCGTTATGCGCCAGCATATCCAGCTCGGTTTCCAGTTCGCTCAGGCCGCGATCCAGCGTGCGACGGAAGCGGATTTCTTCCTGCGTGATGATCTTCTGGATGGCCCCGGCGCGTTCCACCAGCTCGGTATAATGCCCGCCCATGATGTCAATCACCGTCTGGGCCACATCGGCCAGGAACGGCTGCCGGAAGCCCAGCTTTGCGCCAAAACGCGAGGCGCGCCGGATGACCAGACGGCAGACCGAGTCGCGGCCTTTCGCGCCGGGCAGCACGCCGTCGGCGATGAGGAAAACCGCCGCGCGAATGTGATCGGCGATGACGCGGTAGGGGACGATGTTGGCGTCGCGTTCGGCGTCCGTGTGGCCGGTAAGACGCTGCGTCTGTTCGATGATGGGCATGAACAGGTCGGTTTCGTAGT
Organism: Chloroflexota bacterium; assembly: GCA_013388735.1. Taxonomy (GTDB): domain Bacteria; phylum Chloroflexota; class Anaerolineae; order Aggregatilineales; family Phototrophicaceae; genus CFX2. Next base: position 11,131 of record JACAES010000139.1, on the reverse strand, counting down.
TAGAAGCGACGCCGTTCACCACACTCAGGATGCGCTCCAGCCCCATACCGGTATCCACGCCGGGCGCGGGCAGCGGCACGTCGTACTGGCCGCTGTGCTGCGGGTCGGCCTGGGTGCGGTTGAACTGCATGAACACCAGATTCCACAGCTCTAAAAAGCGGTCATCTTCGGCCTCCAGCGACGGGATGATGTCGTCTATGCCGCGCTCCGGGTATTTGTCCCAGTGCAGTTCGCTGGTAGGGCCGCACGGCCCGGTTTCGGCCATCTGCCAGAAGTTGGTCTTGGGTCCCAGGCGCGCCACCCGCCGGGGGTCTATGCCCAGTTCTTCGATCCAGACGTTATAAGCGTCATCGTCACTCTGGTAGACGGTGAATGCCAGCCGGTCTGCCGGCAGACCGTAGACTTCGGTCAGCAGCGTGTAGGCGTACTTGATGGCGTCGCGTTTGAAGTAGTCGCCAAAGCTGAAATTGCCCAGCATTTCAAAGAAGGTGTGATGGCGCGGCGACGGCCCGACGTTCTCAAGGTCATTATGTTTGCCGGAAACCCGCATACATTTCTGAGAGGTTGCAGCGCGTTTATAATCGCGCTTATCCAGCCCCAGGAAGACATCCTTAAACTGCACCATGCCCGCGTTGGTGAACAGCAGCGTAGGGTCATTGGCCGGGACAAGCGAAGACGAATGAACCTGCTTGTGTCCCATTTCTTCAAAATAATCTAAAAACGCCTGGCGCGCTTGGGCGCTGGTCATCGGTTTCATAAAAGGCGGCTGTCCTTGCTTATTGTGTGGTAATCCCTCAAAATTATAGTGGGAGTGCGGGGGGTTCACAAGGGATAGGATAAGATGGCCGATACAGGGTATAATGTGCAGAGAAGTGTGGAGAAGGCTTTTATGGCAGCGGCAGATATTGTATCGGTCTATGATGAATTTCTGGAATACTTAGCGCGGCAGGCCAGGCCTGAGCAAATCCTGGCCTTTCACGCATCAGAAGCTGCACAGCGCCGCGCCGATGAATTGACCGAGCGCAACAAGGCCGGAAAGTTGACGGATGAAGAAGCGGCTGAACTAGAACAGATGCTGCAATTCAATCGCATGGTGTCGCGCCTTAAGGCGAAGGCGATGAAGGCGCGGCATCATTCGTGACACGTTTGCCCGAATCTGTTCGCGCTCAGGTACGTCTCCGGGCAGAAAAACGCTGTGAATACTGTCGTTTGCCGGAAGGTTTTAGCTTCTACAGCCATCAGGTAGATCACATCATTTCGATAAAACATAAAGGTTCGTCGGATTTAAATAATCTTGCCTGGGCGTGTTTCGACTGCAACAACGCCAAAGGCAGCGATATTGCCGTATATGACGAGGAAACCGGCCAACTTGTACCTTTATTTAATCCGCGAACGCAAAAATGGGATGAGCATTTCAGGCTGGATGCTGGCACAATCATTGAGATTACATCTTGCGGTCGTGCGACTGTATCTTTTTTAAATCTAAATCGAGATGAACTGGTCAGAACACGACGGGACTTGATCGAAATCAGCCTCTGGTAAAGCAGGCTGTTCGTGTATACTGTGCGAACTTCAACACACCAAACTTATTGAGGACGGCTTTTTATGCCTACCATTGATGAACAGGTCGAGATTCTGATGTCCGGCGCGGAGTACGGCGACCCGCAGATCAAGGAAAACATGAAACGTGAGCTGCGCGAGCGCCTGCTGGAATCCGAAAAAACCGGGCGTCCGCTGCGCGTTTACTGCGGTTATGACCCGCGCACGTCTGATCTGCACCTGGGACATACCATCACCATGCGGAAGCTGCGCCAGTTCCAGGACTTCGGCCATGATGTGACCTTCCTGGTCGGCACGTTCACCAGTTTAATCGGCGACCCGTCCGACAAGGATAAAGCGCGCGACCAGCTTACCCGCGATCAGGTGGAGGAAAACGCCCGCACCTATGCCGAGCAGGCGTTCAAAATCCTTGACCGCGAGCGCACGCGGGTGCGTTTTAACGACGAGTGGCTGTCCACGCTGGATTTTGCCGACATCATCCGGCTGGCGAGCAACTTCACCGTTCAGCAGTTTTTGGTGCGGGAGAATTTCAAAAAACGCCTGGATGCCGGCGAGCCGATCTTTCTGCACGAACTGTTTTACGGGCTGATGCAGGGTTACGACGCCGTTGCCCAGGAAACCGATGTACAGGTGGGCGGGCAGGATCAGTTGTTTAATATCCTGGTGGCAGGGCGTAAGCTACAAGAAGCGATGGGACAGCGCCCCCAGGTGGCGATTATCATGGGTGAAAGCCTGCCCGGCACCGACGGCGATGTGAAAATGAGCAAAAGCCTGGGTAATCACATTCCGATCCTGGCCGAACCCTGGGATATGTTCGGCAAGGTGATGAGCGTGCCGGACAAGGCGCTGCTGGTTTATCACAAGCTGCTGCTGGGCTGGACTCCGCAGCAGTTGAACGACCTGCAAAACGGCCTGGAAAGCGGCGTTCTGCACCCGAACGAGGAAAAAATGCGCCTGGCGCGGACGCTGGTCAGCATCTTCCACAGCGCCGAGGACGCCGAAGCGGCCCAGAAGCGCTGGGACGAAGTATTCCGCAGTCATGGCGGACTGCCGACCGACATGCCGGAAGAAACGCTGGCACAGGAAGAGCGCGTGATTGACGTGCTGCGCCGGCTGAATATGGTCAGCAGCGGCGGTGAAGCCAAACGCCTGATGGAACAGAAGGGCATCCGCTTGAACGAACTGCCGGTCACCGACCCGCAGGCGATGGTCACGTTTGATATGCTGCCGGCGGTGCTGCAGGTCGGCAAACGTAAATTCGTGCGGCTGGTCAGAAACGAGGGCTGAACGCCAATCCACAGGCCGGCGGTGAGATTAGCGGGCAGTGGGCTTTAAGCCCGCTGTTTTCTTTTGGGGCGGCAGCGGCTTAAACCGAAGCCCGCGCAGTGCTGGCTGTGTTGGTGGCGCTGCAAGGCCAGGTTTGCGTCGTCTAGCGCGGCGTGCTGAACAGCAGGGCCAAGCTGGCCGCGAACAGCAAAACGACCATTAACTGCTCAAAGACCTGGGGATTCACCCAATCCACAAATTTCCGCCCCAGCCAGATACTCGGCGGAATCAGCGGCAGCGCCCACAGGACGCCGACGAACTGATCGAGGTCAAGCACGCCGGTCAGCAGCACACCCGGCAGTTTGAGCGCGTTGACGATGGCGAAGAGCAGGGTAGTGTTAGCAATGAACGTCACCGGGCTGACGTTTTGCAGCAGCATATAAGCGGTGAAGGGCGGCGCGCCCACGTTCGCCAGCGCTGAGCCGAAGCCGGACAGCCAGCCTACCAGCCAGCCATGCCAGCGGCGCGAGCGGTATTCCAGCTTCCGCAGCCGGGCGCTGCCCACTTTGTAAATGACCACCAGCAGGGTAAACAATCCCAGGATGCGCCGTAGCAGCAAGTCCTGATCGGCCAGCGAAGCCAGCAGCAGCGTGCCGATGATGATGCCGATAATCGCCATTGGCAGCAACAGTCTGATCTGCCGCGTGTCCCACTGTCGCCAGTACGCCCACAGCGCGAAAATGTCGCCGACCATCAGCAGAGGCAGCACGATGCCGACCGCCTGCGCGGCGGGCATGACTTGACTAAGCAGCGGTGTGACCAACGCCACCGGCACCGGCCCGCCCAGACCGCCCTTTGATAAACCGATGAGCAGCGTTCCTGACAGAATAGCAAGGATATAGGCCATGATGAATCGAGTTCGTTGTTAAAAGCGCATGTGCGTATCAGGCGTTGGGCAGGTTGGGCGCCCAGGTCAACTGCTCACGGACCTGAAGGTCGGTGTGGCGAATTTTCATCGCCAGATCGGCAGCCAGATTGCGCATCAGCCGGTAGCCAAGCTGCGGATAGGTATCGCACAGGAGCATGAGTTTGTCGCGCGGGATGATGATAAGATGTGTGTCCGGTTGTGAACACCGCGCCCCGGCGGAACGAACCCCTTCATCTACCAGCGACACTTCGCCAAAGGACTGTCCACGGCGCAGCGTGGCGATGGTGAACATGCCGCCGGTACTCTCTTTGCCCACCAGCGCCGGGTTGACAATGATCTCGACTTCCCCGGTAGCGATCACATAAAGTTCCGTTCCGGGGGTGTTTTCCTCGAAGATAATATCGTCTGACTGGTAATGTTTTTCGGCGCAGATCGAGGCGACTAGTTCAAGCTGCGTATTGGTGAGTTCGTAAAAAATGTCCGCTTGTTTCAGGATGGTGATGAAGGACATTTTATGCTCCTGTTGTTCCTGATCGGGAACAGCGACAATTTATGATTGTGAAGTCATTGTAGCATAGTTACTATGCGCGTCAAATCGCCCCCCAGGGCAATCGCTTCAACAGCATTCAGACCCCCTCGCAATTTCCCTCGACTTGGGGGGAGACTTGGCTGCCGATGGGATGAAGCCCCCGCCCTGAATTCGGCGAGCCGAATGGGGACGTTTGTCCCCTGAGCGCGAGGGGGTTTGGGGGTGGGGTCAAGAGCGGATAACACCCTTATTGAGCCCAGGTATCTTCAAGCGATTGCCCTGAATCGCCCCCGGTTGCCGTTAGCTGCGGCGGCCTTGATCTTGATAAAACGACTGCCGCGCCTTATGATCGAATGATACAAGACCCGATTGAGAGGTGTTTGATTGACCGGCGAACTACGCGCCGATCCCCTGCCGTACCGGGTATGGGGGCAGGAATATATTGATCGCGAATCGCGGGCGCAGATGGACACGGCTATGCGGCTGCCGGTCAGCGTGGCCGGCGCGCTGATGCCGGATGCCCACGTCGGTTACGGCCTGCCCATCGGCGGCGTGCTGGCGACCGAAAACGCCGTCATCCCCTACGCCGTCGGTGTGGACATCGCCTGCCGGGTGCGCCTGTCGGTGTTCCCGGAGCCGCCGATTATCCTCAAACAGCGCGCCGGCCAGCTCAAGAAGGCGCTGGTCGAGCAAACGCTGTTCGGGGCGGGCAAGGAATGGCGGGGCAGCCAGCGCGCCGAGCATGACGTTCTGGATGACCCGGCCTGGGAAGCCGACAAATTCCTGAAGTCGCTCAAGAGTATCGCCTACGGGCAGCTTGGTACCAGCGGCAGCGGCAATCATTTTGTCGAGTGGGGCGCGCTGCGATTAGAGAAGGATGACCCGGCACTCGATCTGAAGGCCGGTGAATACCTGGCGCTGCTGTCGCACAGCGGTTCGCGCGGGGTCGGGTTTAAGATCGCCAATCAGTATTCACAGATAGCAATGGCGCTGCATCCCGGCCTGGATAAAGCGGCGCGGCATCTGGCCTGGCTGCCGCTGGATTGGCACGAAGGCCAGGCCTACTGGCTGGCGATGGAACTGGCCGGGCGTTTTGCTTCGGCCAATCATCAGGTTATTCATGCGCGGGTGGCAAAGGCGGCGGGACTCAAGCCGCTGGCGACAGTGGAAAATCATCACAATTTTGCCTGGAAGGAACGCCTGCCCGCGCCAGGCGGTTTCGCCGACGCTGAACGCGAAGTGATCGTGCATCGTAAGGGCGCGACTCCGGCGGGGTTGGGCGTCCTGGGCGTCATCCCCGGCTCAATGGCCGACGCCGGTTTCGTCGTGCGCGGGCGGGGCGTGGTCGAGGCGCTGAAATCGGCGGCGCATGGCGCGGGCCGGGCGATGAGCCGCCGTCAGGCGACGGCATCCATCACCAAAACGGAACGCGACCGCTATCTGAAAGAGCGCGGCGTGACGCTTATCAGCGCCGGAATAGACGAATCGCCGCAGGCGTATAAACCGATTGAAGTGGTGATGGCGGCGCAGGCTGACCTGGTTGATATTGTCGGTAAATTCACGCCGTTGATGGTTCGTATGGACGGCACAGGCAGCAAAGCCGAGGATTGAAGTGTGGACTTTACAATAGATGAACTGATGTGTGTCTGTATCGCTCGCCAGGTGCAGGACGGCGATCTGCTGGCGCAGGGCATCAATACGCCGCTGGTGATGGCCGGTTTCATCCTGGCGAAAATCACACATGCGCCGAATGCCATCTTCACCTCGGCCATCGGGCAGAGCATGTGCCAGGACTGGTCGCCGCTGGGCGTCGGACGCATCGAAGACCTGTGGTTGGGGCGGGCGCTGGCGCACTTTGGTTTTGTGGCTGGCGCTGCCGACCTGCTGCCGAACTATCCGACGAAAGAATTTTTCCGCCCCGCGCAGGTGGACGCCGCCGGGAACTTCAATAATATTGCGTTCGGCAGGGACTATCATCATCCCCGGATGCGGCTGCCCGGCAGCGGCGGCATCCCGGATGTGACCGTGTTTTCCGACCACATTCATTTATATGTCCCTCGCCATTCTCGCGTGACGTTCGTGGAACAGGTGGATTATGTCAGCGGTCTGGGGCATGTGCCGGCGCGACGGCGTGGCGCGGGCGCGCGGTATCTTATCAGCGATGTGGGGCAGTTCGATTGGGCAAATGGCCGGATGCGGCTGACGAGTTTCCATCCGGGCGTTCACATCGAACAGGCGCAGAAAAAGACCGGCTTCGCGCTGGAAATCGCGCCGGATGTGTGCGAGACTCTGCCGCCCACGCCGGAAGAAATTTCCCTGCTGCGCGAGACGATAGACCCCCTGAGCGTCCGCAAGCTGGAAATTCTGGGCGGCAGCGCCCGCAAAGACCTGCTGCGCCACATCCTGGCGCAGGAAAACGCGCTGTGACGACGGTCGAAACCGCCGACGTGGTGATCGTCGGGGCCGGGGCTGCCGGGCTGATGGCCGGAATCTGGGCCGGGCGGACGAACCCTGACCGGCGCATCATCCTGCTGGATGGGGCGCGTAAGCTGGGGGCTAAAATTCTGGTGGCCGGGGGTGGCCGCTGCAACGTGACTCATGCATCGGTGGATGAAAGCGCCTATGCCGGGTCGTCGCGCAACGCGATCAGAAAAGTCCTGCGCCGGTTTGATGTGCCGCAGACCATCGCCTTCTTTCATGAGATGGGTGTTGAGCTTAAATGCGAGGAAACCGGCAAGTTATTTCCCGTCACCGATGACGCGCGCACGGTGCTGGCCGCACTGCTGGCGGCAGCGTATCAGGCCGGCGTGAACATCCTGCACCCGCGCCGTGTCGAGGTGGTAACAGGGATGGACGACGGGTTTATCGTGGGCGGCGAATGGGGACAGATCGAAGCGCCGAGTATCGTGCTGGCAACCGGCGGTTGCAGCCTGCCGAAAACCGGCTCGGACGGTTATGGGCATCAGATCGCGCGCGCGCTCGGTCACACGCTGACGCCGCGTATATTTCCGGCGCTGGTGCCGCTGACGCTGCCCGGCGATCATTTCATCTGTGCGCTTAGCGGCATCACCGTCCCGGCCACGCTGGAAGTTCGTGCATCATCCGGCAGGGTGCTGGCCGCTTTTACGGATTCGACACTTTGCACACATTTCGGCCTGTCGGGACCGTCGGTGCTGGACATCAGCCGCTACTATCTGGCCGCGCGCTTCGATGACCCCGGCATCCTGCTGACGATCAACTGGCTGCCGGGCAAAATGCCGGAACAGGTCGAAGCGGATTTACAGAAGTTTGGGCGCGGCAGCCCGGCGCGGTATCTGCGGGCGTTTTTGCCGGAGCGGCTGGCGCGGGCGCTGTGCGACTATGCCGGTGTTGAACCCAACACGCCTGCCGACCAGCTCACCCGTGAGGCGCGTAAAACGCTGGCGCGGACAATCGCCCGGCTGGCGCTGCCGATCACCGGCCAGCGCGGTTTTAATTATGCCGAAGTGACGGCGGGCGGTGTACCGCTGTCGGAAATTCACCTGGAAACCATGCAGTCCCGCATCCGTCCCGGCCTGCACTTCTGTGGCGAAATCTGCGACGTGGATGGTCGCATCGGCGGTTATAATTTTCAGTGGGCGTGGGCGAGCGGGTATGTCGCCGGGGTATCGGTCGGCAGGCCGGGATAATCATTGGCCCGACGGCACGATTTCCCAATCCCTGAGGGTTAAAAACCGGCTGGCGGGCGTGCCGATGAACCCAAGCTGCACGCCGCCGACGCGGGCAGCGGTCGCGTAGGTGAACAGCGGGTAATACAGCGGAATGGCTATGGCGCGCTCGATGAAGTCACGCTGAAATTCGCGGTAGTGAATGGCGCGGTTGATGCCGCTGGGGTCGCGCCGGGCGCGTTCCAGGTCTTCGCTGATATGGCGGTCGTTGATGCCGCCGTAGTTCAGACCGTCAGGATACTGCCCCTCATCCCAGAAAGTATATACGTCCGGGTCGGCGCTGTCACCCAGCGAAAGTTCGACCAGCGCCGCGCCAAAATCGCCGATGTCCAGGCGCAACCGGTAATCCGCCGGGGCGGCCACCTCGACCGTCGCCTGAACGTTCAGCGCCGACCACTGCGCCGCGATTTCCTGCGCCACGCTGACCAGCGCGGCAGTATCCGGCACGAGGATGCTGAACTGGTAGCGACCGGCAGCGGGTTCTGCGGTCGCTTCCGCCGGAGAAGCTGACGGGCGCGCATTTTCCAGCAGCGCGCGGGCGGCGTTTACGTCAGGGGTCGGCCAGGGCAGCTCGGCGGTATAGGCCCAACTGCCGGGGAACAGCGGGCTGTCCGCCCGGACGGCCTGGTTCGAGAGATACCGCTCGATGATGCCGGCGCGGTCAAGGCCGGTCATCAGCGCCAGCCGCACCCGTTGTTCCCGGAAGTAGCGGGTTTCGTCTTTCGCCCAGTTAAAGATCAGGACGCCAAGCGTGGCTTCGATCTGGGTGTGGATGTTCAGCCCCGGCGCATTGAGCAGCGCCAGCCGTTCCTGCGTGGTACGCGCCGCCAGCCCATCCACCGCGCCGTTCTGAAGCGCCGCCAGCGCGGCATCGAACGAATCATACAACCGGAAGCGGAAGCGGCTGATGGCATACCCGGCCTGGCCTTCGGGACGCTGACGGTAGACCGGGGCGGCCTGCAAATCAACGATGTCGGCGCGGATGCCATCGGTGGAACGCAGCGCGCCGATCTGGTACGGGCCGGTGCCGATGGGGGACAGGTTAAAGGGATGGCTGGCGATTAATGCCGCCGTTGTGCCGCGCAGGGCATGTTCCGGCAGGATGCCGATTCGCAGCATATCTAAAAACGTTCCGAGCGGCTGTGTCAGCCGGAAGCGCACCAGATGGTCGCTTAACCGCTGGATTTCGACGGTTCGCCAGAAACGTCCCAGTTCCGCCGGGCCGGGGAAGTCCGGCGATTGCAGCAGCGAAACGGTGTACATCACGTCATCTGCCGTGAACGGCACGCCGTCATGCCACAGCACATCCTGCCGCAGGCTCACCACATATTCCAGGCGGTCGGATGAAATCACCCATTCGGATGCCAGCGCCGGGGATGGTTCGCCGTATTCGTTGCTGCGGGTCAGTCCTTCAAAAATCAGGGCGGTGATGTCCTGGTCTACGGGGTTTAACCCGGCCAGCAGCGGGTTCAAACGCTGCACACTGCCGACCAGCGCCTCGGTAAATTCCAGGCTGCCGCCGCTTTCGTCGGCGGGCAGCGGCGTTGGGGGCGGCGCGGGCGACACACCGGCTGTCGCAGCGGCGGGTTCGGCGGTGGCAGCCGCTGTCGGCTCGGCGGTGCTTTCGGGCATAGGCGTGGTAAACGAACGCGAAAGCAGGCCGGCGATAAAAAGCCCGAACGCCGTCAGCAGGACGACCAGTTGCCAGCGAAATCCGCGCAGCATGAAAAGCAGTGGAGATAAGACGAAGCGTAAAGGAAGGGCTTTAGCTTCGGAAAGCCACGACTGACAGAATCGAAATCGCCAGGAACGCGATTGAAAGACCGATGGTGATATTAAACAGGGTCTTTTCGAGGCCGCGCCGGGTGCGGGCAAAACCGCCGGTTTCGCCGCCGAGCAGGCTGCCCAGCGCGCCGCCCTTGACCTGGAGCAAAATCAGGATAATCAACACCACTGAAATAATGATCGAAGCGATCTGCAAAGCTGCCTGCATGTGCGCCCACTCCTCAATGACCGGTATAAAAAGCCACCGCAGTATAGCATGTGCGGTGGCTGTTGCAAAGACGAAAGTCGCCGGGGTGGATGTTACGGCATCAGACTGGCCGGCTGCTGGGTCAGCAGATAGCTGATGGCGGCTTCAAGCTGCGGGTCGGCTGTATCGTTGTTGCCGTCCGGCGTCCATTCGACCACGATGTCCGGCATGATACCGACATCGTGAATCCAGTTGCCGTTCGGGGTCAACCAGCGCGCAATCGTCAGCCGCACGCCGCCGCCGTTGACCAGTTCGCGCCAGGTCTGGACGGTGCCTTTGCCGAAGGTGGTTTCGCCGATGATGGTGGCGCGTCCCCGATCCTGCAGCGCGCCCGCCACCAGTTCGGAGGCGCTGGCGCTGTCCTCGTCCACCAGCAGCACCAGCGGCACGGAGACGCCGATATACGTTCCGTTGGCCTCAAAGACGCGCTGCTCGCCGTTACCGAAGTCTTCGATCAGTATCGTGCCATCCTTGATGAAGGCACTGGCGATGTCAATAGCCGTCGAGAGCAGGCCGCCGGGGTTGCCGCGCAGGTCAAAAACCAGCCCGTCCAGTTCGTTAACGTTGATGTCCTGCAGGACTTCATCGAGTTTTGTGCGCGCGTCGGCGCTGAAGTCGCGCATTTTGACATAACCGATGTTGTTGTCCAGGATTTTGTATTCGAGATTCGGGACTTCGATGCGCGCGCGTGTGACGGAAAATTTCAGCAGTTGGTCGCCGCGCTGCATGGTCAGGTTAACCACCGTGCCGGCCGGGCCGCGCACCTTCGTCACCAGTTCCATCTGGCTGATGCCGGTGACATCCTCGCCATCCACCTCGACGAAGATGTCGCCATCGCGGATGCCGGCGGCTTCTGCCGGAGAACCTTCCAGCACGCTGGCGATGCGAATCGCGCCGGTTTCTTCGACTGTCTCCACCAGCGCGCCAATGCCTTCGACATGGCCGGACAGATCGGCGTTCATCATCGGGTAGATGTCGGGACTCATGTAACCGCTGAACTCGTCGCCCAGCACGTCGAACATACCCTGGATCGCGCCGTCAACCAGGGCTTCCGGCTCAACGGGTTCCAGGTATTCATCAGCGATGAGGTTGTAAACCTGCCAGAAGGG
>JACAES010000179.1 GCA_013388735.1 Chloroflexota bacterium | reverse complement strand
CCCCGACTGGCCTCGGACGGCATCGCCAAAATCAACGTCTGGACGGTTTTTGAGCGCGTCGGCGGGCAGGCGGTCGCCCGTTATATGCTCAGCGAGCTGGCTCACATCCTGCCTGCCGACGAACTGCGCGTCCTTTATGACCAGGGACTCGTTGGCCCACAGATACTCGAATCGGTAGAAGAAGGTGCAGCGCCGCGTCTGGATAGCCTGCGGGAAGAAAAGCGCCGCGACATCTGGCAGGCAGCGGTGGTCGCCCGCATGAAGTTTTTCCTGGAGCAGTACAACTACGGGCGCTGGAGTCCCGATTAAACCAGCCCGTGATGAATATTTGATTGAAGGAGAACACTCATGGAATATGCAAAACCCCGCATCGGCCTGGTCGGCATCACGCAGGCCATTTACGACGACATGCTGCCCGGCATCACCGACCGCCAGGCAGGTTACGCCCGGCAGGTGGTCGCCCACCTGGGCGATGTCGCGGACGTGATTTTCAGCAAACCGATTAAGTCGCGCGCCGACATCGAGGAAGTGATCGCCGGTTACGAGCGCGAACAGGTGGACGGCCTGATGATCGTCATGCTCACTTTCGGCCCGGCCATGCGCACCATCCGGGCGTTCGACAAAACCGATCTGCCGCTGCTGCTGGCGAACATCCAGCCGGAGCGTAACATCACCGAACGCTGGGATATGGGCGACATGACCTATAACCAGGGCATTCACGGCGCGCAGGACACTGCCAACACGCTGGTTCGCCTGGGCAAGCGGTTCGCCGTCATCACCGATGACTGGCGCACGCCCGAATTTAAACAGCGTTTTGCCGACTGGGCTTACGCGGCGCGAGCGATCAGCGCCTGGCGGACGATGAAAATCGCCGTTTTTGGCTACGCGATGGAAGGCATGGGCGACATCCGGGTAGATGAACATTCCTTCCTGCGTAACCTGGGGCCGGAAATCCAGTACCTCGCGCCCGGCGACCTCTACCGCGCCATGCTGGCCGCCGCGCCCGCCGAAGTCCGGACCGCTATCGAGGACGAAAATAACCGGTTCGAGATTGACCCGCGCCTGAGCGCCGAACAGCGCGAAGAGTCGGCGCGGTATCATGTCGCGCTGCGAAAAATCCTGGCCGAAGGTGGTTACGCAGCCTACTCGACCCACTTCGGCGCGATTGCCGAGGATGGGCGTTTTAAGTTCCTGCCGCTGGCGGCGGCTTCCAACCTGATGGCTGAAGGGTACGGCTACGGCGGCGAAGGCGACGTATGCAGCGCGGCGGCAGTGGCCGCCGGCCACGCACTCATCGGCGACGGCAACTTCACCGAAATGTACGCGATGGACTTCGACCGCGATACCACGCTGCTCAGCCACATGGGCGAAGGCAACTGGAAGCTGGGGCGCACGGATGAAAAACCCCGGCTGATTGACCGCCCGCTGGGCATCGGCAAAATGGACAACCCGCCGACGGTCTTATTCCGCTTGCAGCCCGGCCCGGCCACGCTGGTTTCGTTGGCCCCGGTTGGGCGCGACCAGTTCCATCTGGTGATCGCGGAAGGCGAGATCATCCCGGACTCGCCGGTCATGCCCATCCTGGAAATGCCCTACGGCGAGTTCCGCCCTACCACTGGCGTGCGCGCCTGCCTGGACGGCTGGTTAAAGGCCGGCGGCACACATCACCTGTGCATGAACCCCGGCCACCACGCCGCCCGCTGGACGCTTTTTGCCGAGATGCTCGGCATCCGGGCGGTCGTGGTTTAAACACTACCGTCCCGGATTAAACACCGGGTCGGCGCGCTGCAAGGGGGCCAGCAGCGTGCGGACAATCGTCAGGCTGCGCTCGGCTTCGCGGACATCCAGCATGGCCTCGTTGATGTCCTCCGGGCGCACCTGGCGGTCGCCGGGCCGGGCGCACACATCCCGAAAACGCGCCAGCGCCGCGTTAATGCCGCTCTGGGCGCTGCGTAATGCCTCCGCCATCGGGCGGTAAATCGGCTCGATGTTCAGATCGGTCGCGCTAAAGCTGGTTTCCCGCAGTTGAAAATCCGCCGGGATGGCATTGCAGGTGGTCGTCCGGCCTTCATCCAGCGCCCGCCAGCGCCCACCGATGTCGCCCAGCACGGCCCCGGCGCGGTTCAGTTCGCTGTGCAGTTCCAGCAGCAGACGGCCATATGGATACAGATAAGCCGCATCCGGGAGCTGCGCGTAACCACGCGGCACGCCAACCGCCCATGTCCCCGTCCAGTAATAGCGGTTATTGAGCTTGAACTGGAGCATAAAAAACCCGCTCTCTGGCGAACCCAGCCGTCCGGTCACTTCGACCGTCACCGGCGTATCCATCGGGTTGTCCACCCGCGTCGAGGGGTCTACGCCGCCTTCATACATATATTCATCGGGGTACAGCACCATCGTCGGCCCGGCAGCGCGGGCAGTCGGCGTGAACTGCTGGCCGTCAATCGGCAGTTGCAGGATGTCCCCCGTCCACACCAGCAGCCAGTAAACCACCCAGCCATAGGTCACACCGTCCCTGGTATACTGTCTGGGTGCATCTGGGTCAAGTTCGCCTTCGTAGGCGATCTGAATCCACTCGGCGTCAATTGTGCGCGCGGTGGCGCGGTAGGTCGCGCCGTAGGGCAGCGCCGCCAACCGCTGCCAGTGCCGCCCCGGCCCGGCCCGCAGCGCGGCGTAATCCTGGGTGGTCACGTACACCGGCGCGGTTTCCGACTGTTCGGTTTGTTCCTGCGCCACCGATTTCCCGGCGATCAGGCTGCCGCAGACCAGCGTTATCAGCATCAGTCGTTTCAGCATGGTTTTTCTCGCCATCTTTTAGTTTTGTCCACGCAGGGGGCGCGGCGCCGCGCCACCCTTAAAAACCGTT
>JACAES010000030.1 GCA_013388735.1 Chloroflexota bacterium | reverse complement strand
AGCGAAGCTCTGCTGCTTGTCGGGCTGCCAGTCAACCAGCCTTTTGTCTCGACACGGCGTATGCGGTTAAAGTGAGCCATGCTCCACCTCGTGCGAGTGCGTCAGGGACAAGCCAGCCGTTTTAGCGGCTGGTCGTTGACAAAAGCCGCCAGGGTTATATATACCGTTGCAAACCCCTCTCCAATCACTCCTTTGGAGAGGGGGTCAAGGGGTGAGGTTAAGCTGTCTGAGGCTAACGAACCACGCTGGCAGCGACCGTCACCAGATCGCTGAGGCCGGTGACGAGGAAGGGGAAGATGCCCATGATAAGCGTCCCCGCGCCCGCGATGTACACCGCCCAGTTGACCATCTGCGTTTCGCCGGGGGTTTCGGCCTCGCCGTCGCGCAGGTACATATTGACGATCACACGCACATAATAAAACGCGCTGACGACGCTGGTCAGCACGCCGATGATCGCCAGCGCCACCAGGCCGGCATCCAGCGTGGCTTTAAATACGAACCACTTGCCGATGAAGCCGCCGGTGAGCGGGATGCCCGTCAGGCTTAACATAAAGACTGCCATCATCAGCGCCAGCCCAGGACGGTTTTTCGCCAGCCCGACGAAATCGTTCAGGTTCGTGCCGCTGCCGTCGTCGCGTTCCACCGCCAGGGCTACGCCGAACGCGCCCAGGTTGGTGAACATATAGGCCAGCAGGTAAATCAGCGCCGCCCGCGTGGCTTCATCGGTCAGGCCGATGGTGCCGGAAGCCGCCACTGCCATCAGGATATAACCAGCGTGGGCGATGGATGAATAGGCCAGCATTCGTTTGATGTTGCTTTGCGCGATGGCGACCAGGTTGCCCAGGATGAGCGTCAGCGCGGCGATAATCCAGAAGGTCTGCTGCCAGGCGGCGAAGGTCTGGCCGTCCGCCAGCGTAAAGGCCGGCAGCGACATCGCCATAATCCGCAGCAGTGCGGCGAACCCCCCGGCTTTGGCGCCCACGCTCATGAAGGCCGTGACCGGCGTCGGCGCGCCTTCGTACACGTCCGGCGTCCACATATGAAATGGCACCACGGCCACCTTGAAGCCCAGGCCGACCAGGATTAAGCCGGCCCCGGCCAGCAGCAAAAAGGCCGACGAGCCGCCGCTTTCGGCCAGCGTGCCGACCGCGTTAAAGATGGCGGGCAGGCTGGTCGTGCCGGTCGCGCCGTAAACCAACGCCGCGCCGTAGACGAAAAACGCGCTGGAAAACGCCCCCAGGATGAAATACTTCATGCCGCTTTCTTCGGATTTCACATCCGGCACGCGGAAGGCCGCCAGCACGTACAGCGGAATGCTGAGCAGTTCCAGCGCGATGAACACCACCACCAGATCATTGGCGCTCGCCATGAACATCATGCCGGCGGCGCTCATCAGCATCAGCGTATAATACTCGCCGCGTTCGATGCCGGCCCGTTTGAGGTAGTCCTTGCTGAGCAGGATGCCCAGGAAGGCCGTCAGCAGGATGACGATGTTCATAAAGCCGGTGAAACTGTCGGCCACGAACATCCCCAGGAACGCCTCGTTATCGGTGTTGTTGAAGGTGAACAGGTTGAGGACGAAACTGACGGCCACGCCCGCGACGGCCAGCCAGGCCGTGATTTCCTTGCGATCTTTTGGCACCAGCAGCAGGTCTGCCAGCAGCAGCACGCAGACGCCGAACGCCAGGCTGACGGCGGGCAGCGTCACCCCCAGGTTCAGCGATTCGAGGCTTGGGACTTCAAATAACATAGCTAACCCCTGACCATAAACAAAACGGCGTCATCGTCAAAGGGCGTGCAGCAGCGCCCGCCCCGTTTCCGGCTGACCGGTTTACCGCATCACCACGTTCGACGCGGCGCTTGTGACCTGGGTGACAAGCTGGTTCACGCTGGCGTCCATCGCGCCGAAGAACGTCCCCGGCTGCAAGCCGATCCAGAAGATCACGATCACGATGGGGATGAGGACGGCCAGTTCCTGCCAGTGAAGCGCCGGCAGGTTTTTGTTTTCTTCCTTGTCCACTTCGCCCATGAAGACTTTCTGGAACATATACAGGATGTACACCGCCGCCAGGATTACGCCCAGGGTGGCGAACAGCGCGAAGAAGAAGCCCAGGTACGGGCTGCCGAACGTGCCGAGCAGGATGGTGAACTCGCCGACGAAGCCGTTCAGCCCCGGCAGACCCATGCTGCTGAGGGCGATCACCAGGCTGATGCCGCCGAAAACGGGCATCACTTTCCAGATGCCGCCGTAGGCGCTCATGGCCTTTGTGTGGCGGCGTTCGTACAGCATCCCGACCAGAAGGAACAGGCCGCCGGTGCTGATGCCGTGATTGACCATCTGCAAAATGCCGCCCTGGATGCCCTGAGAATTGAGCGCGAAAATGCCCAGCACCACAAACCCCAGGTGGCTGACCGATGAATAGGCGACCAGCTTCTTCACGTCCGTCTGCGCGTAGCTGACCCACGCGCCGTAGATGATGCCGATGATCGCCAGCACGGACACAATCGGCGCCCATTCGATGCTGGCCTGCGGGAACAGCGGCAGGCAGAAGCGCACGATGCCGTAAGTTCCCATCTTCAGTAGCACGCCCGCCAGGATGACCGAGCCGGCGGTGGGTGCCTGGACGTGAGCATCCGGCAGCCAGCTGTGCAGCGGCCATACCGGGACTTTGATAGCGAAGGCGATCAAAAAGCCCAGGAACAGGAACGACTGGGTGCTGAACAGCCCGCCGAACGGGAACAGGTCGGGGTTGGCCTGCACTTTGGCGATGATGTCCGGCAGGGCGAAGGACTGCGCCTGCGTGCCGACGAACAAAATCGCCAGCAGCATCAGAATCGAACCGGCCATCGTGTACAGGAAGAACTTGACGGCGGCGTAAATACGCTCCTCTGCGCCCCAGATGCCGATCAGGAAGTACATCGGCACCAGCGTCACTTCCCAGAAGATGTAAAACAGGAACAAATCCTGCGCCACGAACACGCCGATCATCGCCCATTCCAGCAGCAGCATGAAGGCGTAATACAGCTTTTCGCGCCCGCGCTCCACCAGCACGTGTGAGCGGAACGAGGACAGGATCGCCAGCGGCATGATGAACGTGGTCAGGATGACCAGCAGCAGGCTCAGGCCGTCCACGCCGACATAATAGCTGATGTTATAGGTGGCGTCGGTGGCCGACAGCGCAATCCAGGTGGAACGCTGCGCCATTTGCAGCCCCGGTTGGGCGGGGTCGTAGCTCAGCCACAGCAGGATCGAGGCCGCGAACGTCAGCAGGCTGCCGATAAGCGCGCCCCACCTGATGTATTCGCTCTGCGTGTCCTCGCGCAGTAACAGGATGATAAACATGCTCACCAGCGGGATGAACAACACCACCGAGGTCAGCGTGGGTGTAGAGACGGCTTCCATAGAAACTCCCCTTCAAGATGTCGTCTGAAGACGCGACAGCTATCAGCCCGGCGGGGGCGAAAATCCGCCCCCACCATATTCTCGAATTTATCCGCCGCCGGCCTGTGTGAACAGCGGCAGCAGCAAAATGACGATCACCAGCACCACGCCCAGCAGCACCGTCACGGCATACGTCCGCACGTAGCCGGTTTGCACGCCGCGCAGCCTGCCGGCCAGCCAGCGCGCCAGCCGACCGATGCCGTTGACAATGCCATCAATCAGCCCCAGGTCTACCGGCTTGCTCAAAAACTGGCCGAGCGCATCGAAGCCGTTGCGCAGAACGGTGTTGTGGAAATAATCGTGCCAGAAAGCCCAGTCCAGCGTATCGGCCAGGAATTTAGCCGTCCGGTTGAACGGGTTCTCGAACAGGCGGAAGTAGGTTTCATCCCAGTACAGGCGGGCGTGCGCCAGCCGCCAGATCGGGCTGGTTTCCGGGCGCACGGCCAGCGGGTCGCGGCTGCCGCGCACCAGCGCATGTCCCGCGCCGTAAATCGTGCGGGCGGCGAAAAACGCGAACAGCGCCAGCGCCAGCGCACCCAGCGCGATGACCGGCTGGAACTCCGCCGCGTGGGCGTGGACGACGCTGTGTTCCAGGAAATAGGTGAAGCGATGCGCGCCGAAGATGCCGTCCAGCCCCAGCACGTTTTCCGGCGTGTTCATAAAACCGCCGAAGACGCTCAAAATCGCCAGCCCCACCAGCGGCCAGGTCATGACTGGCCCGCTCTCCTGGGCGTGTTCCGCCGCTTCGGTGCGCGGCTGGCCGTAAAAGACCATTTCCATCTGCCGCCACATGTAAAAAGCGGTGAAGAAGGCCGCCAGCAGCAGCAGCCCCAGCGCGATATAGCCGCCGACGTTGTTATCAAACAGCCCCACCAGCCAGGAGTCGGCCAGGATTTCATCCTTCGACCAGAAGCCGGCGAAGGGGAAGATGCCCGCCAGCGCCAGCGTGCCGATGAGGTATACCCGGTACGTGACCGGCATTTTGCGACGCAGGCCGCCCATGTTCCGCATATCCTGCGGGTCGAACGGTGTGTCGTCGTGGTGGCCGTGGCCGTGTTCGTGGACGTGATGGTGGCCGTGTTCCATGCCGTGAATGACCGAGCCGCTGCTGAGGAACAGCAGCGCCTTAAAAAAGGCGTGCGTGACCAGATGGAACATGGCCGCGCTGTATGCGCCGATGCCCACCGCCGCCACCATAAAACCAAGCTGGCTGATGGTGCTGTAGGCCAGCACGCGCTTGATGTCCCACTGGCCGATGGCGATAAAACCCGCCACCAGCGCCGTACCCGCGCCGACCAGCGTCACGATCAGTGAGGTCAGGTCGGCGTTGTAATAAAAGACGTTGCTGCGAACCATCATGTACACGCCCGCCGTGACCATCGTGGCGGCGTGGATGAGCGCGCTGACGGGCGTCGGGCCGGCCATCGCATCCGGCAGCCAAATGAACAGCGGTATCTGCGCGCTTTTGCCGGTCGCGCCGACCAGCATGAACAGGGTAATCAGCACCAGCACCGTTTCAAACGGCAGCGAAAACGGCCCAAAATTCACGATATGGCCGCCTTCTTCGAGCAGACGCTCGGTCTTGCCGAACACGCCAAGCATCTCGGTAGGAATATGATCGTTGTTGGTATACACAACCGCTGCTTCGCCGCCATGCCCTTCTTCGCCTTCGATGACGGCGGCTTCGGCCACCCCTTCGCCTTCAACAGCCTGCTCACCTTCGGGCGCGGCCTCGCCTTCGATGACGGCGGCTTCGGCTACCACTTCGCCCTCGGCGGCCTGCTCGCCTTCCGGCGCGGCCTCGCCTTCAACGGCTGCCGCTTCCGCTTCGGCGGCGTGTTCGGCCTCCAGCGCCAGTTCTTCGGCCAGGTGCGGGTTGGCGATCTCGCCCGGCGTGAAGTAGTCCAGCGTGCCGAACGTCCAGAAGATCAGGAAGATGCCCATCAGCAGGCCGAAGTCGCCGATGCGGTTGACGATCATAGCCTTGCGGGCGGCGTTGCTGTTTTTCCAGCCCTCGCCCCTGGCTTTGTCGAACCAGAAGCCGATCAGCAGGTAGGAACACAGGCCCACGCCTTCCCAGCCGACGAACATCATCAAGAAGTTGTTGCCCGTCACCAGCACCAGCATGAAAACCAGGAACAGGTTGAGATAGGCGAAAAAGCGGGCGTAGCGCGAATCGCCCAGCATGTAGCCGATGGCGTAAATGTGGATGAGCGACCCCACGCCAGTGACGACCAGCATCATGGTCACGCTCAGGGTGTCTACGCGCATCTGCCAGGGGATGAACATATCGCCGGATGGGATGCTGATCCAGGCGTTCAAAAAGGGCGGGTTGACGACCACCGCCCGGTAGTCGTTACCGATGAGGTAAAAATAAAGCAGGCCGGAGACGATAAAAGCCAGGATGGCCGCCGTCGAGCCGATGATGCCCGGCCACCTGCCGCCCAGCCGCGCGCCCCAGAACACGTTTATCAACATCCCCACCAGGGGGATGAGTACGACAAGTGGGACTAACTGCGCATATGTTTCCATACAACCCCTCTAGTTCCGCGCTGCGAGTTCCGGTTTCTCGACCCTGCGCTGCCGTTCGGAACCGGCTTTAGCCTTCCATCTGGTGCAACTGGTCAATATCAATGCTGTGTTTGGTGCGGAAGATGGCGACGATCAGCGCCAGGCCAACGGCTACTTCGGCGGCGGCCACCGTCATCACAAAAAACACGAACAGGTGGCCGTCCATCTGGTTCCACTGTTTGGCGAAGGCCACCAGCGCCAGGTTGGCCGCGTTCAGCATCAGCTCCACCGACATAAACACCAGGATAGCGTTGCGGCGCAGCAGCACCCCCATCGCGCCCAGGATGAACAGGACGGCGCTTAAAATCACATAGGCTTCGATCTGAACCATACCACCCGTTTCCCTCGATGTCTGCTTTACATGGACGAGCATACCTCGCCCCGACCTGATATTATATTATTTACCGACCGGTTCCGGCTGTTCGGCTTCCTGCGGCAGCTTGGGGGCTTCGACGCCCGGTTGAAGCACGTCACGCCCGATCTGTGCCGAGATGGCGGTGGTCAGCGGTTTGGCGACCCGGCGGCGCACGTCGCGGCGGCGCGGTCGGAAGCTCTCTTTATGCGTCAGCACGATAGCCCCGATCATCGCCACCAGCAGCAGCACAGCCACCAGCTGCAGCGGCAGCATGTAGCGCGTGAACAGCAGTTCGCCGACGGCCTGCGGCCCGCCGAAACTGGGCAGGGCGCGGCTGACCAGCGGCACGGCGACGGCGCGGAGGATATCCTGTTCGGTGCCGGCCAGCACCGGCTCGCTCATCACCACCATCATCTGCGCTTCGTCGCGCTCGATGCGGAAGATTTCCGGGTTATTCAGGCGGAACAGCGCCGCTTCCTTACTGCCGGCCTCGGTAAAACGCCAGGCGCGCAGGTCGGTATTTTCCGGGAGGTCGGCCAGTTCAACCGATGCGCCGGGAGCGAGTTCGCGCGTCACGGCCCGGTCGTCGCTGTCGTCAAATTCCGAACCCATGTCCCACAGATCAACCGCCCGGTCGAAGGCATTAAAGACGGTCACGCGCCCACTGCGGTCTTTGGTCGTTTCCAGGTTGTCCGGCACCAGGGTGAGCGTCGGCCCGCTGCCATAGGCGATCAGCGTGAAGGCGCTGGCGGTGCGCTCCGGGTCGTTTTCCAGCGTCACCTGCTCGACCAGCAGCGCCGTATCCGTCCCCGCCGCGTTAAACGAGATGGTGCGCCCGCCCGCCGGCAGCGAGACAAAAGCCGATGCTTCCTTAAACGCCACGTTTTCGGCGATCATTTCGCCGTCGGCGTAAACGTCCACCGCCCCAACGCCCGACGCGGCATGTATGACGCGCAGCATCGGCGGCTGAACCAGCGGCCCGCGCAGGTCAATCTGCCCCTGGGTGATGGCGATGCCGGTGATAACCAGGAACGCCACCGAAAGCGCCAGCGCCAGCGGCGCCAGCCAGCGAAACTCACGAGTCGGCTCGCCCAGTTTTTCCGCCCCCAGGAGCATAATCACAAATAAAAACAAAACCATGATCGCCCCGGCATAAACCGCGATCTGAACCATCATCAGAAACGGCGCGTCCAGCATCAGGTAGAAAAACGCTACGCACATGAAGTTGATGATGAGGAACAGGGCGCTGTAAACGGCGTTTTCGCTCAGGAGCATCATGACGGCAGCGGCCACCGCCACCGCGCCGACGATCAGAAAAAGCAGTGCTTCCGTCATAAAACTAATCCCCGAATCTGGGCGCGACAATACTTGTGCAGTTTAGCGCAAACCATGCCGGAGTTCAAATTTTGAAACCCCGGCATGGCAACATTACGGGCATCATAGGGCGGGTTTTACGAACCCGCCCCGGCATCCATACCCTCACTTGGGGTCTTCCATATCAGGAATAGCCCGCGTGAACACCCCCGGTTCGACCTTCTGCGGCGTCGCCTGGCCGCCCTCCGGCACCGGGTCAATCAGCATATCTTTAGTGAAGATAGCGTCCTTCCGGTTGGTGAAACTCAGGCGGTGTTCATGCCCCAGCACAATCGCTTCGGTGGGGCAGGCATCCTCGCAGTAGCCGCAGAAGATGCAGCGCAGCATGTTGATCTCATAGGTTTTAGCGTAACGTTCGCCGGGGCTGTAACGCGCCTCATCGGTGTTTTCCGCCGCTTCGACCCAGATGGCGTCGGCGGGGCAGGCCGCCGCACACAGCGAACAGCCGATACATTTTTCCAGGCCGTTGTCGTAACGTTTTAGCTCGTGGCGTCCTTTGTAACGTTCGGCGAACGGGCGAATCTGTTCGGGATACTGGTACGTCACCGGCTCTTCCAGCAGATGTTTGAAGGTCGTCGCAAAACCGCGTATCACATTCATCGAATAAATCGCTCCTCGACAAGTCTCGTCGCTATCAGTCTGCGCCGCGTTCCCGGCGGGTGCGTTTTAATCGCCGCCGGTCGTCTGGCGCTTGGGCGCGGCGGGGTCTTCCCGCGTCGCCAGGGCGGTGGCTTCTTCATCGGGGATGCCGCCCGCCCGCGCCAGCCCCCGGAAGATGCTGGCGACAAAATCCACCAGGGCGAACAGTCCGCCCAGGATTGCGCCGACCACGTTCAGCAGCGCCCAGCCCACGTCGCGGCGTTCGCCGGTGATGATGGGGTCATCGGCCAGGTCTTCTTCGGCGTCCGCCGGCTGGCCGGCGCGCGTCAGAAAGTACAGGCTGCCGCCCACCACGACCAGGAACAGGACGCCCGATACCACGCCGTACAGCAGCGTACTCTGGAAGACGTCGCCGATCACCAGCGCCATCGCCGTCCAGACCACCGCCAGCAGCGCCAGCGGCAGCATGACCTTCCAGCCGAACTGCATCAGCCGGTCGTAGCGGATGCGGGGCAGCGTAGCGCGCACCCACACCAGGCCGATCAGCAGTGGGATGACTTTGGCGGTTAACACCAGCGGCCCCAAAATCGGGACTTCGTTCACCAGCACCAGATGGTAGCCGCCGAAGTACAGCACGACGACGATCATGCTGACGGCGATCATGCCCAGGTATTCCGCCATCATGAACGAAGCGAACTTCATGCCGCTGTATTCGGTCATGAACCCGGCGGTGAGTTCCTGCTCGGCTTCCGGCAGGTCGAAGGGCGCACGGTTGATTTCCGCCACCAGCGCAATCATTAAAATGGCCGCCGCCAGCGGGTTTTGAAACACAAACCAGCTTATCACCGGCGGCGCGGCCTGGGCGTTCACGATGTCCTTCAGGTTCATGCTGCCGACGATCATCACCGGCACGGCCATCGTCAGCCCCAGGCTCAGTTCGTAGCTAATCATCTGCGCCGTCGAACGCAGGCCGCCTAACATGGCGTACTTGTTGTTGCTCGACCAGCCCGCCAGCACGATGCCGTAAGTGCCGAGGCTGGTGATCGCCAGCAGCCACAGCACGCCCACGTTGAGGTCGGCCAGCGCCAGCGACACTTCGTACCATTTGCCGTCAAACCAGGGGATGAGCAGGTTCGGCCCCAGCGGGATGACGCCCAGCACCAGCAGCACCGGCACGACTTTCAGCATAGGGGCCAGCAGCCACACCCAGAAATAGGCTTTTTGCGGCACGATGTCCTCTTTGAAGATCAGCTTGATCGCGTCCGCCAGGGGTTGCAGCAGCCCCAGCGGCCCCACCCGATTCGGCCCGACGCGGTGCTGGAACCAGGCCACAAAACGGCGCTCCAGCAGCGTGGTATAGGCGAAGCCGGTGATGAAGCCGAGCAGCAGCAGGATGGCGAACCCGACCGACCAGATGGTCGAACAGGCCGAATCTTCCGAACAGACGACCACCTGTTCCGGCTCGACGCGGCTGGAGGGGCTGAAAACGTAGGTCAGGACGTTGCCGGCCCCGGTGATGATGGCGTCCAGGTTGATGCCGGCCACGATCAACACGGCCAGCGCCGCCAGCACCAGCAGCGTCACCAGCGGACGCCGCAGCAGCGAAACCGCGCCGACGATCACGGCGGCCAGCGCCAGGATCACCAGCTTGGGCAGGGTGTCCATCGGCGCGTTCAGTACGCTCAGGACGAGCCAGGCGCCGAACAGCAGCCCGACGATCAGAATGAGGGTGCGCTTGACATTCATAAAATTCAACCTTCGGCTTTACTGACTTCGCCAACAGTGACCGCCAGCGGCGCGGCGGTATCGCTCAAATGGCGCGGCACGATCACCGTCCCCTTCGGCGCGCCGCCGTTGACATGGGCGCGCACGCGCAGCGCCGGGGCGTTCTGGATGGCGATTTCTACCGTGTCGCCGTCCTGGATGCCCAGTTTTTTCGCGTCGGCGCTGTTGATCTCCGCGTAGGCTTCCGGCACGCGGGCATGAACCAGCGCGCTGGGGCGGAAGGTGCGCTCGCGGTTGTACAGGCGCACCGACGGCACGATCACCAGTTTGCCGCGTGTTTTGGGCGGCTCGTCTGCCGCCGCTTCAAATCGCGCAACGGTCTGCCCCTGGTCGGCGGCGGTGGGGATTTGGATGCCCAGGCCGCCCCGGTTGCGGTAGGCTGTGCCGCCGTAATACAGGTCTTTGCCGCCTACGTCCGGGTACTGGCGTTCGACCTTCGCCAGTTCCTTAAAGCTGACCCCGGCGAAGGCCGGCACGTTCTGGGCGATCTCTACCATCACGGCGGCGGCGGACAGTTTCGCCGTCCCCTGGCCGAGCTGTTCGCCCAGCCGTGAAAGCGCCTGCCAGGCCGGCAGCGCCTGACCCATCGGCCCCTGCGCGGTGTAAAACCGCTGCACACGCCGTTCGCCGTTGACGTAAGAGCCGTCGCGCTCGGCAAAACTCTGGATGGGTAGGGCGACCGCCGCCAACTGCTGCGTCAGACCGCTGGCGAACAGGTCGAGGCTGATGATCGTTTCGACCTTCGCCAGCCAGTGCGCCGCCGTCGGGTCGTCCAGCAGCAGGTCGGCCTGGGTGACGATCAGAACTTTAGGCGGGTTCTGCATGATGTCCAGCGTTGCTGCCGGCGTGAAGCCCAGGTAATGCAATCCCATCGCGTTTGCGCCGGGCAGGACGGCCAGCAGGCCGCTGTTCGGTTTGCCCACATGCTCGGTTTCCAGCAGGATATTGGCGGCGGCACCCGCCAGCGCGCGGCTGCCGTCCAGCGACAGTCCTTCCGCGCCGGCGACGATCACCAGGTTGTGCGCTTCGGCCAACTGCTTCCAGGCGTCCGAGTCTTTGAGCGCCAGCAGGGCTTGAACGGCCTCGCCGGTTTCGTAATGGATGGTCTGAGCGGCGAAATCGTCCATGCGGGTGGGGCGGGCGTTCATCACCAGCAGGAACGCGCCCCGGTCGGCGGCCTGTTTGAGCCGCAGTCGCCAGATGGGCGCTTCTTCTTCCAGGTCGCTGGCGATCACCAGTACGGCATCGCCGCGCCCAAGCTGCCCCAGGTTCGTCCCCTGGCCGACGCCAACCTGAGCGACCACTTCCGCCCCGGCGTGGGTCGGCGGCCACGCGCCCAGGCGCCGGCTGCCCAGCCCGGCCAGCAGCTGCCGCAGCGCCCACAGGTCTTCGTTGCTCATGCCGCTGCCGGCGATGGCGGCCACGTCGCTTCCGGCGGCCTTCAGCGCCTCGGCGGCGGCGGCCAGCGCGTCCGTCCAGGATTTAGCGAACAGTCTGCCGCTGCGCTCGCGCACCAGCGGGTCTTCCAGGCGGTCTTCGCTGCGGCTGAAGTGATGGCCGAAGCGTCCCTTGTCGCAAATCCAGATTTCGTTAACCTGTTCGTTCTGGCGCGGCATCACGCGCTTGATGAGCGTTTTGCCGCCGAAGTCGCGGTCAAGCCGGGTGCTGAGGCTGATATTGCAGCCGACCGGGCAGTGTGGGCAGATGCTCGGCACTTCGGTCAGTTCCCAGGGGCGCGCGCCGAAGCGGAAGTCGGCGGTGGTCAGCGCGCCGACCGGGCAGATGTCGGTGGTATTGCCGGAGAAGTAGGTGTCAAAACCCGGCTCGCTGTTGGTGATGATCTGCAAACTGCGCCCGCGTTCGTGGAAGGCGAGCACGTCGTCGCCGACCACTTCATCCTGGAAGCGCACGCAGCGCGCGCATTGGATGCAGCGTTCTTCGTCGAGGAAGATCAGGTCGCCCAGCGGCACGTGTTTGTCCAGGCGCATTTTGTCGGAAAAAGCCATCCGGCTGACGCCCGGCCCGTGTTCCATTGTCAGGTTTTGCAGCGGGCATTCGCCGCCCTTGTCGCAGATGGGGCAGTCGAGCGGGTGGCTGGTGAGCAAGAACTCCACCACGTTCTGGCGGGCATCCTGCACCTGCTGCGTTTGCGTGCGGATCACCAGCCCGTCGCTGACGGTGGTGGTGCAGGCGGTTTGCAGTTTGGGCATCCAGCGCACTTTCGACTGGCCGTTCTCATCGAGGACGACCTGGCCGGTGGCGCGGTCTTTTTCAATCGTCCCCATTTCCACCAGGCACATCCGGCACATGCCGACCGGCTCCATTTTGGGATGGTAACAAAAAACCGGGATGTCGTCGTTCGCGTACCACTTGGCCGCGTCTACCAGGTTCATCCCGGCGGGAACGTCGTATGTCTGGTCATTGATGATGATTCTTACCGTATTGGTCATCGTCGCCTCGGTCACAACGCTGCTCGAAAACGTGTGTCTAGTTTAGCGAATTCCGCCTCAATTACGAAACTTCAGCCGGCGGCAAACTATCCCCGCTGCCGGCCTGCGCCTGTCTGATGTTCAGCCGGCGCTCCGCCTGCTGCAAGCCGGCCAGCGCCCGGTCGCGCAGGGTTTGCGCCACCAATCCCCAGTCAGCCCGGTCGAACTCTTCCGCCGCCAGATCACTCGCGCGGCGAAAGTCGGCGGCGGCATTTTCGTAGTCGGCATTTTTAAGGTACAGCTCGCCCCGGAACAGATAGTTCACCGCCGCTTGCGGCTGGCACTCAACCATCTGGTTCAAGTCTTCCAGCCGCGCCGCGCTGTCGGCTTCGCCCCAGCGAGAAAACAAGCGCCGCAGCCACCCGCCCAGCGACGTTTGTGCGCTGTGGACGGTTTCTGATTCCGCCGAAACGTCCTGCCCGTCGGAAGGGTCGAAGTCGGCGGGCGGGTTGTGGGCAAATGCTTCGGTTTCGTCGGTCATAAGCCGCTTTTAGTCCCCCGCCGGCGCGGCCTGGCGCGCTTTGGACGCGGGTTTGATGTCCGCCTTCTGGACGTGCTGCATAAAATCGTCGCGGAAGTTCTTGATGGTATAGATGATCGGGTTGGCGGCGAAGTCGCCCAGCGCGCACAGCGTCACGCCCTGCATGTTTTTGGCGACGTTATCAATCAGTTCGATGTCCGAAACCTGTGCCTGCCCGGCCATGATCCGGTCGAGGACTTTATCCAGCCAGTACGTGCCTTCGCGGCAGGGCGTACATTTGCCGCAGCTTTCATGCTTAAAGAATTTGGTCACTTTGGCGGCCACCCAGGTGATGTCCACCGTTTCGTCCATGACGATGATCGAGGCCGACCCCAGGATCGAGCCGATTTTGCTCATATCTTCGTAGGTTAAGGGCGTATCCAGCACGGCATCAGTCGCCGGGATGATCGGGCCAGAGCCGCCCGACGGCAGGATGGCCTTCATGGCTTTGCCGCCCGGCACGCCGCCGGCATGTTCGTAAAGCAGTTCGCGCAGGGTGACGCCCATCGGCAGCTCGTAGTTGCCCGGTTTGGCGACATGGCCGCTGACGCAGAAAATCTTGGTGCCGGCGCTTTGTTCCGTGCCGATCTTTTTGTATTCTGCCGCGCCGTTAGTGATAATCCAGGGGACGTTCGCCAGCGTTTCGACGTTGTTGACGACCGTCGGTTCGCCGTACAGACCGCCGCCTTTTTGGGCCGGGAAGGGCGGGCGCACGCGCGGCTGCCCCAGTTTGCCTTCCAGGCTGTTGAGCAGGGCGCTTTCCTCCCCGCAGATGTACGCGCCCGCACCCAGGTGGGTATAAACCTCGCACGACCAGCCCGTACCCTGGATATTCTGACCGACGAAACCGGCCCGGCGGGCCTCCTCGATGCGTTTGTCCAGTTCGTGCGCCACGTCCCAGAACTCGCCGCGCAGGTAAATGTACACGGCTGTCGCCTGGATGGCCCAGGCGCAGATCAACGCGCCTTCGATCAACTGATGCGGGTTGGTCTCCAGGATTTCGCGGTCTTTGAACGTGCCGGTTTCGCTCTCGTCGGCATTAACGGCCACGTATTTAACCGGCTCGCTCTGCGGGATGAAACCCCATTTGACGCCGGTGGGAAAACCCGCGCCGCCGCGCCCGCGCAGGTTGGAGGCTTTCACCTCGTCAATGACGGCCTTCGGCTCTAAACTCAGGGCTTTTTTGAAGGCTTCGTAACCACCGTTTTCGACGTAAACGTCGTACTTCCAGATGTCGGGTATGTCTCGTCCACGTAGCAGGATATGCGTCATCGCTATCACACCGTTTCTGTCTCTATAGGGGCGGGCTTAGAAACCCGCCCCTGATCCTTACTTTTTCGCCTTCGCCGCTTCCGCCCGCTTTTCGGCAATCCAGGCGCGCATTTTGTCCATGTCCAGGTTTTCCATAAAGTGGAAGTTGCACTGGAGCATAGGCGCTTTATCACAGGCGGCCAGGCACATCACATGCTCGACGGTGAACAGGCCGTCTTCGGTCGTGCCGCCGTCCTCGACGCCCAGTTCGGCTTTCAGTTCCTCGTAAAACTCGTCCGCTCCGCGCAGGGCGCAGGCCAGGTCGGTGCAGACCTGAAGCCAGTATTTGCCCTTCGGCTTTTCCGAGTACATGGTGTAAAACCCGGCGATGGACTGCACCTGGGTCGGGTCCATGTCGCACAGGTCGGCCACTTCCTGGATGCCTTCCGGGCTGACCCAGCCATATTCTTCCTGCGCCAGATACAGCAGCGGCATGACCGCCGAGCGTTTGTCCGGGTATTTGGCGAAGGCGGCCTCGATGCGCTGCGAATATTTTTTGTCGCTCAGAGCCATAGATGATTTCCTTCATGTAGGGGCGGGTTCCCAAACCCGCCCCTACGGTTGACGTAAATCAAATCAACGATCACAATCACCCAACACGATGTCCACGCTGCCGATGATGCCCACCAGATCGGCGATCAGGTGGTTTTTGCTCATCACCGGCAGGGCGGCGATGTGCATAAACGACGGCGTTTTGAAGTGGACGCGGCGCGGTTTGTTGCCGCCCGTCCCATGCAGATAACAGCCCAGTTCGCCGCGCGGGCTTTCGATGGCGACGAAAACCTCTTCGTCCGGCGCGCTAAAGCCTTCCGTCCACAGTTTGAAGTGGTGGATGACCGCCTCCATGCTCTGCCCCAGTTCGCGGCGCGGCGGCGGCACAAACTTGCGATTATCGGAACGGAACGGGCCTGCAGGCGTCAGCCGTTTCACGGCCTGGTTGAGGATATTCACGCTTTCGCGCATTTCCAGGATCCGCACGTAAAAGCGGTCGTACACATCGCCGTGTTCGCCCACCGGCACGTTAAAGTCGTACTGCTCGTAGCCGCTGTAAGGCATGGCCTTGCGAATGTCCCAACTGACGCCGCTGCCCCGCAGGCTGGGGCCGGAAACACCCCAGGCCATCGCCACGTCCGGTTCGATGATGCCGATACCCTGGGTGCGGTCAATCCAGAGCGGATTATTGGTCAGCAGTTTTTCGTAGTCGTCAATTTTGGCCGGCATGTAGTCCAGGAATTTTTCCAGCGCCGGCAGGAACTCCGGCGGGATGTCGCGCCAGACGCCGCCGGGGCGGATGTAACTGCTCATCATACGCTGGCCGGAGAGCATCTCGAACATCTCCAGGATGATCTCGCGTTCGCGGAAGCAGTACAGGAAAACGCTCATCGCGCCCATGTCCAGCGCGTGCGTGCCGAGCCAGACCAGATGGCTGTTGAGGCGCGTTAATTCCATGCAGATGACGCGGATAATGCTGGCGCGCTCCGGCACGTCCAGGTCTACCAGCTTTTCCACCGCCAGGCAGAAGGCCAGGTTGTTGGACATGGGTGCCAGGTAGTCCATGCGGTCGGTGAGCGTGACGCATTTTTCATACGTCTTGTGTTCCATGTTTTTCTCGATGCCGGTGTGCAGGTAGCCGACATCCGGCAGACAGGAGACGATTTCCTCGCCGTCGAGTTCCAGCAGCAGGCGCAGAACGCCGTGCGTGCTGGGGTGGTGCGGCCCCATGTTCAGCAGCATGGTTTCGCCGGTGATGGCGCGTTCCGTCACCAATCCCTTGAGTTCCTCAACGCTGCCTTCCCATTTGTAAACTTCGCCGGTTTTTTCGGGGGTCTGTAGAACCATAATTCACCACTTGTCTTTGATTGGGGTCATTCTTTGGCGAAAGGCTTGTGTTTCATGATCTCGTCGGCGTTAAACGAGAACATGATGGTTTCATAACCCAACGGGTAGTCGCGGCGGTGCGGGTGTCCCTGCCAGTCGTCCGGCAGCATCAGCCGGCGCTGGTCGGGATGGCCGTCGAAACGAATGCCCATCAGGTCATGAATTTCGCGCTCCAGCCAGTTGGCCGCCGGCCAGACGCCGAGGATGGTCGGCACAACCGGGTCGTCCTCCGGCACATACACCTTCAGCCGCAGCCGCCGTTTGTAGAGCATGGACAGCAGATGATACGAGACGGCGAACCGCTCCGGGCGTTCGCCCCAGCCGCCGTAAGGCTCCCAATAGTCCGCGGCGCTGATGTCCGACAGGTAGTTGTAAACCAGCCCCGGTGTGTCCCGCATGAAGGTCACGGCTTCGACAATGTGTTCCCGCGCCACAACCAGTGTGGTTTCGTTGCGGAACGCTACGGTATCCAACAAAACATCCGGCAGCGCCGTTCTCAGAGCCGCAGCCGGATCAAGCGCGCTAGGTATAGTCATCGCCCGTTCCTTAAACCGGTTAACTCGCCCATTCTTTGATATGTTCGCCGCGCACTTTTTCGTGCAGCGCGAGGATGCCATGAATCAACTGTTCCGGGCGCGGCGGGCAGCCCGCGACGTAAACGTCCACCGGGATGATCTCGTCCACGCCCTGTACCAGCGCATAATTGTTGTAAACGCCGCTGCACGAGGCGCAGTCGCCCATCGAAATCACCCACTTGGGGGCGGCCATCTGGTCGTACAGCTGCCGGATGACGGGGGCCATCTTGCGCGAAACGCGCCCGGCCACGATCAGCAGGTCGGCCTGGCGCGGGCTGGCGCGGTTCAGCTCCATACCAAAACGCGACAGGTCGTAGTTGGACGCCTGAGTGCTCATGTATTCAATCGCGCAGCAGGCCAGACCGAACAGCAGCGGCCACATCGCGCCGGTGCGTCCCCAGTTGACTGCTTCGTCAAGCGTGGTGGTGACGATGCCCAGATTGCCGAGTTTGGAGCTGATTACTCCCATTCCAGCGCTCCCTTCTTCCATTCGTAGATGAAGCCGACCGTCAGGATAAACAGGAACACACCCATGACGATTAAACCGTAAACACCCAGATCACGGACGGCTACTGCCCATGGCAGAAAGAAGATCACCTCAATATCAAACAGGATAAACAGCACCGCCACCAGATAAAACTTCACCGGCATCCGGCGAATGGCGGGGCCGATGGGTTTCATGCCGCTTTCGTAAGGGGCGCTTTTGCGGGGGTTGGGGCGGTATGGCCCGAACAGCCGCGAAATAAAAACCACCAGCAGCATTACGGCAGATGCCAGAAACAATAACGCGCCGATGGGGGCGAAATCCTGTAACGCCATGTTGATCTCCGTTAACTGGATTTGGTTTGTTCAATACGGCACAAATAAACTAAACTGAGATTAACATAACCCATGAGTGATGTCAAACCTTATCATACCCATTCCTGCGCTGTTCCGGCAACGAAAAAACGCGCTTTTGGGCCGCAGAATGTGCTTATAATAGAAGGTGTAATGAATGATCGTTTGTTGTGAAAAAATAGAGTTGGGAGGAAAGGATTGATGTTGAGGAAAACAGTTCTTTTTGGGCTACTGGTGGGGCTGCTGCTGAGCTTTAGCCTGGCGCTGCCGACCGCCGCGCAGACGGCGCGTCCGGTCATTATTGATACTGACATGGGTTCGGATGACTGGATGGCGATTCTGTACCTGCTGAATACCCCGGATGTGGCCGTCCAGGCGATCACCGTCACCGGCACGGGGCTGGCCTACTGCGATGCCGGCGTTCACATCGCGCTCGGTTTGCTGGCGTTGGCCGATTACGGGGACGTGCCGGTAAGCTGCTGGCGCGAAACGCCGCTGATGGGCGAAAACGCTTTCCCGGCGGAATGGCGCACCAATATGGAAGCTGCCGAAGGGCTGGGCCTGCCGGCGGGTGGCGCGGCAGCCGAACAGGATGCCGTAGCCCTGTTTACATCGGTGGTAGAGGTGTCGGCGGAGCCGGTGACGGTGCTGGCGCTTGGCCCGCTGACCAACGTCGGCGCGGCGCTGGATGCCGACCCGTCCCTGATCGAAAAGATCGAGATGATTTATATCATGGGTGGCGCGGTGGACGTGGCCGGTTCAGGCGTCACCGAGCAGAACACCACCGCCGAGTGGAACATCTTCTGTGACCCGCACGCGGCCCGGCTGGTATTTGAATCCGGCGCGCCGGTGAC
This sequence comes from Chloroflexota bacterium, assembly GCA_013388735.1. GTDB lineage: Bacteria > Chloroflexota > Anaerolineae > Aggregatilineales > Phototrophicaceae > CFX2. The sequence continues at coordinate 20,301 of JACAES010000030.1, read as the reverse complement.
GCTGGTTCCGCTGGACGCAACCAACGATGTGCCGGTGACGATGGATTTTGTGGGACGGCTAGATGCCGCCCGGCAAACCCCCGAAGCCGAATTTGTCTATAACATGCTGGTGGGTAGCCAGGGGTTTATCGAGTCCGGCGGCTATTACTTCTGGGATCCGCTGGCGGCGGCGGTGCTGAGCGACGAAAGCCTGGTGGCGCTACAAGACCGCGACGTGACTGTGATTGATACGCCGGGGCCAGAGAATGGGCGCACTAAACCGGTTGGCAACGGCCCGGAAATTCGCGTGGCGACCGCGCCGGACGCGGCGGCATTCGAGCAGCGGTTCATCGAAACGCTCAACGGCTAAAGATCAAAAATCCGGGGCGAAACCACAGCGCCCCGGACGTTTTTTGTTTCAGCGGATTTTCAGACGCAGAATGGTTTCTTCGGAAAAGCCGAGCGCGGCGTAAAAAGCCCGCGCCTGTTCGTTGGCGCGTTCGGTGTTGACCATCACCGTTCGCAGGCTGCGGCGTTCGGCTTTCTGCAAGGCGGCTTCCAGCAGCGCCGCGCCCACCCCGCGCCGCTGGTAAGTGGGCAGCACGGCCATATCGTTGATGAAGCCCCGGCCTTCCGTCAGCGTGCGCACAACCGACAGTGCGATGAAGCCGATAATCAGCGGCGGTTGCTGGTTGCTTTCGGCCACGAAGACCTCGAAACCTTCCGACTCGCGGAAGCGCCACAGGATTTCGCGCCGCGCTTCCGGGCTGAGGTCGCGGTTGGCGGGGATGAGCATCAGCAGCCCCATGATCTCTTCGGCGTCGGCGGTTTCGGCGGGGCGAATGGTGAACGGACGGCTGCGCCGTCGCGGGATGGCCTGCGCTTCGCCGGTCTGCCGCTTGCGGTTATCTAACCACTGGGCGACCGCTTCCCGGTGGGTGCGGAACGGCAGCAGCGGCAGTTCGACCGGCTGAAAGACGCGCGCTTCTACCGCGTCATCCCCGCCGTGCAGGTCGCCGCCGATCGGGCGCAGCCGGAAGAAGATGATAATGCCGCTGGTGGGTGGGCCTTCCGGGAAGGAGTTCACCCCGGCCAGTTCAACGATTTCAGTCTTGAGGCCGGTTTCTTCCTCGGCCTCGCGGACGGCGGCTTCTTCGGCGCTTTCGTCCGCCTCGATGAAACCGCTCGGCAGCGTCCATTCGCCCTGGTGCGGCGGCTGTCCCCGGCGGATCAGCACCAGCCCGCCGTCCATCTCGATCAGCAGACCGACCGCCGGGACGGGATTCACGTAATGAATGTAGCCGCAGTCCGGGCAGGCCTGGCGCAGCCGCCCGCCTTCCTTGCGCTGGCCGAGCGCCTGGCCGCAGATGGGGCAGAAGGTGAGCGGGGGCATTTAGGCAAATATGGCCTGAAGCGTCAGTTCAAAACCGGGAATCACCTCGTCGCCGGTGAGCGTATCGCCGACGTGCAGCGTTCGGTACGTTCCCTGCCGCTGCACCTTGATCGTTTTACGCCTGGGGTCAACCACCCAGACTACCTGCACGCCGTCGTCCAGGTAACGTTCCACTTTGGCGTCCACGTCGGTGTAATTGTCATGGGTGGAGATCACTTCGACAACCAGATCGGGGACAAGCGCAAACGGTTTATCTTCCCAGTCAGGATTTTCTGCCTTATAGCGGGCAATCCGGTCGGCATGGAAAACCATAATATCCGGCACACGCGAACCTCTCACCCAATCCGAGGATTCGAGGAGTACGAATGGTGAATCAAAGTAAGCAGCGACACGGGTCTTCTGAGGATCAAAAATCAAAATCGCATCATACAGGGTCTTGGCTTTGTCTCCGTGTCCCGCAACCGTCGGACTCACTTTGACAATCTCCCCATTGATGATCTCGAACGGCCCTTCCGCGTCGTACAGCCGCACGAATTCTGCCACAGTCATCGTCTTAACGCGCTCGATCATAATGGTAAATCCTCAAATATTTGCGTAGGGCGGGTTCAGAAACCCGCCCCTACCTATCACATTTCCAGATAATCCCGAAGCTGGCGACTGCGGGTGGGGTGGCGCAGTTTGCGCAGCGCCTTCGCTTCGATCTGCCGGATGCGCTCGCGCGTCACGCCCAGGTGACGCCCGACCTCCTCCAGCGTATGATCCTGCCCGTCGTGCAGGCCGAAGCGCATTTCCAGCACCTCGCGCTCGCGCTCGCTCAGCACACCCAGCGCGGAGCGGATCTGCTCCTTGAGCAGCTGACGGCTGGCGGCGTCCACCGGGCCGAGGATTTTATCGTCCTCGATAAAGTCGCCCAGCAGGCTGCTGTCCTCCTGGCCGATAGGCATTTCCAGACTCATCGGCTCCTGGCTGATGCGCATGATCTTGCGGACCTTCTGCGCGGCGCGGCGCAGTTTGCGCTGCAAGCCGGCGTCCATACGTTCGCCGTTGCGCCGGATAAGTTTGATGGCTTCGGTTTCGTCCGGCGCCAGGAAGTCCATCTCCAGCGCGATCTGCTCAGCGCTCGGTTCGCCGCCCAATTCCTGGATCAGGTCGCGCTGCACCCGCATCAGCCGGTTGATGGTTTCGACCATGTGTACCGGGATGCGGATGGTACGCGCCTGGTCGGCAATGGCGCGGCTGATGGCCTGGCGAATCCACCAGGTGGCGTAGGTGCTGAACTTGTAGCCTTTGGTGTGGTCGAACTTTTCCACCGCCCGCAGCAGGCCGATGTTGCCTTCCTGAATCAGGTCGAGGAAGTTGATGCCGCGCCCCATATAACGTTTGGCGACGCTGACGACCAGCCGCAGATTGGCGCGCGTCAGCGCCTCGCTGGCGAGTTCGGCGCGTTGTTCAACCTGGACGAAAAAGTCCGGCAGGTCGGCGATGGTATCCGGGTCGGCGGCCAGCCACTCGTGAAACTGTGCCGGCGAGGGACATTCGCCGTGCTGTTTATAGTGCCTGTGAATCAACGCCTGAAGCGCGACCGGGATGAGATACAGCCCATGAAACACATCGAACAGGCGTTTTGCCAGTTCCGTCCACAGTTCGTCGCGTCCCCAGTCGCGCTGGCGCAGGTATTCCCGGATGTAGGAATGGCCGTTGACATCCCAGGCATCGGAGATCAGCACCGTTTCGTTAATCATGGCCGCCAGATCGGGCTTTTCGACGTGGAAGGCCAGCGCGCCTTCGACCACTTCTTCCCAGTTGCGCGTGACATGCTGGTACGCCAGTTCGACCACTGCCGACGGGACGGGCAGCCCAGTCTGGCTGTCCAGCGCCGACAGGCGATCCATGAAGGTTTGCAGCAGTTGTTCCGCCGCGATCTGGACGCTTAACCACGTTTCGCGGTTGGTGTCCAGCAGCGGCACCTGCCCGATTTCTTTGAGGTACATACGCACCGGGTCGTCGGCCAGCGCGGACGTGTCCAGCGCCAGGCTTTCGTTCATCAGGTCATCGTCGTCAAATTCGTCCAGGTCTTCTTCATCCGGCCCATCGTCCAGCAGGAGGTCGCCATCGAGATCACTCTTGAGATCGGTCGTGTCGAAGAGCGCGTCATCCTCCTCCAGGATTTCGTCCTCCAGGTCGAATTCGGCGTCTATGTCTTCGATCTGAACCTTTGGTACTTCATGCGAAGACCGTACATCGTCTCGGGGTTGCTTGCGTTTTTTGACCATATTTCACCGTCTTACTTACGAAGAATGCCGGTGTGGCGTCCGAGTTCGGAGTCGATCAACTGCTTGGCCTGCTGCGATAAAATCACCTGCTGCCCGTACCGCAGCTCGGCAGCGTGATCGCCTTCCGTCTGGCTGTCGGCCTGTAACAAACACAACTCCTCCCGTTCCCGGTGCAGCCGCCGCGCGCGCAGCCGCAGCACTTTCTCCAGCAGTTCCGCCTGATGATCGAAGATTGCGGCCCGCCGACGGCTGGAGTCCCATAAATTGTTCAGATCGGTGGGAAAGGCCTGGCGCAGCCGGGCGCGGTTTTCTTCCAACTCATCAATGATAATCGCCTCAAGCTGTAGGAGCAATGTCGAGTCCAGCTGCCGCCGCATAAAATCCATCACGTCCAGTTCGTCCTGGCCCAGCGCCATCTGGAAGAACTGCATCAATGCCCGGTATTCCGGTTGAGCGAAATCGTCGGCTTCCCAATCGCGCAGTGGCCCTTCTTGCAGCGCCCGACTGTTCCCGGCCAGTTCGCGCAGTTTGCGGTTAGCGACGTAATACAGGTCGGGGTTGTGAAACAACAGCCGCAGGCAGCGGCGTTCGACTTCCGCTTCGCGGTTCGGTTCGGCGGCAGCCAGTGGCGCGGACGGCAGCGGTTCGGCTGCGCCCTGGTCCCAATCGTCCGGCGGCATCAGTGCCTCATAGTCGGGGGGCGGCGGCTCCGGCGGCGTGGTGTCCGATGGGGTCGGGCGGGGCGGTTTTGCCCCGGCGATGCGCTGCTGTTCGCTGGCCCAGTCCAGCAGGTCTTGTTCGCTGATGCTCAGGCTTCGCAGCGCCCGCCGCTGCTGTTTGAGCTTCACCAGCGCCAGCAGAAGTTTCTGAATATTCTCCTTGTTATACAGATTATTTTCCGACGCCAGCAGGATAGGGATCAGGCGGCGGGCCAGCCCTTCCACATCACGCGGCGAAGCGTCCGGCGGCAGCCCGGCCAGTTCCGTTTCGATGACATAATCGGCTACCGGCTGCGCCGCCGCTACCAGCGCCGCCCACTTTTCCGGCGACTCGCGTATCAGGTCGTCGGGGTCTTTCGCGCCGGGGATTTGCAGCGCACGCATATCCACCGACAGCCGCCCGGTGTAGTCGGCTTTGAGGGCGGCCTGCGCCACCTCCAGGCTGCGGCGGGTGGCATTCTGCCCGGCGGCATCGGAGTCGAGCGCCAGGATGATTGTTTTGGCCGACCGCGCCAGGGTTTTAAGCTGCGTATCGGTCATGGCCGTACCCATCTGCGCCACGACGTTCGCAAACCCGGCCTGATGCGCCGTGATGGCGTCCATGTATCCTTCGACGATGACCGCCGTTTCGGTTTCGCGGATGCTGTTGCGTGCCACGTCCAGCGCGAACAGCGTCCGGCTTTTGTCGAACAGGGGAGTCTGCGGCGAGTTGAGGTATTTGGGGTTGTCGTCGGGGTCGAGCGCCCGCGCCCCGAAGCCGATCACCCGCCCGCGCTCGTCGCGGATGGGGATCATCAACCGATTACGGAAGCGGTCGTAGACGTTTCCCTTTTCGTTTTTGACGGCGATGCCGGCTTCAATGATCTGATCTTCGCCATAGCCGATTTCCTTAAGATGTTCAAGCATGTTATGCCAGCCTGGCGGCGCATAGCCGATGCCGAACTTAAGCAGCGTTTCGTCGCTGAAGCTGCGTTTGTGGGCGGCATAGTACAGGGCGGCGCGGGCGTCGTCGCTCTGCGGGCTGATGAGCGCCTGGTGATAGACCTCGGCGGCGGTTTTGAGCAGGCCGCGCAGCGTGTCCAGCCGTTCGCCCTGGGCTTTCTGTTCCGGCGTCTGTTTGTGGACTTCGACACCGGCCAGCTTGCCCAGTTCTTGCAGCGTCTCGGAAAATGACCAGCCGTGATATTTCTGCGCGAAGCTGAGGATGTCGCCTCCGGTCGCACAAGCGCCATAGCAGCGCCACGACTGGCGTGTTTCGTCCACCACAAAACTGGGCGTTTTCTCACTGTGGAAAGGGCAGCACGCTTTATACGTCCGCCCCGACTTTTTGAGAGGGACATACTGCTGGATATAAGTCACTATATCCAGTCTGGTTTTGATTTCGTCTGCAACCGACACGGGAAGGCCACCCCTCACACTGCTTAAGTGGAATTATATGTATGAGCGGATAGACATGCAAATCACGCCGCTCAAGAATTCGTTTGCTTTTGGGGAACGGCGGTCAGGCGATGCCGGTAGTAAAACAGATGTTCGTGAATAATTTGTAAAACCATTACGCTTTAAGGTTCGGGGTTGAATAAATGGCCGATAATGATTTGTAAAGTTAACACATATCATCAATGAGGTGTTAGCGGTGGTTACTTATGGCGAAGGCCTTGTGGCAAGCCGTCTACAGAGTTTGCCAGCAGATGAGTACACCTATTTTATCGAACCCACCATCACGCATACCCGCTCGGCATACCGCAACCCCGATTTTGTGGTGGTCGGAAAAACGCTGGGCGTGCTGGTGATCGAAGTCAAAGACTGGAAGCGGATTGTTCAGGCTACGCAGAAAAAAGTGGAAATCATTCGCGACAGCGGCGAACAGGCCACCGAAGACAACCCGCTCAAAATCGCCAAGGAATACGCGCTCAATCTGAATGAAAACTTTGAAAAGCTGCATACGCTGCTCCGAAACTATAAAGGCAAAATCAAGCTGAAGTTCCCCTGGATGTACGCGGTCGCCCTGCCGCACATCGAAAAGCACACCATCGAGCAGTGTGAGAAGGCCTGGGAGGAAGGCCACGTTTTTTCAAAAGAAGACCTTTCGTCACCGGAACGTTTCGAGCGGGCGCTGCGTGGACTGGCCTGGGTGTGGCGGCTTGAAAAGCCGCTCTCGCTGGCCGATATAGATGAGATTCGCGGCGTTTTAGACCCTTCGGTAATCATTCCCGACAGCCAGGGACAGCCAATGGGCGTGCTGACCAGCCAGCAGTATCAGATCGTCCGCGAACCGCTTAAGGTGGTTAAAGCGCCGCAGGCCCAGCAGCAGGCTTTGATGCCTGACATGCTCACCGAGGAAGGGCGTTCGGCGGCGGAAAGCGCCTCCGTTCGTCTGATACGCGGCGTGGCCGGCAGCGGCAAGTCGCTGGTGCTGGCATACCGGGCGCAGTTTTTAGCCGAGCAGAACCCGGACTGGCGGATTCTGACTCTGGCCTTCAACAAAGACCTGGTGAGGGATTTAAGACGGCGCGTCAGGGCGGGATCGAATTTGCAGATCATGGGTTTTCATGAGCTGTGCGCCGACATCCTGGGGAAAAAATGGCATTCGCCGTCCAGTGTCGAAGGTCTGGTGAATAATGCGTTTCCCGATCTGCGTCAGCGATATGGTCTCGACCCGGAATTTGTCGCCAAAGAAATTGAGTGGCGCAAAGAGATGGGGCTTTACGATGATGAAGCCTACCTGTCGGCCAAGCGCGTTGGGCGTGGACACAAGCTGTCGAAGGAAAAGCGGCAGCTTATCAACGACATCTTCAACCGGTATGTGAAGCGGCACGCACAGGAGCGCCTGGTAGACTGGGCCGACGTGCCGTTTATGGCGCTGGATGAACTGAACCCGGAATGTCAGCATCCGCTGTTTCAGTTTTATGACGCGGTTCTGATTGATGAGGCGCAGGATTTTGCGCCATCCTGGATCAGGGTAGCGAAGAAACTGCTGAAGCCGGAAGGTATGTTGTTCCTGTGCGACGACCCCACACAAAGCCTGTTCGCCAATTTCTCGTGGAAGGAAAAAGGCGTGGAAGTCGTTGGCCGCACACGCATCCTGCGCGTTCCCTTCCGCTCTACGCGCGAGGTCATGGTCGCGGCGCAAAGTATCATCACCAGCGACCCAATCCTGGCGCAGTCTGAAGATACGGTGATGCCAGAATTCGACTCGTATGATGTGCCGTCCGGCGAAAAGCCAATGCTGGTTCAGTATCGGGATTTAAGAGATGAAGTCAGCGGGATTGAAGAAACGGTTTCCGAAGCGATTCGTTCCGGGGTGCCGGCAGGGCAGATCGCGGTTTTGTGCCACAATCACCGCCTGGTCAAACACTGGGCGCATCTGCGGGATGCCGGCGTGTACGTCGAGTCCTTTAAGAAAATGAAAGGGCTTGAGTTCCGTATGGTGCTGATACCGCATGTGCACACCGCCTTTGACACACCCACCAAGCCTGAAGATACGTTCATCAGCGAACGCCGACGGTATGTTTACACGGCCATGACCCGCGCGCGGGAAAAACTGGTCGTCTCGTATGAGGGGAAACTGCCGGACTACCTGAACGCGCTTCAGCCGTATGTGCAGCAGGTTAAAGGGACGTCTTACGGCCAGGTGCGTTAAACCTGACCGTAAGACCGGAAAGCTGAGGCTCTAAAAGCCGCTCAGGTAGCTGAGGTCGGCGTGGCCTTGCGGCAGGGCGCTGATGGCTTGCAGCAGGCCGAGCCGGCTGCTGCGGGTGGTTTCGTCCTCGACGTTGACCATCACGTGATCGAAGAAGTCGGTGATGGCCGGCAGCATGGGCGCGAACGCCTGGAAGAAGGCGTCCACGTTGCCGCGCGAGTCCAGCCGGGCGGCGGCCTGTTGGTAAGCTTCGTACAGGCGGCGCTCCTGCGGCTGGCTGAAGGCTTCTGGCCGGATGGCGTAGCGCGTTTCCTCGGCGCGCGTAATCCGCACGCAGCGGGCGAAACCGTCCAGCAGCGGCTCCCAGTCCGGGCGCTGCACCCAGGCAGAAAGCTCTGCCAATCCGCGCAGGGCGCGGTGGGGGTTGTGCGACTGTTCCGCCAGCACGGCGGCGATCACGTCACGCGGCCAGTCCTGTTCTTCTACCCAGGCGCGCAGCCGCCCGCCGATGAAATCCAGCACTTCGGCCAGCGCCTGCGCTGTCACCGTCACCGGCTGGATCGTGGCCGCCAGTTCGACCGCCGCGCGCAGGTCTACGTCCAGTTGTTTGCTGACCAGGATTTGAATCAGCCCCAGCGCCGCCCGCCGCTGGCCGTAGGGATCGGCGGTGGATTTGGGCGCCAGGCCAACCGCAAATAAGCCCACCAGGCTGTCCAGCCGGTCGGCCAGCGCCAGCAAGGTGCCGGCGGGGCTTTCCGGCAGGGTATCGTCGGCGCTGCGGGGCAGCCAGTGTTCAAAGATGGCGTTCGCCACTTCCGGCGGGTAGCCCTCGCGCAGGGCATATTCGCGCCCCATGATGCCCTGCAGCGAGGTCATCTCCACTACCATCTGCGTCGCCAGATCGGCCTTGAGGATGTGCGCCGCCCGCTGCGCGATGCCGGTGTCGGTCGCCGCCAGGCCGAGCAGGTCGCCCAGCGGCTCGACCAGCCGGGCGATGCGTTCATTTTTGTCCAGCATCGAGCCGAGTTTTTCCTGAAAGGTGAGCGTCCCCAGGCGCGGCAGGAAGTCCGCCAGGGGCTTTTGAATGTCGGACTGGTAGAAGTAGGCCGCGTCGGAAAACCGTGCCCGCAGCACGTGTTCGTTGCCGACGATCACTTTATCCAGATGCGTCTCGTCACCGTTGCGGACGGCGATGAAGTAGGGCAGCAGCCGCCCCTGTTCGTCCTCCACCGGGAAGTACCGTTGTTTGTCGCGCATGACGGTGATCAGCACCTCGCGCGGCAGTTCCAGGTATTTTTCCTCGAACGTCCCCCGCAGCGCCGTAGGCCGCTCGACCAGATTGGTCACTTCGTCCAGCAGGCCGGGGTCGTCGGGGATGCGCCCGCTGACCTCCGCCGCCAGCGCCGCGATCTGCCGGCGGATGTCTTCGCGCCGGTCTTCGCCGCTCAGGATGATGCCCTGTTCCCTGAGCGTGTCCAGATAATGCTGGAGGCTGTGGACGGGCAGTTCCGGCGAACTGTAAGGCCGCAGGCCGCGTGTGCTGTCCCCGCTGGCGACGCCAGCGTAAACAAACGGGATCAGCGTGCCGCCCAGCAGCGCCGTATACCAGCGAATCGGGCGCGAAAAGGCGGTGTTGCTGGCGTTCCAGCGCATGGTTTTGCCGAATTTAAGGCCGGCGATCAGCCCCGGCAGCGCCTCGGCCAGCACGTCCACGGCCGGGCGTCCGGCCTCGCGCACCAGCGCCGTGACGTACTGCCCACCGTCTATGTCTTCGACCTTCAGATCGTCCACGTTGATGCCTCGGCTGCGGGCGAAACCTTCCGCCGCTTTGGTGGGTTTGCCATCGGCGTCGAAGGCGCGCGCGGCGGGCGGGCCTTTTTCGATCTTTTCGACATCGGTCTGCCGGGTGGGGATGTCCCAGGCGGCCAGCGTCAGCCGGCGGGGGGTGCTGAAGACCATGATACCTTCCTGCGGCAGCAGGCGCAGGCTGTCGAACAGGTTCAGCGCCAGGTCTTCCAACTGCTCCTGCGCGGTGGCCACGTCCCCGGCGGGCAGCTCCTCGACGCCGATTTCCAGCAGGAAGTCGGCGGTTTTGCCGGACAGGTCAGAACCCGCCCCGGCGCGCGGCTCCGGCAGGGGCGGCGCGGCCCAACCCTGGTTGACGTTCAGCAGCGGGTATCCCATCTGCTGGCGCTGGTCGGCGAAGGCTTTCGCCACCTCGCGGGTCATGTTGCGCATCCGGTGGAAGTACAGCGCCCGCTCGGTGACGCCGACTGCGCCGCGCGTATCCAGCACGTTAAACAGGTGGCTGCACTTCAGCACGTAATCGTAGGCCGGGATGACCGCGCCTGCCGCCAGCGCGCGTTTGCTTTCCTGCTCGTAAACGTTGTAGACCTGCTTCAGCCCCTCGATGTCGGCGATCTCAAAATAATAGCGACAGTGTTCGATCTCGCTTTGCAGAAAGACGTCGCCATAGGTCAGGTTTTCCAGCCAGTTGATGTCCCAGGCGGCATTTTTGCCCTGCAAGGCCAGCACGATACGTTCCAGGCCGTAAGTGATTTCGACCGAAACCGGGTTCAGTTCCAGGCCGCCGGCCTGTTGAAAGTAGGTGAACTGGGTGATCTCCTGGCCGTCCAGCCACACTTCCCAGCCCAGCCCCCACGCGCCCAGGGCGGGGCTTTCCCAGTTATCTTCCACGAAACGAATGTCATGCTCGCGGGGGTTGATACCCAGCGCCTCCAGCGATTGCAGGTAAATTTCCTGCGGGTTGCCGGGGTCAGGCTTTAGAATCACCTGATACTGGAAGTAATACTGCATCCGGTTGGGGTTGTCGCCATAACGGCCATCATCCGGGCGCACGCTCGGCTCGACGTAGGCCACGCGCCAGGGTTCCGGCCCCAGCACGCGCAGCAGGGTAGCGGGGTTGTTTGTGCCCGCGCCGACCTGGACGTTATACGGGTTCCACAACACGCAGCCCTGGTCGCCCCAGAATTCGTGTAGTTTAAGGATGACTTGCTGAAAATTGAGCGGTCGCGCCATAACCTTAGCCTTTGGAAACTGTGCAGGACAATCCGGGGTATTATAGAGAAGCCGCCGCCGTTTATCGAGGCGTAAACCAAAGCCGGTCGGGCGAAGCTGTTGGTGGATGTTTAACAAAAAACTGAAAGTTCTGAAATCTCCGCAACCATCTCCCCGGTTGCGGGTTTTATCCAGAGATGAAACTATTCAATCGCAAAAACCAGAATCTCGCTCAACTCGACGATGCTGACCTGATCGAACTGGCGAAAGACAGCCAGGAAGCGTTTGGCGCGCTTTACGAGCGATACGTCGAGAAAATCTATAAGTACATCTACTACCGGACAGGCAACCACCAGGACGCAGAAGACCTGACCGCCGGTGTCTTTCATCGCGCTATGGCGCACATCGAGCATTATACCGAGCGCGGCGTGCCGTTTCAGGCCTGGCTGTACCGTATCGCTCATAACCTGGTCGCCAACTGGCACCGCGACCGCAGCCGCCGCAAGATCATCCCTCTGGAAGAATTCGTCTCGTCGGGGCTGCACTTCGACGCGCCGGATGCCCAGGCCGAAGATCAAGAGGAGCGGCAGCAGCTCCTTCAGGCTGTCGAACGCCTGTCGGAAGAACGGCAGCAGCTGCTGTACTTAAAGTTTGTGGCGCATTTATCAAACGCCGAAGTAGGCGAAATTCTGGATCGTACCGAGGGCGCGATTAAATCGCTCTATCACCGCACACTCATCGCGTTACGTGAGGACATCGAAATGCAGCAGGCGGGGCGAAGCGCCCCAGAAAAAATGGTGAAAGGTTAGGGCATGGCTAGCGAGGTTCAACTGCTCGATTTACTCTCCGCCGTCACCGACGCGCTGTTGGCGGACGACAGCGCCGACGTGGATACGATTGTCGCCCAGTATGCCGTGCCGCGCGCCGAGGTTGACAGCCTGATCGGGATTATCCGCCGCCTGCACCTGACGCTGGTCGGCGCGCAGCCATCGCGCCGTTTCGTGCGGCGCTTGAAGCACGATCTGGTCGGCATGTCAGATCGGAATGTCGTCGCCCGTATTCGTTATCTGCCGGCTCGCGTCCAGATTGCCGCCGGTATCGCGCTGGTGGCCGGCTTTATGCTGCTGACTCGTCACCGGATGCTGGATGATGTTCGACGCGAAAAGCGCGAAGTTCCCGCGCTGTAGCCATTCGTTGCCGGAAAGCGCGCATATCTCGGACGGGATATGCGCCGTTCGTTTTTATTAGATGGAGGCTGTTGATGACTCGTCGCGCTCAAATCACCGGTTGGGGAAAATATCTTCCTGAGAAAGTGCTAACCAACCATGATCTCGCCCAGATCGTGGATACCAATCATGAGTGGATTGTCGAACACACCGGCATTCAGGAACGCCGCGTGCGGGGTGAAAACGACACCACGACCAGCATGGCCGCCGCCGCCTCCCGCGATGCGCTGGCGGTCGCCGGGCTGGAGCCGCAAGACCTGGACCTGATTATCGTCGCTAACTCGTCGCCGGATTACCTGCTGCCCTCACCGGCCAATTTCATCCAGCACACGCTGGGGGCGACCTGCCCGGCTTTTACGATTGCCGCCGGGTGTTCCGGTTGGGTGTACGGTCTGGCGACCGGCCATCAGTTCATCCAGACCGGCGTTTACAAAAACGTGCTGGTCATCGGCGTAGAGATTATTTCTTACGCGCTGGATTATACCGACCGGACGACCTGCGTGCTGTTCGGCGATGCGGCGGCGGCGGTGGTGCTTCAGCCGACCACCGAAGATGCCGGCCTGATGACCTTCGAGCTGGGGTCGGATGGCAGCCGCGCCCATAATCTGTGGGTCCCCGGCGGCGGCACGGTCAACCCGGTTTCGCAAAAAGTGGTGGACAACCGCGAGCATTACATCCGCATGAACGGCCAGGAAGTGGCGCGTTTTGCCATGCGGAAGCTGCTGTCGTGCCTGACCAACATCACCGAACAGGCCGGCATGACGCCGCATGATCTTGACCTGATTATCCCCCATCAGGCCAACCAGCGGATCATGGAAAGCGCGGCCAAACATCTCGGCCTGCCGATGGACAAGTTTTTCGTCAACGTCCACAAATACGCCAACACATCGGCGGCTTCGATCCCGCTGGCGCTGGTGGAAGCGATTGAAGAAGGGCGCATCAAGCCGGGCGATACGGTCGGCATGGTGGCGTTCGGGTCGGGTCTGTCCTGGGCCGGGGCGGTGGTGCGCATGGGCGTGCGCGAGCCGGAATTCGCTCATGCTAACGGCAACGGCCACGTGAAGGTCAGCATTTAAACGGCGCGTTGCAGCGGCTTTCATCGTCCGCCGTAAAGGTCGGCCAGATGGCGATTTTGTCAATAGACTTTGGGGGGACGCGCACCCGCGCGGCCTGGTTTTCGCATGGATTGAACATGCAGGCGCGCGATGAAGCGCCTACGCCGGTTGGGCAGCCCCCGTCGGCAGTGATCGCCCGCGTGATCGAAATCGCCCGGCAGGTCGTGCCGCCGGGGCAGAAGCCTGCCGCTATCGGCTTGTGCGCGCCCGGCCCCCAGGCCGCCACCGGCCTGATTTTACACGCGCCCACGCTGCCCGGCTGGGATCGTATTCCGCTGGCGCAGATCGTGGCCGACGCTTTCGACGCGCCGGTTTTCATGGAAAATGACGCCAACCTGGCCGCTCTGGCCGAATATCACCTGGGCGCAGCGCGGGGCGCTAACCCGGCGCTGTACCTGACCGTCAGCACCGGCATTGGCGGGGGCGCGGTCATCAACGGGGCGCTGTTCACCGGCTGGCGCGGCCTGGCGATTGAGCCGGGGCATATCAAATTTCCCCTGCCGGATGGTCGGATTCGCAGCCTGGAAGACCTGGCCTCCGGGACGGCCATTGGCCGCCGGGCGAAAGAGCGGCTGGCCGAGGGCGATCAGCCGTCGGCGCTGCGGAACTGTGCCGTTGTGGACGGGCGCACCGTCGGTCTGGCCGCCGCGCAGGGGGATGCCCTGGCGCTGGATGTGATTGCGGAGGCCGGGCGCTGGCTGGGACTGGGGCTGGTCTGCCTGATGCACCTGTTCAACCCACAGGCCATCGTCATCGGCGGCAGCGTCGCCAACCTGGGTGATCTGATCTTCAACCCGGTGCGGGAAATCATCGCCGCTCATCTGACCGACCCGGCTTTTAACGACCCCGATCTCATCCGCGCGGCGCGGCTGGGTGACGACGTATGTCTGATCGGCGCGGCTTTTTACGCCCGCGCCCGGTCAGAGGTATAAGAACATTTCGATACGCCGGAAGGCTTCAACGTAACCGAATTCCTGATAAACCGGCCAGCGTAAATCAAGCGCCGGGATATTTTCGACTTTGGTATCCTGGAGCGGGTGGAGGCTGTGCAGGTGATATAACAGCGCCCGCGTCAGCTCATCCCGCGCCGGCCAGGGCGTGTGCAGTACGATGTAGCCGATCTGCAAAGCGGTTTGCTGGTAGACCACCCAGCCTGCCGCGCCGGATGGCAGCACGACGCGCAGCCCCTTGAGGCTGCCGGCCTGAAGCAGCGAGGCCGTTTCGTCCAGCCAGGACGCGCCCGTGGTGTGCTGCTGCGTCAGGCAGCCCTGCACTTCATCGGGCGTCAGCGGCGTGACGGCGGCCTGCGGCAGTGGGTTCTCCATCAAGGGTTTGCCGGGGGGACGCCGGATGACCAGCAGTTCCCGTGTTTCTTTAAATCCCAGCTTGAGGAACAGCCGGTAGGCCGGCGTATTGCCTTTGATGACTTCAAGCTGGATGAGCCGGGCGCCGCCTCGAACGGCCTGGGCGATGAGCGTTTCCATCAAAAAACGCCCCAGTTGATGCCCGCGCCGGTAGGGCAGCACCCCCAGCCGTGTGATCCAGGCGCGGTCGCCGCGCCGTCCCAACATGCCGACTCCGGCCATTTCGCCATCGGCATCAAAAGCGACGACCGAAGCATCCAGATCAATATCGTAACTTTTGACGTAAACTTCCATGCGCTTGGCGTTCATCGGCATCGGGACGATGTAATCCACGCGCGTCTGGTTATAGATGTCGGCCAGTTCGGTGTAGTTATAGGTGCTGGCCGGTATAGTGCTGAAAGCCTGTTCGGTGGTTAGACAGAGTTCTGGCTGCTGGACGGTCAAAGTCACGCTTCACCCTTAGAGTCCGCTCTGGACGCGATAAAATGATTCACCTGCGAAGCAAAGGTACGGGTATCAATCGGTTTGGTGATGACGCCATCACAGCCGTAAGCCCGCGCCATCTCGACGGCGTTTGCTTGCGGCCAGGCCGTAAAAGCGATGATGGGCAGATGGCTGAGATCGGGCTGCTGGCGCATCATGGCGACCAGGGTCTGGCCGTCAATGTCCGGCAGTCCCAGGTCTACCAGCACCGCGTCCGGGATGTACTCCATCACCTTCATGATACCCTGTTCGCCGTCGTCGGCGGTGACGACTTCATGTCCGGCGTGCTGCAAAAGTTTGGTCGCCATGCGCGCATTCTGCGGGTTATCTTCGATAATCAGAATTCGGCTCATCATGCCTTCCTTCGTCCGGCGTGGCTCTGGTGCGCGATCACTTCAGGATGTGATTGACGATGTACAAAAACTGGTTGCGATCAAACGATGCCTTTTCAACCACCGATGTGATAAACGGCTCCAGCGCGGCGCGTTCGGCGGCAGTCAGCTCTTTGGCCGAAAGCACCACCACCGGAATATCGCGCAGTTTGGGGTCGTTCTGGATGATACGCAGCACTTCAAAACCGTCCATCTCCGGCAGCATCAAATCCAGGATCAGCAGTTCTGGATGATGCTCGTAAAGCGCCTTCAGGCCTTCGCGCCCGGAAGCCGCCGAGATGATGCGGTAGCTGCCTTCGCTTTCCAGCAGCCGCCGCGCCAGCCGCAGGTCTTGCGGGTTATCCTCGATGATGACGATCACCTGCTTGTCGGCGTTGTCTTCGGCGGGCATTTCGTTCGTTTCGATGGTGAACGACCGTGCCGGTTTGCTGTCCGCCGGCGCGGCGGGGATGTCCCCCAACACCTGCACAACATGATCTACCAGTTGGCGCGTGTCGAAGCCGCCTTTCGTCCACACCGACTCGGAATATTCCTTTAACATCCGGGCGTCCACGTCGGTGAGCGTCTTGGCAGAGACCACCACCACCGGAATATCCGCCGTCTGCGGGTTGTTCTTCAGGTTTTCCAGCAGGCTAAAACCGTCCATTTCCGGCATGGTCAGGTCGGCCAGGATGACATCGGGACGATGATCTGCGACCGCCTTGAGGGCCTGAAGGCCGCTGCCGGCTTCGTGGATGCGGTAGCGTTTGTACCGCTGGAGCAGGCGGCGGATCAAACGCCGGTCGCTGGGGTTATCGTCCACGATCAGGATAGACGTAACCTGTTCATCCAGGATACGAATAGCCGAATCCAGCCCTTCATCCGGGGCGAGATGAGCAGCGCCGTCCTGATTGGCCGCCAGTTGCAGGTCGTGTACGTACTGGTCGCCCAGGATGTGGCTTTCCGCCGTGAAGGTATGGCCGGAGCAGTTGACGACCACGCTTTCACCGGGGCGGATCGTGCCTTCGGCCAGCATCTTTTCCAGGCCGGCGAAGGCGACGGCGGTGGCCGGTTCGACCGAATAACCGGCTTTGCTGGCGAGGCGGCGCATGGCCTCGAAGGTGCGGCCATCCTCGATGGCTTCCATCGTGCCGCCGTTGCTGAGGACGGCCTGCCGCAGATAACCGTAGCTGAAGCCGGGGTCGCCGGTCGCCAGCACCGTGATGAGCGTTTTGGGGATGACCGGGGTGGCTTTGGGCTGCCCGGCTTTGAAGGCGTTGACCATCGGCGCGCAGCCCGCTGCCTGGATGATGCCCAGGCGGGGCATTTTTTCGATCAGCCCCATCTGGAGCAGTTCTTCGAAACCCTTCCAGACGCCCATCGGCCCGATGCCGCCGCTCACCGCCTGGA
The DNA here is from genome assembly GCA_013388735.1 of Chloroflexota bacterium. Lineage (GTDB taxonomy): Bacteria > Chloroflexota > Anaerolineae > Aggregatilineales > Phototrophicaceae > CFX2. Next base: position 3,310 of record JACAES010000030.1, on the reverse strand, counting down.
TATACCAGTCCGGGCTGTGCCATCTGCCGGACGAATCCGCGCCCAGTATGAGCGCCAGTTGCTCGGCGATCTCAAAGGCCAGTGTTTTCATGCTTTCTTTGCCGGGGACGGCCTTCGCGCCTCGGTCAAGATGAATGCCTTTACGTTTGGCGAATTCGGCGGCGACGTGTTTGGTTTCGTCATACGTGCCGGAAACCTTGACCACTTCCGCGCCGTACAAAGCCGCCTCGCGCATCTTTTCCGACGGCACAAGGCTGGTGAGGAACAGCCACAGCTTGATGCCGGCGCGGGCGCAGTAAGCGGCGTAGGCCGCGCCGGCGTTGCCGGTAGAGGCCAGCACGCATTCAGTGATGCCGGCGCGGCGCATGGCCGTCACCGCCAGCGCCGCCTGCCGGTCTTTAAACGAACTGGTCGGCCCCTGGCGTTCGTCCTTGATGTAGAGGTGTTCGTGCTGGTACAGCCGTTCGTAACTGTACAGGCGGGTGAGGGAAGTAAACCCTTCCCCCATCGAAATTTCCGGGTCGGGTTCGGTCAGCGGCAGCAGTTCGCTGTAGCGCCACAGCGAGTCGCCGCGTCCGGCCAGGGCGGCGGGCCATAGACCCGCCACCGCCGGATAATCATATCGCGCATCCAGCCATTGAGAGCCGCAGCGGGGACACGCCTTTGCCATCGGGTCGGCGGCCTGTTCGTGTCCACATTCCAGGCAGACGATATGTGTGAAGTATGACGACATGCGCGTGATGGCCTACACTTTCTGCCCCTCGTAAACCGGAAGCGTGAACGAGAAGGTCGAGCCTTCGCCCAGTACGCTGCTGACATGGATGTCGCCGTCGTGCATCTGGACGAGCTGGCGCGTGATCGCCAGCCCCAGGCCGGTGCCGCCGGCGCGGCGGGTAGCCGAGCCGTCCACCTGGCGGAAACGCTCGAAGATCACGTTCAGGTCTTTTTGCGACATGCCGATGCCGGTGTCCTTGACGGTGACACAAACCTGCTGGTCGTCCTGCCGGCCGATGCTGATGGTGATGCCGCCTTTTTCGGTGAACTTGATGGCGTTGTTGACCAGGTTGGTGACGATCTGGCGCAGGCGCACCGGGTCGCCGTAGACGGGCGGAATTTCTGATTGGCGATCTATTTCCAGATAGATGCCTTTATCCTTGATGAGAATCTGGCAGGTGTGAACGACTTCCTCGACGATCTTGCTCAGGTCGGTTTCCTGCCTGTCCATGAACATCTGCCCGGCGTCAATCTTCGCCAGATCGAGGATGTCATTGATGATGGACAGCAGGTGTTTACCGCCGCTGTGGATGGCTTGCACATCCTCGATGGCGTCGTCGGTCAGTTCACCGTCAATGCCGTCCAGCATCACTTCGGCATAACCGATGATCGAGTTGAGCGGCGTGCGGAGTTCGTGGCTCATGTTCGCCAGGAACTGCGATTTGAGGCGGTCAACCTCGCGCAGACGGTCGGCGGCGTCCTGCTGCACCTGATAGGCGCGCGCATTCTGGATGGCAATGCCGACCTGATCGGCCAGCGTCGTTTTAATCCGCACGTCTTCCTCGGTGAAGCGGCTGGTGATTTCCGACTGCACGTCCAGCACGCCGATCAACTCGGCGGCGACGATGATCGGGATCGCCATTTCTGACTGGGTGAGCGGCAGCAGCGGGTTGGGCAGGAACTCCGGTTCCAGCGTCACGTCGTTGACGATAACGCCTTTACGTTCGCGGGCGGCGCGGGCGACCAGGCTGTTGGGGTGGTCGAGCCGGATGGAGCGGCCTTCGGCTTTCATGATGCGCCCGGCATCACCCGCGCCGGCGGCCAGCACCAGCTTTTTGCCGGTTTCGTCCAGCAGGTAGATATGAGCGTGGTACAGGTGGAAGCTCTCTTTGGTCAGGTCGCTGACAGCCTGAAGCAGTTCTTCGATGTCCAGAATGGTGGTGGTGGCGGCACTCACGCGGGCGACCGTCGCCAGTTCGTCGGCGCGTTTCTGCGTTTCCTGGATAAGCTGCAAGCGTTCCAGCGCCGCCGACGCCTGCTCGGCGATGGCTCGGTAGATGCGCACGTCGCGCTCGGTGAAGTGGTAAACCTGGGCGGTCGTCACGCTGATGGCCCCTGCTATGCGCCCGCCGATTTCCAGCGGCGCGGTCAGGACGCTTTCGGCATTAAAGGCGCGGTAAGCGATGCGGGTTTCTTCGTTCAGGCGCGGGTCATTCTGCGTGTCATTAATGTACACGATGTCGTCCGGGCTGCCCATGAAGCTGCCGACGAAATCCGCCGGCGGAATCCGCAGCCTGCTCGTGGTCTGGCCGTCGCTCGTCCGGTTCGCCAGGATGTTCACATACTGGGCAGTCGTAACATCGCCGGTATCGAAGGTCGCTATCAAGATGGCAGGTTGGGACGGCGGGGCCGCATAGGTGGCGATGGCGTCCGCGATGTCCTGCGGCGTTTTCGCCTCATTGATGGCCGAACTGACCTGGTACAGAATTTCCGCCTCTTCACGCGCCAGCCGGACTTCTTCTTCCTGCTGCTGGCGCAGCGTGATGTCGCGGCTGATGCCGATCAGGCCCAGCGGTTCGCCGCTCGATGTGGTGAAGGTCGTCTTGAGGGTATCCAGCAGCACCTTGGTGCCATCCGGGTAAGTCACCCACTCCTCATTGCTCCGGCTCTGCCGCTGCTGCATCATGATCTGGTCCTGCTCGCGGAAGAAAGCCGCTACGTCCGGCGGGAACATATCGAAATCGGTTTTGCCCATGATCTGGCTTTCCGGCAGGCCGCTGAAGGCCGCAAATGCCTTGTTGCAGCCCAGATAGACACCGTCCACATCCTTGTAGAAGATCAGATCCGGGATCGAGTCGATCAGGTTTTGCAGGAACAACAGCTGCTCCTGGCGTTCCTGTTCGGCCTGCTTACGTTCGGTGATGTCGGTCATGATGGTGGCGATGTTGATGATCTCGCCGTCATCGTCACGGATGACGAAGATCGTCTGGTCAACCGGGATACGCCGTCCGTCCCGATGCTTGAGGCCGTTTTCGCCCTGCCAGTAGCCGGTTTCCAGCGCCTTCGGCAGCCCCTCCTGCTGAACCCTCTGAGAGTCCTCAGGGAAGTGAACAAACGGGATAGGTTTGCCGATGATTTCGGCAGGGGTGTCGTAGCCGATCATCTTGGCGCCGCCGCTGTTAAGGTAAACGATAGTTCCCTGGGGATCGGCCAGCGAGATGAAGTCCCGCGAGGTTTCGATGATGGTGGCCTGCTGTTTGGTCTGCATGTAGGCGCGGGCGTTCTGGACGGCGACGGCCACCTGAGCGGCCAGGGT
>JACAES010000162.1 GCA_013388735.1 Chloroflexota bacterium | reverse complement strand
CATCTGCTCTTTGTCGGTCGGGGCGGTAATCAGGAAGTCAATGTCACCGCGCGCGACCAGGGCTTCGATGATGGGGGTCTGCACCGTCGGGTCGAACGCTTCGGGATCCTGCTGGATGATCTCCACGCCCAAGTCTACGGCGGCCTGCATCACGCCTGCCGACATCGTGACGTAGAACGGGTCGGGGTTCACGCCCGGCACAAACGCGAATGTGTAGCTGGCGGGGGCGTCCTGTGCCGCCGCAAATGGCACAACTGACAGCGCCAGCACGGCGAGCAGCGTCAGCAAAATGAGTTTCTTCGACATGATTATTTCTCCTCGAATTCAATTTGTAAGCGTTATTTACTCTTGATCTGCATGTATCTGGTCTGTCGCTAAACCTCCTTTCGTTAAACGGATTCAGACCCGGATGACTTCGATGCCGTGATCCTTTATTCGGTCAGTATCGGCGTCGCTGAGTCCGATGTCGGTAATCAGCACATCCAGTTCTTGCAGGGGAGCGACGGTAAGGCTGCGCGTCCGGTTGAATTTACTGCTGTCGGCCAGGAGCGCCACCCGCGCCGCGCGTTTAAGCATGGTGTGTTTGATTTCAACTTCCAGCATATTGGACGTGGTGATACCCTGTTCCAGGTTAAAACCGCCGCAGGCCAGGAAGGCCCAGTCAGCGTTGATGATGTCCAGAGCGCGCACGACCTGGGGGCCGATCAGCGACCAGGTGAGATGGCGCAGAATGCCGCCGGTCATCACCAGCTCGATACTGGGGAAGTGCGCCGCCGCCGCCGCGACATTCAGCGCCGGCGTGACAACGCGCAGATATTCCAGATCGCGCGGCAGATGCCGGATAAGTTCAACGGTGGTGCTGCCGGCATCCACGATGATCGTCTGGCCGACTTCGACCAGTTGGGCGGCACGTTTGCCGATGTGACGCTTGTGTTCGGGATTGAGCTTGCTGCGCTCGAACAGAAAACGTTCACTGCCCGCCATATGGGGGCGTTTGGAAACCGCGCCCCCCCAGATGATTTCGCAGTAGCCGGCATTTTCCAACTCGCGGAGGTCGGCACGAATTGTGGCAGCAGTGACGCTCAACAGTTCCTTGAGTTCGGCATTCCGCACCACGCCTTCGCGGTCAAGGATTTCCAAGATGATTCGCTGGCGTTCGACGGCCAGTAAAGAACTCTCTTCAGGCTTCATCACAAGTCGAAAGCAATTTTTCATCCAACTTACCAAGTTTTCCTAAAATTGTCAAATTTTTGCTTTTTGAGCAGATTGCGCGAAAATATCCGGTTAATTGGCAAATAAGCAAAATCAGGATAAACAGAATTGAAGACGTTGATGCTTGTGAGTGGGGGTGATGCGCCGGGGATTAACACGGCGTTTTATCACTACGCGCGGGCGGCGGCGCGGTATGGCGGTCGGGTCTACGGCGCGCGGGGCGGTTTCGCCGGGCTGCTGGACGGCGCGGTATCCCTGTTGACGCCGGAAGCCGCAGCGCCCTGGGCGGGTGTCGGCGGGTCGCTGCTGGAGTCCAGCCGTGAACCGGTTCTATCAAAACAGGATGCAGAGCAGCAGCTTAAAGCGCGGCTGGCAGAATGGGATATTAACGGGCTGGTGCTGTTTGGTGGTGATGGTTCGCTGCGCCACCTGCCGCCGCTGCTGGAGGCCTGGGAGATTCCCTGTATCGGGATTCCGACCACTATAGATAACGACGTGGCCGGGACGGAGCAAACGCTGGGATTTGACTCGGCCTGCAACTACGCCTATCACGTCATAGACGGAATGCGCGCGACGGCGCACGCGCTGCCGGGGCGGATTTTTACGCTGGAGACGCTGGGGGGGGATACGGGTTATCTGGCGCTGGCGGTGGCCGATGGCGCAGGGGCGGACGCGGTGCTGCTGCCGGAATATGAGTATGACGAAAACTGGCTGGCGGAACGCCTGCGTGAAGCGGCGACCACGCGCGGTCACGCCCTGCTGGTGATGTCGGAGGGTGTCAAGACTAAAGAAGCGGTGGTGGCGAACATTCCCCAGTGGACGGGCATTCGCGTCCGCGATACGCGCCTGGGACATGCTCAGCGCGGCGGCGCGCCGTCTCACCGGGATCGGGCGCTGGCGGCGGAGATGGCGCGCATCGCTTATGCCGCGCTGCGGGACGGGACGCGTGCCGGGGTCGTAGTCGTTCGCGGCGGGCGGGCGGCGCTGCACGAAGGCTCGCTGGCCGGCGCTCCGCAGTCTGCCCCCGACCGCGTTTTGTACGATTTCATCAATGGATTGAATACCGATGGGCGTTCTGGCGATTGATTTTGGCGGCACGCGCACGCGCACGGCCTGGTACAATGCCGACCTGGAACAGCAGGCGCGGGATGAAACGCCGTCGCTGGTGAACCAGCCCGCCGAGTCGGTTATCCGGCGCATCATCGAAACCGCGCGGCGGGTTGTGCCGTCTGGGGCGGTGATCGAAGCCATCGGTATTTCCGCGCCGGGGCCGCTGGATTCGCGCACCGGCATCATCCGTCACGCCAAAACGCTGCCGGGGTGGCGCAATGTGCCGCTGGCGAGCATCATCAGCGAGGCGTTGGGTGCGCCGGCCTGGATGGAAAATGATGCCAATCTGGCCGCTCTGGCAGAGTACCATCTGGGCGCTGGGCGCGGCTGTGACCCGGCGGTTTACCTGACGCTCAGCACCGGTATGGGCGGCGGCGCGGTGGTTGGCGGACGGCTGTTCACCGGGTGGAGCGGGCTGGCAATCGAACCGGGACACATGCGTTTCACCCTGGCGGATGGTTCGGTGCGGCGTCTGGAAGAACTGGCTTCCGGCACAGCCATCGGGCAGCGGGCGCGGGAACGACTGGCTCAGGCATCAGCGTCATCCTCGCTGCGAGACGTGCCGGAGATCACCGGTCAGGCGGTCGGCCAGGCGGCGCTGAATGGCGACCCCCTGGCGCTGGAAGTCGTGCGCGAGGCAGGCTTCTGGCTGGGTCTGGGGATGGTCAACCTGCTGCACCTGCTCAGTCCGCAGGTGATTATCGTAGGCGGCAGCGCCAGCCTGCTGGGCGACCTGCTGTTTGACCCGGCGCGAACGACCATTGAGGCGCACGTACTGGACCCGGCTTTCATACCGCCGGCGCTGATTCGACCGGCGGCGCTGGGCGACGATGTGTGTTTGGTGGGCGCGGCGGCTTTCGCGCTACAAACTCTGTAGCCGGTGCATATCATCTTTCAGGCGGGCATACAGGCCGCGATAGTGTTCGCGCCTGGATTGGTAGATTTCGGCGGTGGCCGGGTTCGGCTCGACCAAAGCAGCCGCGCGGGGCAGGCGGGCGCAGGCTTCCTCGAATGAGGCGTATAACCCGCTGCCGACGCCGGCCAGCAGCGCCGCGCCGACACTGCCATGATTCGCGCCGCCCGCCAGCGCCAGCGGGCGGCGGTAGATGTCCGCCTGCATCTGCCGCCAGACCGGCGAGGATGCCGCGCCGCCGGTAATCGTAACCTCCAGATTCGGGTCGTCCGCTGCCTCGATGACCAGCGACAGGCATTCATCCATCGCAAACGTGACGCCTTCCATCACGGCACGGGCCAGATGGCCGACGGTGTGGTG
>JACAES010000170.1 GCA_013388735.1 Chloroflexota bacterium | reverse complement strand
CCCTGCGACGCGGCCAGCCAAACCGTGTTCAAGTGGGCTGTCGCCAGACGTAGTTGTGCTTGCTTAATAATGCCCGAAACCGTCCGTAGCTAAGGAGAATGCCGGTTTGAGCTTGCCCCATTTTATCGGGGGTGGACCAAACTGCCCTCGATGCGGAATTCTATTGGCAGGTATGTCCCGCATCTTCTGTCCACAGCTTGAATATAACAATTTCATCAAGATTTACGCACAGTTGGAACAATAGATTCCAACGGGTATTTATACTGTGTATAGGAGCGTTGCACAGAGCCGTCCAAAAGGAGAAAATCAGATGGCAAAAATCGCTCAAAGCACAAAAACTGCCCGTTTAGATCGTATTCTTCTTCTGCTTAAACGCGCCCCAAACGGCCTTAAAGAGCAGGAAATCGCCAAAGAGCTGGGGCTTGAACGCCGTGCTGTCAACAACTATCTGCGCGAACTGGAAGCAAAAGGCTATATCTATAAAGATGACATATGCTGGCATCTCGTTCCCTACCAACCAGCGACCCCTCGCCAACTGCATCTCGAACCCGAACAAGCTATCGTGCTGTATTTGGCGATGCGTTTGTTCGTCAAACAATCCGACCGGCGCGTCGAAACCGCCGAAACACTGCTGTACGAACTGGCGAATATCCTGAATGAAGATCTGAATTTGAGCCAGGACATCGTTCAGGTAGCAAAAATGCTGAGTTACCGTCCGCACAGTCCTGACCACGAAGACGTGCTCAAAAAGGTTGCCCAGGCGTATATTTATCGCAGACAGATAAAAATCCTGTATCAGCCATATCGAGGCGAGCCGTTTGAAACCATTCTTTCTCCTTATCTGATTGAGCCCGCGTCGCTTGGTTTTGCCACTTATGTTATTGGTTTAAGCAGCATCGTTGGCGCAATGCGAACCTACAAAATTGAACGCATCCAGCGCGCCCACATACTTTTTCATCATGAATACGCCATCCCGGATGATTTCCCCGGCCTCGATCTGTTAACAAACGCCTGGTCAATTTACTACGGCGAGCAGACGACCCGCGTGGTGCTGCGTTTTCACCCCGATGTCACCCGACGGGTGCTGGAGACCAACTGGCGCACGTCCACCGATACCTCATGGGACGAAACCCATCCGGGTTATCTGCGGCTGACGTTCGAGGTGGCCGATACCACCGACCTCAAGCCCTGGATACGCACCTGGGGCGCAAACTGCGAAGTGCTTGAACCGCCCGAACTGCGCGATGAAATGACCGGTGAAGCGCGCAAACTGGCGCGTCTCTACGGATGGGAACTCTCGCTCTCGCAGTCGGGCAAACCCGACCACCGAAAATTCAGGGACATATTTGGAGCATAAAATCGTGAACGAGGCAGATCTGTATCCGCACCAGGAAAGAGTTTTTGATTTGTTGTCGGCATGGCATAATGTTATTCTGCAAGCTCCGACCGGCGCAGGCAAAACACGGGCAGCCATTTATCCTTTTTTGTACATGCTGGATGAGCCGCATTATGGTTTTCCCACAAAATGTCTTTATTCCGTACCGATGCGGGTGTTAGCCAAACAATTCGTTCATGAATACAGGCAGATCGCGGGCCGTTATGCCCTGCGCTCAGGGCAAAGCATCACCACCAGTATTCAGACCGGTGAGCAGCCGGATGACAGGGAATTGTCGGCCAACCTTATCTTTGCCACTATTGACCAGACCTTGAGCAGTTTCCTCAACCGCCCTTACAGCCTGTCGCGCAGCAGAGGGAATCTCAATGCGGGGGCTGTGATGGCCTCATACCTGGTCTTCGACGAGTTTCACCTGTTTGACCCGGAATCCACGCTGCCGACAACCCTGCACATGCTGCAACTGCTCAACGGCATCACGCCGTTTATCCTGATGACGGCCACCTTCAGCCGCGCCATGCTGGAGGGGTTGGCCCAGGCGCTCAACGCGGTGGTGGTGCCGGGCAGCGATGATGAACGGGCCGAAATGCAGCATTTGCAGTCACAGCAAAAGACACGCCGCTACCACACGCCTGAACAGCCGCTTTCCGCCGAAGCGGTGCTGGAAAACCATACCGGGCGTTCGCTGGTTATCTGCAATACCGTAGACCGCGCACGTCACCTTTATCAGATGATTAACGATCGAAAGGACGCCCACACCGACGTGCTGCTGCTGCACGCCCGCTTTCTTAAGGATGATCGCAGCCGGGTTGAAGACATCATCCGCGACAGATTTGGCAAAGGTAACCGGGAGAGGGATTACATCGTCGTTTCCACCCAGGCCATCGAGGTGGGGCTGGACATCACCAGCACTGTATTACACACCGAACTTGCCCCCGCGAACGCTATCATCCAGCGCGCGGGGCGCTGCGCCCGCTACCAGGGCGAAACAGGCGACGTTTACATCTACCGTCACGCCCTCGACCCCAAAGGCGAAACGCCTGCGCTTGATCTGTGCGAAAACGTTAACCCCTATGCTGGGCAGAAAGCGGAATTTGCAGCCACCTTCGATCAGTTCGCTGCCCGTTCGGGGCAAGTACTTACATTCGATGACGAACAGGCAATCATCTCCGTCATACACGGCCCGCGCGACGAGCGGATTGTCGAACAGCTTAAAAGCGGCGAGTTGAATCACCGCCGCGCGATGTTTGCTGTCATGCGAGGACAGGATGACGCTGCATCCGAACTGATCCGCAACGTTTTCCAGCAGCGCGTCACCATTTCCGCCAACCCTGATGAACTGCTGGACTCGCCCTTCGATGCGCCCGCTTTTAGTTTGTATCCCGGCACGCTGCAAGGCTACATCAAGGACTGGCTGGAACGTGCTGACCAGCTTTCCGAGGATGTGCTGCCACGCCGTGAACAGGCCGTGTTGTATCTTTACCAGCTTCCCCGCGATAAAGACCCGGATGCTGAACAGGAAAATCGTCCGCGTTATAGATGGTTGCCGGTTGATACACCTGAAACCGCAAAAGGCGCGTCACTCCTTGTCGTCCATCCGGCACTGGCAAGTTACCATTCCAACCTTGGATTCCTGGCCGATAGACCAAGCGATTTATCCGACCCCAATCACTGGGAAGCACAACTGCCGCCAAAAGATCAGCGCAGCGAAGGCAGCCGTTTCAGCTACAGCCTGGAAACCTACGAAGATCACATCAATCAGGTATACCACGCCGCTTTCGACCATGACGGCTTCTGGCACGAAATGGCCGGCACCGCCGCACGATTGGAACGGCTGTGGGGCTGGCAAAGCGGCAGCATCCAGCGCGCCGCCGAGATTACTGTTCTGCTGCATGACGTGGGCAAACTCAGCCAGAGATGGCAGGGCTGGGTGCGGGAATACCAGAAACGAATAAACAAACCGATTGAACCGGGCAAGGCTTACGCGCACACGGAATGCCGGACGCAGGAGCAGCGCGAAAAGGAGAAAGCCATGCCCCGCCGCCCCTGGCACGCCGTCGAAGGGGCGATAGCGTGCATTCCAATTCTGGAGCAAGCTATTGGTGATAACCCCGCGCTACTGGTCGCCGCCTACAGCGCCATCGCTCGTCACCATGCGCCTTACTCTGCCGAAAATCGCGCCTTTCGACTGCATAAACAGGCCATCAATCACATTTGGGCGACATTTCCCGACGGCATCAGACAGGCTTTTGCCGGCGGCCTTGTTCTGGATGGCATCCAGCGCGAGATACCAAACGACTTCGATCCGCAGCATCGAAACGTGATCGAGCCGCGTGACGATCTATCTGAGGCAGAAATCCAGTGTTATCTGGCCTACCTGTTGCTGGTGCGTGTATTGCGCCGCGCCGATCAGCGCGGGACAGCGCGCGGCACAGCAGGAATATCTCCAGGAACGTAAGCAAAAATGACACTATGTTGTAAAAAGGAGAATACATGAATGATCTAGCCACCTTTTTCATTGACAAAACCACCCAGACTTTTGCCGATACGCTGACGGCTTTCGGCTGGGCGTCCGTCCTGCTGGAACTTCACTACCGGCAGAAGACGCGCGCGGATATAACCATCCAGGATAAAGGCCCGTACTACTGCGTGACCTGCGCGCCGCTTCTGCCCCAAACGCTCGAAGGTCTGCGTTCAACGATGGTCTGGCCGGGTAAGGCGGTGGTTATTCAGACGCCCAAGAACGCCGGCGGGCTGCCGGAAGGGGTGCTGCATCGCATTGACTACGAAGCTGAACGCGACCGTGTGAATGCCTTTTACGCTGCGCGGAATAAAGCCGGTGATGGGCAAAACGCGCCGGATGCCCCCCATCCACATTGGGACATTTTCCGCGCCATTAACCCGATGTCCCTGCCAGGTTACAACGGCCTGCTGCTAAACTGGTGGGCCACCCGCGACGCGCAGCCGGAAATCTTTAGCATCCTGTTCGCGCTGTTCGGCCAGATGCCCAACGACCTGGACGCTGCGATTGATGCCTGGAAGCAGCTCGATAAAACCTACGGTTGGGGCATCAAACCGTTTACGACCTGCCAGCAGCTTTACAATCCCGATCAGGGCAAAGGCCAGAATCGCCCTAAAGCCAACAGTCTGGCGATGAGTAACCTGGACGGCTTCTGGCTGATCGAGTGGCTGAAGCTGGTCGGTTTTTACGAGGCCGCTATAACCCGGCAGGTTCGCGGCGCAAAAGACCGCAAAACGTTTGTGGTCGCGCCACGCAGTCTGACATTTGCCGACCACAGCAGCGTGATGGGCCGCTTTGCCAACACGATGCGCTATTCCGAAACCTCAACCAAATTCGACATCCTGGCGGCTGTTCGTTATCTCAAAGAACTTCTTACCTATTCTCTCGAACCGGAAGGGCAGGGGTTAATGGCCCGCTTGGGACGGGTAAAACAAGAGGTCGTAGGGGGGTTTTACACGGCCTTCTACAAAGACCTGGGCAATGCTGCCGCCGTCATGAACGTGGCCTTCATCGCTCTGCCTGGCTGGATCATCGTCAACTCGGAGCAGGAGGCCCGGCTTTACAAGGAACTGTTGGACGAACTGGATGCCGTCACCCGCCAGTTTGACGAATCGCACAGTGACGCATTTGATCTGCTCCAGCACCTGCGCGATTTTGTGTCAGGTGATGACCTGACGGCTTTCTTCCGCTTCACCAATGCCTTCCCCGCCTACCTGATCGGCAGGCGCGAACAGGGTAAATACGCTCACTCATTCAGCACGACATTTGTCGAAAGGTTAATCATGAACATTGAAAGACGTTTTAGCGACATCTTAACCAATCCGGGTTTCCAGAATATCGCTTATGCCATCCGGCAAAGTACCGTCACGGCGCAGTATCGGAAAAAACAGGGCGACCGCAAGTATGACGTGCGTTATGGCCTGGGGCAGGAATTAGCGCGCAAAGCACGCTATCCTGAAACCTTTATTGCGATGCTTAGCGACTTTCTCCACAAGTACAATGCCGAAAATGCTCAGGTCATGGAAACACGCAGCGGCCCCTACCGGCGCAGTATCCAGACATCGGATATTGATGAGGTCGTCCGGCTCATTGACGAATACGGCTCGGAAACTGTCGCCAACCTGCTGATCGCCCACGGTTACGCCCGCGTGCCGCGCGAGGGCGAAACCGATGAACCCGAAACTGAATACACTAACCAGGAGAACGAACAATGACCACTCTGCTTTACAGCCTGTCCATCAGCGCCCGCGCCACGCTCGACCTGCACAGCCTGAACAACGAAGGTGGTGAAGGCAACCAGATTCAGACCCGCATGGTCAACGTCATTGACCAGAACGGCCTGCTGCAAAACGTCAACGCCATCAGCGGCGATATGTTCAAACACATCCAGGCCGAATACCTCACCCGGCTGGCATTGGAACGTGACCTGCCGCTGTGCGCGGGCTGCCGCACCTTTAACGCCAACCGTATCAATGCCGACCCGGACTTTATCGTCCGCACCAAAGACATGAACGATGCCGATACCCTGTCCGAACTGCTGACCACCTGTGCGGTGGATGACATCGAGGGCATCCTCATCACCGAAGGCGGGCGCAGCATCCCGCGTAAAAGCGTCATCGAGTTCGGGTGGGTGGTCGGTGTCCCCGGTTCGGTGCAAACAGACAGCTACTTCCACGTCAAGTACGCCACCGAACGCAGCAGCGGCAAACGCAGTGAAGACCGTGAAGCCACCGAAGCTTCCGGCTCGAATCTCGGCCAGGCTATCTTCCACCGTCCGGCTTCGTCCGGCATTTATGCCGCCATCTGCCACCTGGAACTGGCGCGCATCGGCTTCAACGACATCACGCAGGAGTACGCACTCGACGCCGACCAGCGCGCGGCCCGCGCCCGCGCTCTGCTGGAAAGCGTGTTGTATACCTTCATGCAGCCTAACGGCGCGATGCGTTCGGCGCAGGCTCCGCACATGGTAGATTTCAGCGGGGTGGTCAGCCTCAGCAGCGGCCCGGTCCCCGCGCCAACGATCAGCCCGCTTAAGGACGATTACGGCCAGCAGATCAAAGCCGTGAAAGAGCGCCTGGACGGCATCGCGCCCGGTGCAGTGGAAGTCTACGATTTCCGCGACCTGAGCGGTTTTACGGAGATCATCGCTTACCTGGCACAGAATACAGCGCCTTATACCCTGGCCTATAACCGGTGAGGCATCTTATGTGGGTTATCGCCGAATACGAAGCGACCGCGCTTTTTACGCTCAAGCCGGCCTCGGCTACCAGTTCCGGCGGCAAGTCGCTGCTCGTGCCGACGCCCTTCAGCATCAAAATGGCGCTGCTGGACGTGGCCTGCCGCCTGGAAGGGCAACGCGCCGCCGAATCTGCCTGGGAGTGGCTGGCGGCACTGCCGGTGGCGATCAGCCCGGCCCGGCGCGCGGTGGTCAACAACACCTTCACCAAAGTGCTGAAACCACGCCGTAACCCGGCTGAACCAGGCAGCCAGCACGCTGGGTACTTCGGCAAGAGCATCGCCTACCGGGAATATGTTTACCTGGATGGCAAACTGGGCATCGCGCTCCAAACCACATCGGATGAACAGGCTCAGCGGCTGGTGCGCTGGCTGGTCAATGTTAACTACCTGGGCAAACGCGGCAGTTTCGTCCAGCTTGACGCGCTGCCATATATCCATGATGCTTTGCCCTTTGGCTATCTGCTGCTGGATGGCCGCCAGGCGACTTTTCCGCTGGACTCGCTGATGACGCAGTTGGACGATGCGGGCGAAAAGCTGACCTTCAGCCACGCCAACATCTATAGTTCAGACTCGATCAGGTTAGGCGTGCATCGTGTTCTGCGCCACGTCGCGCTGCCCTACCGCCGTGTCGGCAGCAGCCGCAGTTACACTCACTACGAACGGAGCGACCTTGAGCGGGATATCTGAACTGGCGTTGAACCTGACCGTTCATCACCTCGTCTTCACGCTGGAAGCCGGGACGTTTGTCCACTTCGGGCCACAGGCCGGGGCACAAATTCGCGGCGCGCTGTGGGCTGCGCTACAAGAGTTTGCCTGCACCAGCCCGAATGCGCGCACGCCGGAACACACCCGACACTGCCCGATGTGCCGCCTGGTCGCTCTGGAAACCGCTGACAACAGCCGGGGAGTTAACCCTCCCCGGCCCTTTGCCATCCGACCCCCTCTGCCTGATTTGCCCGGCGGCGACTGCCGCTTCAAACCGGGGCAGACGTTTTCTATCGGCATCAACCTGTTTGGTGATGCCGCCGATTTGTTCCCCTTCGTCGCCCAGGCGATGTATCGCGCCGGGCAGCTTGGCATTGGCTACGGGCGTGGACAGTTCAGCATCCGGGCGATCCAGGCGGTTAACCCGTGCAGCACCGAACCACGCGCGCTTTTCGAGGGCCGCCGCGTGATTGCCCTGCCCGATGTGCCGGTAAATCATGTGAGTGTTCTCCAGGCGGCTGCCGCGCTCCCCGCCGACCGCCTGCGCCTGAATTTTCTCACGCCCACCCAGATCACCGGCGGCGGGCGCGTGCTGAAAGAACCGGATTTTGCCACGCTGCTGGCCCGCCTGATCGAACGCTGCCAGGCTTTAGAGGCGCACTACACGGACGCGGCGCAGCCGGCGGAACACTGGCGCGAATACTATCTGCACCTGGTGGAACTGTCCCGGTCGGTACACCTCCTACAGGATGATACGCGCTGGGTACGGGCGGAAAGTGGTTCGCGGCGCACCAACGAAACGGTTTCGGTCGGCGGCTTCGTGGGGACAGCCGTCTATCAGGGCGATTTGGCGACCTTCCGCTACTGGCTGGCTTGGGGACAAAGCCTGCACGTCGGCAAAAATGTTGTCAAAGGCAGTGGATGGTACAGCATCGAAAATTAGTTCTGCCGTTGGAATAATAGATTCCAACCGGTCGGTATGATGAGGGTAGACAGAAGGATAGTTCCTGGAGGTCTACCATGATCGTCGAACATCTGATTGCCGACCAGTTCGGTACCCACATCGGCAAATACAGCGAACGGCTGAAAATCACCCAGGATAAAACAGTCCTCGCGCAGGCCCCGCTGATGCACCTGCAATCGGTGCTGGTGTTCAGCCGGGGTATCAGCATCTCAGCCGATGCCCTGGAAGCCTGCTGCGAGCGCGGCATTCCGGTCTTTTTTATAGCAGGTGACGGCGAACACTTCGCCTCGGTTTATGCGCCCGGTTTGGTGGGAACAGTTTTCACCCGCCGGGCGCAGCTTTTGAGCTACTACGATCAGCGCGGCTTGAGTTTTGCCCTCGCCCTGGCTGAGGCCAAAATTCACAACCAATCCGCGACCCTTAAGTACCTTGCCAAAACACGCGCCGAAACTGACCCCGCCGCCTATGAAGAACTGCGCCTGTGCGCCGGCGAAGTGCTGGACACGACCGCTGGCTTACTCCGCATCGGTGGGGAAATGGTCGAGTCTGTCCGAGAGCAGATCATGGGTATCGAAGGAGTGGCCGCCCGCCGCTACTGGTCGGCAGTCGGCAGCATCCTTCCGCCACAGTATGCCTGGTCGGGACGCATCGGGCGCGGCGCGACCGACCCCCTCAACAGCCTGCTCAACTACGGCTACGGCATCCTGTATGGCCTGGTCGAACAGGCGATTATTCTGGCCGGTCTTGACCCTTATGCCGGATTCTTACATGCCGACCGCCCCGGCAAACCCAGCCTGGTGCTGGATTTGATCGAAGAGTTCCGGCAGGTTGCCGTTGACCGTCCGGTATTCGGCCTGGCGAATCGCAGTTATACCGTCGAACAGGACGACAAAGGGCTGCTCTCGAAGGTCACGCGCCGCAGTTTCGCCCAAAAAATCCTGGATCACGTCGGCACGGATGTGCGCTACGAAGGCAAGCGTTATCCGATTCGCTTTGTCATTCAAAATCAGGCGCGTAATCTGGCCGCCTTCCTGCGCGGCGACCGTGACGATTACCCGGCATTCAAGGCGACCTGGTGATGAACCCGATTATCCTGATCTACGACATCGAAAACGACCGCGTTCGTACCAAAGTGGCCGATGCCTGCCTGGATTACGGCCTCGACCGCATCCAGTTCAGCGCCTTCGCCGGGCATCTCAGCCGTAACCATCGTGAAGAACTGATGCTGCGGATTGAAAACCTGCTCGGCGACACGAAAGGAAACATTCGCCTCATCCCCATCGCCATCAAGGACTGGGACAACCGACTGGAGATCAATCATGATTGACGACAACCCCTGGATTTTTACCGCGAGCGATCTCAAGCAGCATACCTACTGCGCCCGTATCTTCTATTATCGCACCTGCCTGCCGGACGTGCGCCCCATCACCTATAAAATGCAGGCCAGCAGCGCCATCCACGAAACCGAACCTAAACGCGCGGTGCGCCGGTCGCTGGATATTCTGGGCGCTGCTGAGGGCCGCCGGCTTTTCGACGTGTCCGTACAGTCGGCGGGGTTACGCCTGTCCGGTCAAATTGATGAGGTCATCGAAACACCCCACGAACTGATTCCGGTTGACTACAAACTGGCGCAGCGCGAAGGCGAGCATTTTAAGCTGCAACTCACGGCCTATGCACTGCTGCTGGAAGAAACTTACTCCAGGCCGGTCAAACGGGGTTTCCTGTACCTCATCCCCAAACGCAAAGCAGTCGAAGTGGCTATCACGCCGCGACTCCGAAAAAACGTCCACGCCGCGCTGAATGAAATGTGGAAGATCGCCGCCGGGGAACGAATGCCCCCGGCGACCGACTGGCGACAGCGCTGCGCGGATTGTGAGTTCCGGCGGTTTTGTAACGATGTGTAGCTGACTCAACTCCCCAGCTTTTTTGAACAGGAATCGAGTTGCGACAAGATGGTTGTCGCAACTCTGTTTTTGAGCTATAATAGACGCAAAACAACCGCTCAGGAAGGTCACAGCGCCACAAAAAAGACATGTTGCACTCAAATTGACGTGAAGCGGCTGAAAATCAAAAACGGTTCTCTCAACTCATTTGCCCGATTAGGGTACTGAAACCAACGGCGGTCGTGGTGCGGGCGCTGCTGTGGGAGTTCTCTCAACTCATTTGCCCGATTAGGGTACTGAAACTCTCGATGACGACCCGGCTGTTGACTTCCGCCACGTTCTCTCAACTCATTTGCCCGATTAGGGTACTGAAACATGATTCGGGGCTGGCGGCGCGCCGCTGGGGGACTAGTTCTCTCAACTCAATTGCCCGATTAGGGTACTGAAACATGAAACGAACGCAAACCCTGGTCGGGGTTCTACTGGTTCTCTCAACTCATTTGCCCGATTAGGGTACTGAAACATTGGCAGAAGTGGCATCACGTCGGCCAACGGGCGCAGTTCTCTCAACTCATTTGCCCGATTAGGGTACTGAAACT
>JACAES010000169.1 GCA_013388735.1 Chloroflexota bacterium | reverse complement strand
TCGTCGGCTACCACCAGCGCCGGGTTGGTAGCGAAGGCGCGGGCGATGGCGACACGCTGTTTTTCGCCGCCGCTCAGTTCGGCGGGGTAGCGCCCTGCGTAATCGGGCGTCAGCCGGACGGCAGCCAGCAGTTCGATCACCCGCGCCTGGATGTGTTCCGGCGTCAGCGCCTCGGTGTTCAGACGGCGAATGGTGCGCCCTAAAGCCTGCCCGACCGTCTGGTAGGGGTTGAGCGTATCGTTCGGGTTTTGAAAGACCATTTGCAGCTCGCGCAGAAAGGCGCGGGAACGCCGGCGCAGCGCGTTCGGGATGGCGACATCCAGCAGCAGAATGCGGCCCGTGTCCGCCGTTTCCAGACCGACGATGCAGCGCGCCAGGGTCGTTTTGCCGCTGCCGCTTTCGCCCACCAGCCCCAGCGTGGAACGCGCCCGCACCTGCGCCGCCACGTCATCCACCGCCTGCACAAAGCGCGATTCGTCGCTGTTTAGGCGGCTGAACAGCGTATGGCTGCCGTAGCGTTTGCTCAACCCTTCGACGTTCAGCACATACCCTTTGCCGGCAGGGGCGGGCTGCTGCGAGGCGTCCGCCAGAGGTTCAGGCAGCGTTTCGACCGCCAGCGTCCCCCCGGCGATTTCGCGCCAGCGGTGGCACTTCACCAGCCGACCGGGGCCGGATTCTTCCAGCGGCGGTTTTTCATCAAAACACTGCTGCAAGGCTACCGGGCAGCGCGGCGCGAACACACATCCGCGCGGGCGTTCGGTCAGCGACGGCGCGACGCCGGGGATGGTCGGCAGGCGCGTTTCGTGTCCTGGCATCGGTCGCGGGATGCTGGCGAGCAGGCTGATGGTGTAGGGGTGAAGCGGGTTGGCGTACAGTTCGTCAACCGGCGCGCAGGCCATCACCTCGCCGGCGTACAAAACCGTCACCCGGTCGCACATCTGCGCGATCACGCCCAGGTTGTGCGAGACATACAGGGCAGCGCCGCGATTGTCTCGGATCAGGTCGCGGAACAGGTCAAGGATGACCGCCTCGGTGGTCACGTCCAGCGCCGTCGTTGGCTCGTCCAGCACCAGCAGTTTGGGCTGCGTGCTAAGCGCCATCGCAATCGTCACACGCTGCTGCATCCCGCCGCTTAACTGGTGTGGATACTTGCGGGCGACGGCTCCAGGGTCGGCGATTCGCACCCGCTCCAGCATCTCGACCGCCCGCTGCTGCGCCGCAGGCCGGCTTAACCCTTCATGCAGCCGCGTGATTTCGGCGATCTGCTCACCGATGGTATAAGCCGGGTTCAGCGAGGCCAGCGGGTCCTGCGGGACCAGGCTCATCTGCCGCCCCCAGATGCGCCGCATTTCGGCATCACTTTTGGTGAGCAGATTTTCGCCATAGAACAGCACTTCGCCGGATTCAATCCGCGCGTTAGCGGCCATGTACCGCATCAGCGCCAGCGCCAGCGTGGATTTGCCGCTGCCGCTTTCGCCCACCAGACCGTGTGTTTCATACGGATTGATGGCGAACGAGACGCCGTTGATGGCGTTCACCCAGCGTTTGTCCAGTTTATAATCTATACAAAGGTGATTGGCCGCGATAACCGGCGTTTGAGTCATCGTTTCCCGCCCGGCATCCTCAGACCTGCCCCTCATAACGGAAAATCCGCCGCAGGCCATCGGCCAGCAGGTTCACGCCGACTACAAGTATTGCGATTGCGCCCGCCGGGAACCACAGCGCCCAGGGTGTGCGCGCGTAACTTTCCCGCGCTTCGTTGACCATCCGCCCCCAGTCCGGCGAGGGCGGCTGTACGCCTAATCCCAGGAAGCCCAGCGAGGCCGTCAGGAAGATGGCGTAGCTGAAACGCAGCGCGGCCTCGACCGCCAGCGCCGGCAGCACACTCGGCAGGATTTCGCGGAACAGGATGTAAACCACCGGCTCACCGCGCAGCCGCGCCGCTTCGATGTACCCGCTGCTGCGGACGTTGAGCGTGGCGCTGCGGATGACCCGCGTCACAATCGGTACATACAGCAGGACGATCACGATCACGACGCCCACCGGCGACGGGCCAATCGTCCCCAGCATGACCAGCGCCAGCAGCAGCGCCGGAATCGCCAGCAGGCTGTCCAGCGCCCGCGAGATGATTTCATCCACCCACCCGCCGATATACCCCAGGAACAAACCTAAACATGTCCCCAGGACAACTGCGATGCCGGTCGCAAGGCCGGGGATGGTGATGATTTCCCTTGCGCCCCACAGGACGCGGCTGAACACGTCGCGTCCCAGCCGGTCGGTGCCAAAAGGATATTCGGGGGAAGGGGACAGCCGCGCTGCGCCCCGGATGATGGTGTCGTATTCATGGGGCGCGATGGCCGGGCCGATCAACGCCAGCAGCAAAAACAGGGCGACGATGACTGCCCCCAGCAGCGCCAGCGGGCGCGTCCAGAACTGGCGCAGCGCCTTGTTCAGAGCCGCCCCGACCGAACGCGACAACGAAAATCGCGGCGGGATAGTGACCTTAAGATCGCTCATGTGTTCTAAGTCGCGTTTTTAAGTGAGGGGCGAACCATCGGCTCGCCCCTGTGAGTATACCCCATTCAGGCCGGATGTCCCGTTCTGTCCGGCTAGCCGCCGAGCGAAACCGCTCTTAAATCGGTCAGACCGGGGAAGGGATTCATATCCAGGTTTTGCACGCTGTCGCGGGCTGCTCCGAAAATCGGCGCGAACCAGGGAATGATGATCGGCCCGCGCGCGGCGAAGATGTCCGCGATCCGGTGATAAATCGCCGTCCGCGCATCCTGGTCGGTGGTTGTGCCGGCCTGCGCCACCAGTTCGTCCAGTTCGGCGTCTGACCAGTGGGTTTCGTTATAAACGCCGCCGGTCACATAAGCCTGAGTCAGATACCCCTGCGGGATAGGGCGGTCGCCCCAGCCGGTGATACCCAGCTCCGCCTGAAGCCAGTTGTCGGGGTTATCGTCGCTGTAGTAAAAGCCTTCTTCGTTCACCTGGATTTCGACATTGATGCAGCCTTCGGTCCACTGCTGCTGAAGGACGGTCGCCAGCACGTCGTAACCCAGGACGTTGATGGTTTGCAGCGTCATGTTCAGACCATCAGGATAACCCGCCTCGGCCAGCAGCGCACAGGCGGCTGCCGGGTCGTGCGCCGGTTCTTCGGTGCTTTCGTTGTAGAACACGCCGTAGCTCGGCCCGATCGGGTTGTTGTGGCCGATCACGCCGCGCCCTTCCAGCACCAGTTCGTTAAGCTCATCGCGGTTGGTCGCCAGCTTAAAAGCCTGCCGCACGCGCTCATCCTGCCCCGGCCCTTCATCGGTGCGCAGGCGCACGACCGGATGCTGGTTGGTCGCCTTCTGGATGACGGTGATGCCGGCTTCGGTTTCCAGCACGCTCACCTGTTCCGGGCTGATTTTGAAGATGAAGTCCACCTGCCCGCTGCGCAGCGCGTCCACCTGGGTGATCGGGTCGTTGATGAAGACGAACTCGATGCCGTCCAGCGCCGGCTGGTCTGCTTTCCAGTAGGCGTCATTGCGCGTGAGGATGGCGCGTTCGCATTCGCGGTATTCGCTCAATACAAACGGCCCGGTGCCGTTGAAGTCCGGCGGCTGCGACCCATCCTTGACGATGAGCGCGAAGCGGTCGGCCACGCCGTACAGGAAGTCGGCATTCACCTGGGGCAGCGTAAATACGACCGTCGCCTCATCCGGCGCGCTGATCTCAAATTCGCCCAGCAGGTTCAGCGCCGGTGACTCCATCTGTTTGAGTCGGTTAAAGGTGTAGACCACATCGGCGGACGAAAAGGCCGAACCGTCGTGGAAGGTGACGTCTGGTTGCAGGGTGAAGCTGTAGGTCAGGCCGTCATCGCTGACCGTCCAGGCGGAAGCGAGGTTGGGAACGATGCTTTTGTCCGGCAGGACTTCGATCAGATAATCGTAAATGGAACGATTGAGTAAAATCTCAGGGTCGTTGGAACCCAGCGCCGGATCAAGAACCTGTGGGGCGACCATGCCCACCCGCAGAATGTTGTCCTGCGCCTGGATGCCATACACGACGCTGAACAACAAAACAAAAATCACCAGTAGGGCGAGGCTGCGCAGACGATGCAGCGGTTTCTTAGACATCGCTCCTCCTCAAATACCAAACCGTAAAATCAATAGATGTGTAAACACACCCTCCTTATAGTACTCTAGAATGTCCGTTCGTAGCCCGCCTTACGTCCCGTTTCGGTACTATCTCATGTTATTCTAATGGGTGCAGTTCCAGCAGCACGGCTTCTGGCGGCACCGACTGGCCGACCTGATAAAAAACCGCCGTCACTTCACCCGCATAAGGCGCTTTGATGCGGTGTTCCATTTTCATCGCTTCCAGGATGACCAGCGTATCCCCTTCGCTGACGCGCTGGCCGACCGCCACATTTACCGCGCGGATCTGCCCCGGCATGGGCGCGTGTAACGAGCCTGCTGCTTCTGCCGCGCGTCGGCCTTCAGGCAGCGGCGAAAGCCAGGCCAGCGCCGCGCTGCGCCCATCGAGATGCGCCCACCAGGTTTTGCCGTCGCCCGGCACGATTGTCACGGTCTGCCGGTGGCCGTCCAGCGAAAGGGTGATGTCCTCGCCGCCGTTGGCGCGCGCCCACACCTGCACGTCGTAAGTCTGCTCGCTGATCTGCGCCGTGTAGCGGTCATCGCCCAGCGGCGTAAGCTGCACCTCGTATTCTGCGCCCTCATGTTTGAACCGCTCCCGGAGAGGGCGATTCGGGTTGTTGCGCCAGTGCGGGCTGCCGGTCTGGTCAGCGCCGGAAGCGGCAGCCGCGGACTGGAACCGCGCCACTGCCGCCGCCACCAGCACTACCGCCGGCAGGGGCGCTTCCGGCTCGAACAGTTCCGGGTGGTCACTGATGAAGGTGGTAGTGATGTCCCCGGCGAGGTGGTCGGGGTGGGTTAAGACGCGCCGCAGGAAGGTGATGTTGTGCCGCACACCCAACAGTTGCAGGTCGCGCAGCGCGTGGTCAAGCCGGCGGATCGCGCCTTCGCGGTGTTCGCCGTAAGCGATCACCTTCGCCAGCATCGGGTCGTAATAGACGGTCACGTCGTCACCTGTTCGCACGCCGGCATCCACCCGCACTTCGGAGGGTTCGCGCCAGCGCACGATTTTGCCGGTGGAGGGCAAAAATTGGTTGGCCGGATCTTCAGCATAGATGCGCACCTCAATCGCGTGGCCTGCCGGGTAGACATCCATATCCGGCAGCGGAAAACCTTCCGCCACCATGATCTGCCAGCGCACCAGATCGAAGCCGGTGGTTTCTTCGGTGATGGGGTGTTCGACCTGAAGGCGGGTGTTCATCTCCATGAAGTAAAAATTCTTGTGGTCATCTACCAGAAATTCCACCGTCCCGGCGCTGTAATACGCCAACTGCGTGCCGATGCTGCGCGCGGCCTCGAACATGCGGGCGCGCAGGTCGGGCGTTAAGGCAGTCGAGGGCGTTTCCTCGATGATCTTCTGGTGCCGCCGCTGGATGGTGCATTCGCGTTCGCCCAGGGCGATGACGTTGCCGTGCTGGTCGCCAAAAATCTGCACTTCCACATGGCGCGGTTTGTGGACGACCTTTTCCAGCAGCAGCGTATCGTCGCCAAAGGCTTGCAGCGCCTCGCGCCGGGCGGCTTCCAGCGCGGCGGGCAGTTCGTCTGGCGTCTGCACCTGCCGCATTCCCTTGCCGCCGCCGCCCGCCGACGCTTTGACCATGATCGGAAAACCGATCTGAGCCGCTTCAACGAGCATCCGCGCGTCGGATTGTTCGTCGCCCATGTAACCCGGCACGACCGGAATGTTCTTGAGCATCAGTTTCGCGCCGCGTTTGCTGCCCATCGCCTCAATCGCGTCGGGCGGCGGGCCGATGAAGATCAGGCCGGCGTCAAGCACCACGCGGGCAAAGCGGGCGTTTTCGGCCAGGAAGCCATAGCCGGGGTGTACCGCGTCCGCGCCAGCGCGTTTGGCCGCTGCGATCAGCTTCTCGATATTCAGGTAACTTTCCCCCGCCGGACTCGCGCCCAGATAAATCGCTTCGTCGGCGCGTTCGACGTAGCGCGCGTGTGCGTCGGCATCGGTATAAACGGCTGCCGTCGCAATACCCATTTCCCGGCAGGTGCGAATGATGCGGCAGGCGATTTCTCCCCGGTTGGCGATTAAGATTTTTTGGATCATGGTCATATTATTTTTTGCGCCTTCGACCCTTCATGTTTTTGCGTTGTTATTCAGCCCACTTCGGCCTGCGCTTCTGCGCGAAGGCCATCATGCCTTCCAGCCCTTCTTCGCTGCGGCGCAGTTCCGCCAGCAGGTTCGCCCGGTAGTCCAGGGTTTCGTCGGGCGGATTGTCCATGACGGCGAAGATCAGGCGCTTGCAGGCCGCCAGCGCCGCCGGACTGCACTGGCGAATATCGTCCAGTATGGCATTCATGCGCGTTTCGAGCGACTCCGCCGGGACGGCTTCCTGCACGATGCCGTAGGCCGCCGCCGCCGCCCCGTCAAAACGCCGTCCGGTCAGCATCAGTTCGCGGGCGCGCGTCAGTCCTAAACGCTGGATGACATAGGGCGAGATGAGCGCCGGGACGAGGCCGAGCCGCACTTCCGGCAGTCCCATTTTCGCGTCGGCGCTGGCGATGGCGATGTCCGACACGCACACCAGCCCGAAGCCGCCGCCCATCGCCGCGCCTTCGACACGGACGATCACCACCTGTGGCGCTTCGTTGACCAGCCGCAGCAGGCGGTCGAGCGTCGAAGCATCCTGCATGGCGTCCATTTCGCCCCCCTGGAGCGCTGCCGCCAGTTCCCTGATGTCGCCGCCGGCGCAGAACGTGCCGCCCGCGCCGGACAGCACCACCGCGCGCACGTCGCGGTTTTCGCGCAGCGCCTCGAATGTGGCGATCAGTTCCAGCACCATCCGGGCGTTCATGGCGTTTTTGACTTCGGGCCGGTTTAAGGTGATATACGCAAAAGGTGGGGTGAGGGTGACGGCAAGCGTTTCAAAAACTGAGTCCATAGCAATAAATCCTTTTGGAAAAACATATTAAACAGATATAAGGCAGTGTCTCTGTTATTCCCATTCCATGTACAGCAGCGCCCCGGCCAGCGACTTGCCGAGCGGGTCAATCCGCAGCGAGCGGGTCGCGCCGCCGTCCAGCGCCTCGTAACAGACGAAGTTGAGCGCCTCGATGTTGTCCAGGTCGTAGCGCACCACGCGGCCTTTGACGAGATCACCCAGATGCGCTTTCACCCGTTCTGCCGTCAGCTTCGCCTTGATTTCCCGATAGGCTTCCGGCGAACGCGCGATGACGCTGATATTGGCAATATTGCCTTTGTCGCCCGCCCGTCCGTAAGCCAGATCATACAGCCGTTTTACCATGACACCATCTCCTGCAACGCGCTCTCAGCACCCCCTCTCCGTGTATGGGACTGACGGGGTTAGGGGGAAGGATTTTTCCGGTACAGCCCCACCAGATGCACACGCCCGCGCGGCCAGGCGGCGTCAATCAGGCGTTCGGCCAGCACGCTCAGCTGGAACATCACCTCATTCACCGCCAGATAGGACGGGTCGCTGACGTGTTCAAAACGTTCTTCCTGTAAGCCGGCGCCGGTTAGCAGCCGGTGAAGATCTTGATAGCCGTTGGCGCGGTAGTAGGTCGGGTTGATGAATTCCTCGTCGCGCCCGTAAATTCGGTAAACAATGCGTTTGGCCGGGCGGTTGGGAATAATGCGCCGCAGCCAGACCACGTAGTTGTTTTTGTTGGGCGTGATGAACAGGAAATGCCCGCCCGGTTTTAACACCCGCGCCATTTCCGCGAAGGTTTTTGCCGGCGTTTGCAGATGTTCCAGCACCCACGAGCAGGTGACGAGATCGAAGGTATTGGCCGGGTAGGGTAGTTCATCCAAACTTGCTTCGACCAGCGTCGGGATTTCCGCCAGATGCGTGAATGTGGTGGCGTAGCGGTCAGTCCCCACCACCAGCTTCGCC
>JACAES010000168.1 GCA_013388735.1 Chloroflexota bacterium | reverse complement strand
TGCCGACCAGCCACGCTTTTACGCTGTGGGGGCTGGGCGGGCCGTTCCGGGGGCGCGGTTATTACCAGACCAGCGCCCTGGCCGACGCGCTGGGCGGCGTGCTGCGTGTGGTGCTGCCCTGGGCGTTCAACTTCAGCACGCTGCTCATCGCGCGCAAGGTGTAAAACGCGCGGACTCGTTCGGCTAAGTAATTTGTTGTGCTACAATGAGTACAGAAGGATACGATTGCGACGACACGGGATGAAATTGTCGCCAGGCTGGACGATCTGAATGATGAGCAGCTCGTTCATCTGGCGACGTATATTGATCAGGTGATTGATGCGAATCGAAGTGCTGGCGCGTATCGCCCTGAAGAAGACTCGCCCCTGAACGGTGAGTGGTCCTTCAAGGGGCCGCCTGACCTGGCGACGCGCTCATCAGAGATTCTGCGCGCAGAATTTGGTTTGCCGAAAGATAAACGGGATAACCCGCGATGAATTCCGTCGCCGATGCCAGTTTTGTCGTCACCGTCGCCAATCAGAAAGACGCTTTACATAGACGATGCCTGGATGTTTACAAGCAGCAGCCGATGATTTATCTACCATAGTCAACGCTGGCTGAAGTTGGCTATCTGCTTGGCCGCGCAGGTGGAAACCTTAAAGTGGCCGAGTTTTTGCTCCGGTTGCCGAAGATGAAATTCCTACTGCTCGCCCTGGAAGAGGATAACATCCAGCGTACCGCCCAACTGCTGCAAAAGTATGCCGATACACGGCTCGATTTTGTGGATGCGACCATCGTTGCTGCTGCTGAACGTTTGACCGTCAGCCGGGTGCTGACGCTCGATCACCGCGATTTTCGTCTGGTGCCTCCCCGCCATGTCGAATCGTTTGAGCTGCTCCCCGTCCTGACATGACCATCCCCCGGCGGCCTGCGCCGAAGTTCGCTACAATCCTCATCCTGAAAGCCGGATACCCGGACGCAGCATTCTTGTTTTAGACTCGGAACTGACTTTATGTGGGAGGGGACATGGTACAGCTTGGCCTGATGATCGAAGGGCAGGATGGCCTCAACTGGCCGCGCTGGCAGCGGCTGCTTAAAACCGCCGAGGACTTCGGCTACCGGTTTTTGTTCCGCTCCGACCACTTCACCAATGCCAGCGCGCCGGATAAGGATTCACTGGAACTGTGGGTATCGCTGGTATACGCCGCCGACCACACCCGGCGCATCGAGTTCGGGCCGCTGGTGACGCCGATCACTTTTCGACACCCGGCCATCACGGCGCGCATGGCCGCCGCCGTGGACGATCTGAGCGGTGGGCGGCTGGTGCTGGGCATGGGTGCGGGCTGGCAGGAACGCGAACACTACACGTTCGGCGTGCCGTTTTACGACTTCCCGACCCGGTATGCCCGGCTGACCGAAGGGCTGGAAGTGGTGACGCGCCTGCTTACCAGCGATATACCGGTCACGTTCCAAGGGCAGTATTACACGCTGGACGAGGCGATGCTGCTGCCGCGTCCGCAGCGCCCCGGCGGCCCGCCTATCCTGATCGGCGGCAACGGCCCGGAGCGCACCCTGCCGCTGGTGGCGCGTTACGCGACCGAGTGGAACGCCGTGTTCATCCGCCTGGAAACCTATCGGGAACGCAGCCGGCAGCTAGACGATCTGCTCGACCAGCAGGGACGCGCGCCGCACAGCGTCAAACGGTCGCTGATGACGCAGCTGGTCTATGGCCGCGACGACGCCGACGTGCGCCGCAAGCTCGGCACGCGGGACGCCGACGAAACCATCGCGCGCGGGCTGATCGTCGGCACGACCGGGGCGGTTATCGAGCAGTTGGGGCGTTTTGCCGAAGCCGGCGTGGAACGTTTCATGCTGCAATGGCTTGACCAGGACAATATCGCCGACCTGGAACGGTTCGCCCGCGACGTGCTGCCGCATTTTCACGGGGCTGGATGAGTGTTCGCTAAACGAATCGGGCGCGGGGTAAGGATATGCCGACGGCGCGGGTCTATGGCTGTGAGAAATTCTATCGGCCTGTTTTTGACCAGGAGACTCACAGCTTATGGTAAAGGCGATCTGGAACGGGGCGGTGCTGGCGGAAAGCGATCAGACCATCGTGGTTGAGGGCAACCATTATTTTCCGCCGGACGCGATCAACCGGGAATTTTTCCGCGCAAGCAGTCACCATACCGTCTGCCACTGGAAAGGGCAGGCCAGCTATTACGACATCGAAGTGGATGGACAGGTGAATAAAAACGCGGCCTGGTACTATCCTGCCCCCAGCGACCTCGCTCGGCAGATCGCCGGATACGTGGCCTTCTGGCGCGGCGTGAAGGTGGAAACCGGCGCGTCCGCCCCGGAGACCGCCGCTTTATAGCAGATGTGGCTGCACCGCGGCGGGTTGTTCTAAACCGGCGCGCTGGCGGGTTTTTCCGCCGCGCGTCTTTTGTGTTATATTCATCATTACGATGATACCGCTTGCGCTGCAATTACCCGCCCCCTCGATCCCTATTCGCCCGGTGCGGCTGACCGACTCGGAGCCGCTGCACGCCACCTGCTGGCCGAACCGCCCCTTCACCAGCGTTTATAATCTGGTGTCTCATGCATTGCAGAATGCTGCCGACGGGCGCGGCCTGGGTGTGGTCGTGCTGGACGACACGGGCGCGCCGCTGGGCTACGGCCAGATGGCGCTGTGGCCGTCGTGCGCCGAAATCAGCGATCTGATGATCGCGCAGACCGCGCGCGGCCAGGGTTATGGAACGGCCATCATTCAATATCTGGTACAGGCCGCCGCTCAGATGCACGCCCAGGTGATCGAAATCGGCGTGGCGCTGACGAACCCGCGCGCGCTGGCGCTTTACCGGCGGTTGGGTTTCGTGGACAGCCATACCGTGATGCTCAATCTGGGCCAGGGTAAAGAGCCGGTGTTGTTCCTGCGGCTGGATTTACCTTGAGCATGGGTGGGCGCGGCGCGCGCCTGCTCTCCAACCGCTCATTTTCCGAGGGGAGGACGCTGCCCGCTTCAACATGCCACTAATTGGAGCATTGGCCGAGGGCAATCGCTTCAAACTGTCATTTCGCGTCACACGAACCCTTGTATCTATGCCCCCGGTCCTTTTCGTCCCTGAAAGGACGTCCGTCGGTCGCCGTATCGTATATGGAGAAAGGGGGAGTAAAAGTCGTGTTAAGCCCCTGCCCCGAATTCGGCGAGCCGAATGGGGATGTCTGTTCCCTGAGCATGAGGGGGTTTGGGGGAGGGGTCAGAAGGCGAAAGCTCGCTTATTGAGACGAAGTATTTTCGTGCAATTGCCCTGAAACGCGGCGCGGCTTGTCCTGTAGCTTTCTCGATGTTATGCTACAAGTCGTGGATTAAACCCCTGGATAACCGGCAATGATCGGACGCAAATTACACAACCGCTACCAGATACAGGAACATCTTGGCGATGGTTCGACCGCTACCGTCTATAAAGCGGTGGATACCCGCCTGGGGCGGCAGGTCGCGCTCAAAGTGCTGCTGCCCCACGTGCGCGAGGCCACCCGCAAACGCTTTTTCCAGGAAGCCAGCGCGGCGGCACAGTTGAACCACCCCAACATAATGGCGATTTACGACATCGCCGAGGAAAACGATCTCAACTTCCTGGTGGTTGAGTATGTCGAGGGCTTTCCGCTGTCACACTACGTCCCCACCTCAGCGGAAGTGGTCGTGCAGTTAGGGGCGCAGATTGCCCTGGCGCTGCAATATGCGCACAGCCGTTCGGTCATTCACCGGGACATCAAACCTGCCAATATCAAAGTGACGCAGGATGGACAGATCAAAATCATGGATTTAGGGCTGGCGCTGCCGAAGCAGGCTACCCGCGTGACGGCGGATGGCATGGTGATCGGTACGCCGGCGTATCTGTCGCCGGAGCAGGCACAGGGTTTAACGCTGGATAACCGCACCGATATTTATTCGCTGGGGGTGGTGCTGTACGAAATGGCGACCGGCCACCTGCCGTTTGACGCCGACGAAATCCCGGCCCTGCTTTTACAGCAGGTCAAACAGCCGCCGCCGCCGCCGCGCCTGATCGCGCCGGATATGCCGGTCGAACTGGAGCGCGTCATCCTCAAGGCGCTGGAGAAAAACCCGGCCCGCCGCTTCCAGAGCTGCGAGGCGCTGGCAAACGCGCTCAAAAACGCCGTCCCCAACGCCCCGACGGAAGAAGCCATTGCGCCGCCCACGCCGGATACCGCCACCTATATCCGACCCACCGAGTCCGGTCAGGCGCTGCTCCAGCGACGCAAACCGGCCATTCGCGTCCTGCTGGCGGACGATCATACCATCCTGCGGCGCACCCTGGCTTCGTTTCTGGAATCGCACGATGAATATGTCGTGGTGGGCGAAGCGCCGGAAGGCGAAACCGCGCTTAAACAAACGCTGGCGACGCTGCCGGACGTGCTGCTGCTTGACCTGAACATGCCCGGCAAGGGCGGCCTGGACATCCTGCCTTCCGTCCGCGCCGAAGCCCCCAACGTCAAAGTGCTGGTGCTGACCGGACGCGAGGAAGAATGGTACATCATGCGGGCGCTGCGCGCCGGGGCGCATGGTTACATCCTCAAATCTGCCGACGAAAACGAACTGCTCGACAGCATTCAGAAGGTCACGCAGGGGCAGCTCGTCCTGGGGCAGGGCGTGGCGGAGCGCATCGTCGGCGGCCTGATCGGCAGCGGCGGCAGCCAGTCGAAAATCAGCGAGCAGGAGCGGCAGGTTTTGTTACAGGTGGCCGCCGGGCTGGAAAACGCCGACATCGCCCGCGTTTTGCAGCTTCCACTGCCGACAGTGATCGAGTCGCTGGCGCAGGCCATGAACAAGCTGGGCGCCAAAGACCGCAACGCTGCGGCGCTCCATGCGCTGCGGGAAGGGTTCATCAGCCTGGAAGAACTGCACGACCTGTAGACGCTAAGAGGCAGCGCGACTCGTCACCTTCAAAGCCGCCAGCGCCTTATTGACACTGCCGGTCGGACTGACGCCCACCTGCATATCGGCCACCAGTCCGTTTTCGTCAATCACCCAATAGGAGCGCATCATCAGCGGCAAATTTATCACATTCAACAGTGAAAGCCCCCACGCGCCCCAGGCTGCCAGCACGCGGCGCTCGGTGTCCGACAGCAGATCATAGGGCAGCTTTTTGGCCTGTTTCCAGGCTTTCAGTTCGGCGGGCGTATCGGCGCTGATGCCCAGCACGACCGCATTGGCCGTTTCGATGGTCGGGAATTCGTCACGGAAGCCGCAGGCCTGAGCGTTGCAGCCCATCGTATTGGCTTTCGGGAAGGCGAAAATCACCACTTTCTGGCCGCGAAAATCGCTCAGGCGGACGGGCTTGCCGTCCTGATTCGGCAGTTCAAAATCCGGCGCGGGTTGGCCGAGTTGAAGCATGGGTTATCTCCCTGTAACGTGAACAAAATATGAACATATCTTAGCCGTATCATGTGAACACGGCATGAGAGGATTGTGAAAATTTTATCGAATCCGCCGGGTGTGCGGCGGCGCGCTTTCTGCTACAATGCCCATTATGGAAACACTGACCGGATCGATTGAACGAATCACCTATTATAACGACGAGAACGGTTATACCGTGCTGCGGCTGCTGCCGGACAAAAACCGCCCTGACCTGTCCGCCCGCGACGGCACGGTGACGGTCGTCGGTTCGATGCCGGAACTTCAGCCCGGCGAGGCGGTGGAGTTTGCCGGCGATTGGGTCAACGACCCGCGTTACGGGATGCAGTTCCGCGCCGAAATCGTCAAACCGATTCTGCCCACCAGCCGCGCCGGCATCATCAACTACCTCAGCAGCGGCATCGTCAAGGGCATTGGCCCGCGCACGGCAGAACGCATCGTGGATTACTTTGGCGAGGAGACGCTGCACATCCTCGACCGTGAGCCGGAGCGCCTGGGCGAAGTGCCGGGGCTGAAGTCCAACCTGGCGAAAGACCTCATCAAAGCCTGGGCGGAAAACCAGACCATGCGTCAGATCATGATCTTTTTGCAGGGTTACGGCATCAGCAGCCGGATGGCGCTCCGCATCTACGGCGAATACGGGCAGGCGACCATCGAACGGGTGAAGGAAGACCCCTATCGACTGGCCGATGAGGTGTTCGGCATCGGCTTCATCCGGGCGGACGCCATTGCGCGCAGCATGGGCGTCACCGGCGAGTCGCGCGGACGCATCCGCGCCGGGCTGTTTTACGCGCTCAACAAACTGGCGCTGGACGGCCACACCTGCGCGCCCCGCGCCATGCTGGTAGAGGAAGCCGGCAAGCTGTTGGAGATCGAAAATCTGCCGGTGGTGGAGTTTGTGCTAAACCAACTGATGCAGGAAGAAGAACTCTACAGCGACGTGATTCATGAGGATGGCCGCCCGCTGGGCGTGGTTTACCTGCCTATGTATTACCATTCCGAACGCGGCGTGGCGCGGCGGCTGCTGGACATGGCGGGCGCGCCGTCCAGCCTGGTCAAAGCCTGGCAGGATACCGACTGGCCGAGCTTCCTGGCCGAACTGGCGAAGTCCAATCAGGTTGCGCTCACCGACCAGCAGCAGGGCGCGGTGCGGGCGGCGCTGACCAGCAAACTGTCCGTCCTCACCGGCGGCCCCGGGACGGGCAAAACCACCACGCTGCAAATGGTCATCAATGCGCTGCTGAGCGCCGAACGCCCCTTCAAACTGGCATCCCCCACCGGGCGCGCCGCCAAACGCCTGAGCGAAGCCACCGGCCAGACCGCCACCACCATTCACCGGATGCTCGGTTATTCGCCGGACGGCCACTTCCTGCACGACGAGGATTACCCGCTGGAAGCCGATATGGTGATCGTGGACGAAGCCTCCATGATTGACCTGGTGCTGTTTTACAATCTGCTGAAGGCGCTGCGCCCCACCAGCCATCTGCTGCTGGTGGGCGACGTTGACCAGCTTCCCAGCGTTGGGGCGGGCAACGTGCTGCACGATGTGATAGACAGCGGCCTGGCACACGTCACCCGGCTGCAAACCATCTTTCGCCAGAGCGAAGGCAGCCTGATCGTCGTCAACGCGCACCGCGTCAACCAGGGGCAGATGCCAATGGTGGACAGCCAGAGCCGCGATTTTTTCCTGTTCCAGGAAGAAGACCCGGCACGAGCGGCGGAACTGGTGGTAGACCTGGTGTCAAGCCGGATTCCGAACAAGTTCGGCTTCGACCCGATGAACGACATCCAGGTGATCGCCCCCATGTATCGCGGGCAGATCGGCGTTCACGCCCTCAACGATGCGCTTCAGAAGGCGCTCAACGGCAGCCCGCGCCAGGCCGAAAAGAAGCTGGGCGGGCGGGTGTTTCGCGCCGGGGACAAGGTGATGCAGACCCGCAATAACTACGAAAAAGAGGTTTTTAACGGCGACATCGGGCGCATCAGCGGGATCAATTTTGACGATAATACGCTGGAAGTGGTTATTGACGGGCGCTACATTGACTATGAGTGGAGCGAGGTCGAAGAGCTGACCCACGCTTACTGCATCAGTACGCATCGCAGCCAGGGCGGAGAATACCCGGCAGTGGTCATCCCCCTGCTGACGCAGCACTACATGATGCTCCAGCGCAATCTGCTCTATACGGCCATCACCCGCGCCCGCAAGCTGGTGGTGGTGGTCGGCACGTATAAAGCCCTGCACATCGCCGTGAACAACAATAGGGTGGCCGAACGGTACTGCGGCCTGCTGCCGCGCCTGCGTGGTTAAGCGCCGGCGTGCACGCCTGCGCCGGGCGGTTGTAGGATGGCTGCCCGGTGAGTACAATAACCACCGGTTATGAAAACATCGGGAATGCAGGCGATGACTTTTTCTCCTGATGCCGCCCTCGTCACGCGCCCTTCCGCCGCTTTTTTCTCAGCCGGATACACAGCCGAACATGGTTTGTGATGAGTCTAGCCGCGGTTGTGCTGCCGGCGGCGGTTCTGCGGCTGACCCCGGTTACCCAGCGCCGGATGCGTAATTGTGCGAAGGGTTAACGGGTGTTATAGTTCCCAACATTCTCGTCTACGGCCTCATAGGAGATTTCATTTGCTGTACCATCTGCTGCGCGAATCTCCAATTCAAACGCCTGCTTTGCGCCGCCTGTCGGAACGCCTGCAAATAGTGTGCAGTTTCCGCCGGATGACCTGGGTCTTGTTCGGGCTTGGATTCCTGCGCGCGCTGCTTTCCCTGCTGGCTTATCCCCCGGCCCATGGCGCGGACTCGCTGGCCTATTTTTTCTACGCTGAACGCTTGAACGGGCTGGATATACCCAATTTGAGTCAGGTGGTGCCGCCGCTGTATTCAGTGTTGATTCTGGTCAGTTACAAGTGGTTGGGGTCTCTCTACTGGCTGGTAGGCACGCAGATTGTGATGTCTGCCGCGCTCGCGCCGCTGTACTACCTGGCTCTTAAGCCGTATCAGCCTGTTTTTGCGCTGCTGTCGGCGCTGGTGATCCTGCTGGATTTTCAGACGGCGACTCCATTCAACTTCATTTCCACCGAGCCGCTGTATATGCTGCTGCTGGCGGTGACGTTCTACCTCTTTATGCGACGGCTGCAGAAGACGCCCCCGCAGGGCTGGCCGCTGGCCGATACACTGCCCGCCCTGTCGCTGCTGCTGTTGATGTTAACCCGCGCGGTCGGGCGATTCCTGATCGTCCCGCTGGCGGTCATTTTCTGGCTGCGCACCCGCCGCTGGAAACGCACCCTGGTCTTCATCGGCGGTTTTGTCGCCTACCTGATGATATATTCGCTGCTGTCTCAGATCTGGCTGGGTGGTGTTGAAGGCACGACCAGCAGTGATTATATGGTGACGGGAGTGGTGCTGCGTAATAAGGACTGGCTGACGCCGGAAAATGGCCCGGCATCGGCGGAGTTCATCGCGCTGAATAGCCGCTGTGCGGAATTGGGGCTGCAATTCTACAACTGTTATTATACGGTGCGCGGAAGTTGGGATGGCATGATCGGGCTGGTCGTTAATACCACCCTCGAAAGCATAGCGGCCAACTGGTGGCCTTACCTTGAGGGCATCTGGCAGCGAACCAACGCTTTTTTGTCGCTTTCCGGCCAGCAGGTCGGCATTGACCCCGGACTGCCCAGCGAAGTCCAATGCCGGATGACCGACGCCCAGATTGACATGTTAACCCCGGAAAGCACATTGGAACGTGGCTGGGGCTGGACGTGGGGGATACGCGACTACATTAACGCGAATTTCGAGGACTTTCGTGAGCGATACCGCCAGATGCGGCTGGCATTGTGTCCACCGCTGCCGGGGTCGCCCCTGGCTAAAGATGTGGTGGATTACCTGATGTTCCGCTATCGTTCACTGGGTCGTCCCCAGCCATATCTGTATTATGGCCTGCTGACCCTGCTGGTGTTTGTGCCGCGCTGGGCGCGCCGCTACTGGGTGGTGCTGCTGACGGCGGGGGCGATTCTGCTGTATCATGCGCTGGTTTCGGCAGCAGTCAACAACGTGCAGCCTCGTTATGTCATGGTGACGAATCCTTTCCGGGCAGTTCTGCTGACCCTGCTGGTTTTCCTGATTTTCAGGATTGCGATCTGGGGCGCGGACTGGCTGTTGTCCCGGCATATTCTGGCGAATCGCGCCGGTAACAGCCAGGCCTTGTCGTCTTAGCAGGTGGATTCATGCCGGATGAGAAGCGTGTCAACGACCAGCCGCTAAAGCGGCTGGCTTGTCCCTGACGCACTCGCACGAGGTGGAGCATGGCTCACTTTAACCGCATACGCCGTGTCGAGACAAAAGGCTGGTTGACTGGCAGC
>JACAES010000151.1 GCA_013388735.1 Chloroflexota bacterium | reverse complement strand
GATGATCTGCAAGAGGCGCTGGCGCAGATTCTCGATAATGCTTACCGCTTCACTCCGCCAGATGGCACAATCGAAGTCAGTGTGATGGTTGAAAACCCCTCCATCAACATAGTGGTCAGCGACACGGGGCCAGGAATTGCCACAGAGCATCTGCCCCACATTTTTGAAACCTTCTGGCGGCTGGATGAAGCGCACAGTACCCCTGGACTTGGGCTGGGTTTGTCGCTGGCCCGGAAGATTATTGAGATGCACGGCGGCAGCATCGCTGTGGACAGTGTTGTGGGCGAAGGAACGACGTTCGTGCTTCGCCTGCCCATTACCGAGTACTGATGCCTGCTAAGGTTGTTGTGAGACGGAAAGCGACCCGGCATGAGCCGGATATAACACAATCGGGCGTGTCGTCTCGCGCCCGATGCTGATGTTGGTGATATATGGGGCAGGTGGGATTCGAACCCACAACCTTACTGATTTTAAGTCAGTTGCCTCCTGCCAATTGGGCCACTACCCCATTACCCTGTAGTTTAGCAGTTTAACACGCCGTCGTCAATCAGAATCGGCGGCGTCACATGCTCAAAAAAGCCGGAACGCAAAGCCGCAAAGGGGCAGCGCCGCGTAGGAATTCACCCTCCAGGATTCTGCGCCTTTAACCGGAAGCGTTGTAGGCAATCCGCCAGACGTGACCGTAGATGAAATCGGCCACCACCAGCGCGCCGTCGGGGGACAGTACCACGTCCACCGGGCGAATCAGCCCGGTCACGAACGGTTCCGGCGTATAATCCTCGCGCCCCAGCCGCCAGTCGTTTGGGTCAATACGGACGATGCGCTGGGCATAGGGCGTACCATTCCACAGCGCCACGAACAGGTGGCCGAACAGATTGGCGGGGAACTGCGCTCCGGTATAGGCCACCAGCCCGCGCGGCAGTGTGAAGTCCGGGAAGGCGAGCAGGTCAGGCGCGATCACCTCGGCGGCGCGGGGCGGGCAGTCTTCGCAGCCGAGCGTCCGGTAATACGGCCAGCCGTAAAAAGCGCCCAGACTGACGGCCAGCAGCCGGTCGCCTGGCCCGGCCAGGATACCGCTGTCGGTGGCATACATCTGCCCGTCCGGGCCGAAGGTCAGGTCATACGGGTTGCGGATACCTCTGGCGTAAACGGTTACTTCGCCGGTATGCGGCTGGATGCGCAGGATGGCGGCTTCTTCGGCACGCACGTCGGCGAAGGGTTTCGACTCCGGTTGAGTGGATTCGCCGTGATCGGTCAGGCTGCCGACGCCCATGTACAGATAGCCGTCCGGCCCGAAGACGATGCTGTTGGGCTGGTTGTCAATAAGCGAAAAACAGCAGGGCAGATCGGTTAAAACGGCTTCGGTCGCGCCGCCCGGCAGCACCCGCCACAGGCCGCCGCCCTGGAGCGGTGTCACCCGCGCCGTCACATACAGCACGTCCGTCCCCGGCTGGAAGGCCAGCCCCACCGGGGAAATCAGGTCGCCGCTGTAGCGTTCGGCGCTGCCATCCGGGTTGAGGGCGTAAACCGCGCCGTTCCGCGTGCCGTTTTCCAGCACCGTACCGTACAGGCGGCCATCCGGCCCGTAGGTGATCTGCATCGGCTGGCCGGGGAACCTGCCCGCCGCTTCGACCGTATAACCCGCCGGGACGCGAATCCGCTGTAAAAAGCCGGCGATGTCATCTTCGCAGGGGAAGTCCTCGCAGCTCCACCCGGCGGTGGGCGCAAAGTCCGCCGGGGCGTGTTGGAAAGGCGGCGCGCCGGCATTCGTGACCGGCGTCAGGGTCCACAGCGGCGGCGTGGACGTCAGCGTCAGGGTAGCCGTTGGGGTCAGGGTGAGCGTCGGCGTCAGGGTTGGGGTGAGCGTCGGCGTGAAAGTGGCGGTTGGTGTAGGTGTGAAGGTGGGCGTCGGCGTAAACGATGGCGTGATAGTAGGTGTGGGGCTGTAAACCGGCGCACTCAAGGCGGTCGGCGGCAGCGTGGCGCGAAAGGCGGACGGCGTGGCGTCGGGGCCGCAGGCTGCCGTCAGAAGCGCCACAGCGTACAGGAGCAAGGATGCGCGTTTGATTGGGCAGTTCACAACAACTCGTTGAAGGTATCAGCAGGACAAGCGTCCGCCATTATACACGGCGGGTTTCACACGGTCAGCAGTCGAATCGTCTGGACGGCGAAATAAACCCCGGCAGCCAGTTCAACCGCGCCGGCGCCCAACCACAGCAGGCCGCCGATCAAAAAACGCCCGCCCTCACCGATCACCCGGCGGCGTTCGACGTTTTGGCGGGCGTCCGGCGCGTCGGCGTGCGCCCGCACCAGCGTCCAGCCGTGCAGGACGAACGGCCAGCCCCGGCGGACGGCGTTCCTGCCGGCGATCAAAAAAGCTGCCGCAAAAACCGCGTTCAGGGTCAATAAAATCATCGTGTTTTATTCCGGCGGATATCCAGCATTGGCGACGCGCCTGCGGTTAAACACCGGTTTGTCCCATCTGTTCGACGGAATAATCAACCGCCACAAAATACGAGTCGCCTACACCGAGCAGGGTCATCAGGCGAGAGCGGCCATGTTCGTCTTCAGTTTCAAACGGCTGCTCGTCCAGATGGGCGGCCAGCCCATGATGGGCCAGCACCTTCGCCATGCGGTCGGCGGCGGGCCTGGGCATGACCCCCAGTACACCTTCGCCGGATGTCAGCAGGTTAACCAGCGGCTGCGCCCGGTTGATGTCGGCGGCCAGTTCGCGCCAGGGGCCAAATGTCATTACATGCGCCTGGTGGATGTCCAGCACCAGTTCGTTAACATCCTGCGGTTGGCCTGCAAAACGGACGACCACCATTGGCGCATTGTGGTGGTAGAGCAGAGGATGTTCCTGCTGGCGGGCGAAAAACAGGCTGCCGAATACACCCAGTGAAATCCGGTGTTCGCGCACGCCCAGGACACGCACGATATAGGCGCTGCGTTCCCGCAAACCCTGGGCGGCCTCGTCGTAATGCGCGGTCTGGATGATGAGATGCAGTTCGTTTGGCACGCCGCCCATCTGCGCGGCCAGGAAGATGCCGTAGTCGCCGTCTCCGCGCAGGTCATCCAAAAGCTGCTGAGTCCGAGGCATGGCGTTTGTCCTTTTTATTATCGCTGGCGGAGCCGGCTGGCCGTCCAATCGGGGGCGGGATAACCGACAGCATGTAAATCGGCGATGACGGCTTCAAGGTCATAGGCCGCGTTTCGCAGTTCAACCGTGACCTGCCCGTTTTCAAAGGTGAACAGTCCCCATTGAGCGTAACCGGGACGATCAATCGACGCTCCAACGCTGCCGACATTGACGACTCGCCAGTTTCCCAGGTCGCGGTTCATCTGGCGGTGGGTGTGTCCGCCGATGGCGAGGTGACCTTCGCGGTCGAGCAGCAGATCGCGGGCTTCTTCGTCGGGCGTATCCGGCAGCAGGAAGGTTTCGTCGTTACCCGGTACGGCGTGATAGCCGATGACGTGACAGCCGTCAAAGCTGTGCGAGAGTTCGCGCCCGATCAGCTTTTTCAGAAATTCGTAATCCTCGAAGCTGATCTGCTCGACCGCCCAGTTCAGGCTGCTGCCCGATGCTTTCCACAGTTCGATATGCTGTTTCAGCGTGGTTTCGTCAGCCGCCGGAGGAACGGGAAACCGTTCGCCCGTGACCATATAGCGGTCGGTGTTGCCGCCGATCACTTTGAAGGTTTTGCCTTCGTCGGC
This sequence comes from Chloroflexota bacterium, assembly GCA_013388735.1. Taxonomy (GTDB): domain Bacteria; phylum Chloroflexota; class Anaerolineae; order Aggregatilineales; family Phototrophicaceae; genus CFX2. The sequence goes on along the minus strand of JACAES010000151.1, from coordinate 18,848 downwards.
CTCGGCCAGCGTTTTGATCCGGCCAATACATTCCGCCGGGCGCGGGCCAAAGGCGGCCAGGTCGCCCAGGCACCAGGTTAAATCCGCGCCGCCCACTGCCGCCAGGTCGGCCAGGACGGTTTCCAGCGCCAGTAAATTACCGTGAATATCAGACAGAACCGCCAGACGCATTTTGCTTGTGTCTCCTCACCTTTGCCGCCAGAAAACCTACCGCATCGGCGCGGAAAACGCAACCGAGACGGCGCGCGGTTCGCGCCTGACTATGACGACTGCGCCAGCGCGACCGCCGATGAGACGCGCCGTGCCAGCAGCGCCGCCGGGAACAGCAGGCAGAGGAACAGCACACCGCCGATCAGGAACGGTTGGGTAGGCGAGATGGCGAACAGCACCCCGCCCAGCGCGCTGCCGAAGATGATGCCCAGGCTGGTGGCGGACTGGTAGACGCCCAGCACGCCGCCGCGCAGGTCATCGGGCGAAGTGGTCGTCGCCAGCGATTGCAGCGAGGGCATCATGATGCCGGAACCGATGGCAAAGGTGATGAGCGACACCGGCCCAACCAACCAGGGCGAAGTGAATATCACCAGCGACAGCACGCCCAGCCCGCGCAGCGTCGCCCCCAGGATGACCAGTGCCGGCTCGCCAAAACGCCGCACCAGCCGTTGAATGAGAAAAACCTGCGTGCCAAACTGCCCGATGCCGATGCCGGTCAGCAGCAGACCGACGCCCAGGCTCGCTTCCTGCGGTGTGTTCTGTGGGAACAAAACCGCCTCGCCGAACAGGGCGAAGGTGGACTGGAACAGCGAAAAGCTGAACTGCGCGGCGAAGCCGATCACCAGGATGAGCAGCAGCGGCACATTGCCCAACACGTCGGCAGGCCGCATCTTAACGCCCTGCGCGCGCCGGGCGGCGCGCTGTTCCGCCGTGAGCGATTCGTTCAGTGTAAACCACGTCAGCAGGACGGTGAGGAACGTCACCGCGCCACCAACCCAGAAGGGCGCGGTTTCGCCCAGGAAGGCCGCCAGCGACCCGCCCAGCCCCGGCCCGAAAATGAAACCCAGGCCGAAAGCCATAAAAACCAGGCCGAGCGCCCGCGTGCGCTGTTCGCGCGGGGTAACGTCGGTGATGTACGCCTGCGCGACGATGATGTTGCCGCCGGTGATGCCGTCCAGGATACGCGCGGCAAACAGCATGGTCAGGCTTTGCGCCGCGCCCATCATGAAGAAGCTGAGGACGGTGCCGATCTGGCTGATGATGAGCAGCGGCACACGCCCGTATTTGTCGGACAGCCGTCCCACCACCGGCCCGGCCAGGAACTGTGCCAGGAAAAACGAGGCTTGCAGCAGCGTGACGACTTCCGGCGAGGCGTCGAAATGACGCTGAGCATACAGGGGCAGGATGGGCAGAACAATCGTCCCGCCCAGGAAGTTGACGAACACGATCAAAAATATCGGGATGATCCGGCGGCGATCCATAACGTCATGCGTCCAGAGGCTAAAAAAGGCGTGGCGTCGTCATGCCCACACGTTAGAGATAGTTCAGTATACAGCAGAGCCAAAGCGGGCTTTAAGACCAGAGTCTTAAGATGGTCTGCCGTGCCATCCGGCGGTTTCGGCGCGGGTGATAGCGGCCAGCGCGTCCAGCCAGGCCGGGTGGGCATTGAGGCAGGGCGCTAATCGAAAAACTTCGCCGCCGCTGTCCCTGAACCGCCGCGCGCCTTCGTGGCCGATTTCGTCCAGTGTCTCCAGACAATCCGCCGTGAAACCCGGACAGGCCGCCAGCAGCGACCGCGCATTTCCCGCGTTCAGTGCATCCTCGGTATACGGCTGAAGCCAGGGTTCGCGGCCAAAACGCGATTGAAAAGTGACCTGCCACTGGCCGTCCGCCAGCCCCAGCGCCCCGGCCAGCAGCCGCGATGTGATTTCGGCCTGCTGTGGATAGGGGTCGCCCTCGTCGGCGTATCGCTGCGGGATGCCGTGAAAGGTGAACAGGTAGCGATCAGGCGGGACGGGCATGGCCGCGCGTTCAGCCTCAATGATGGTTTTTAAAGCCTGGATGTACAGGGGATGGTCGTAATAGGGCGGCACGAAACGCAGCGTGGGCATGTTGCGTTTGCGCTCGAAAAACAGCGGGCAGCGCCGGCCCAGCGCGGCGCGCACCACCGCATCGTAAATCGAGCCGGTGGTTGTGGACGAAAACTGTGGAAACTGGGGGAAGACCAGGATGCGGCTGATGCCTTCGGCGGCGAAAGTCTGCATGGCTTCGGCAATGCTCGGTCTGCCGTAGCGCATCCCCAGCAGTACCCGGCAGCCGTCGCCCAACCGCGCCTGCAAACCCTCCACCTGCGCCCGCGAATAGACCAGTAGCGGCGAACCATCCGGCGTCCAGATACGGGCGTACAGCGCCGCCGAACGGGCAGGCCGCCGACGCAGCACGAACAGCCGCAGGATGATCTGCCAAGCCAGCGGGTTGAGGTCTACCACCCGCATGTCGGAGAGGAATTCTTTGAGATACGGGCGCAGCGCCTCCGGCGTGGGGGCGTCGGGCGTACCCAGCGCCGCCAGCAGTACGCCTGTCGGTTCGGCCATGACTCATCCTTTGATCCATTAGCATTAAGACAAGGCCGTCCATGATACACCGGAGTCGGCATCGCCTCCAATACTGGGCAGTTGGCAAAGCAGCAGCGTGTTTAATGGTTGAGGTATGCGCCCTTCAGCGTCCCAACCCATTGCGAAACATCTCAACCGGGGCATTTTCATCCGCGCTGCCCCGCACCAAGCGTATCAATCACTTCGGCGGCCAGTTCGTAATGCCCGAAGGCCGGGATAATGTAGGCTCCATTCGCTAAACCGCGCAGGTCGCGCAGCAGTTCCCCGGCGATGCGCACGCCTTCGGCGGGGGCGTTTTCGCCCGCATCCTCGATGCGTTTCATGATCGCATCCGGGATGGTGATACCCGGCACTTCGTTGTGCAAAAACTGGGCATGTTTGAGGCTGAAGAGCGGCATCACCCCCATCAACACCGGCAGCGCGAACGGCTTGCCTTCGATTTCTGCATAACGCTTGTGGAAGCGTTCGATCACGGCGGGGTCGAAAACCGCCTGACCGAGCGCGAAGTCGGCGCCGTTTTCCAGCTTCTTACGCAGCGTGGCGATCTCGTGGTCTATATCCGCTGCGCCCATATTCAGCGCGCAGCCGACCGTGAAAGTGGTCGGCTGGCCGATGCTGTTCCCGGCCTGGTCTACGCCGTGATTCATCTTGCCCTTGATGATGCCGATCAATGCCGAAGGCGCGACATCGTAGTTGTCCATTGCTTCGGGATAATCGCCGATTTTGGTCGGGTCGCCCATGACGACGAACAGGTTACGCAGGCCGAGCGCATGGGCGGCCAGCAGGTCGCCCTGGACGCGCAGCAGGTTGCGCCCGCGCGTGGGGAAGTGCAGCACCGTTTCGATGTTCAGGCGCGTTTGCAAAAAATGACAGACCGCCCAGGGACTCATGCGCATTCGGGCGGTCGGGCTATCGGCCACGTCCACCATATCGGCCCCGGCCTCCTGCAAGAGCTGCGCCGAGGCCAGCAGCTTTTGCGGCACAAAACTGCGCGGCGGCGAAACTTCGACAGTGACGACAAAGCGGCCTACCGCCAGCTTGCGCGCCAGTTCGGTGGGGCGTTCCGGCACGTCGGCCTGTTCGTCACTGCCGGTTTCCAGCACGTGAATATGCGGCAGAGGCCGCGCCGGATCATCCAGAGCGCGGCGCATGGCGGCGATATGTTCCGGCGTTGTGCCGCAGCATCCGCCGATGACGCTGGCACCGATGGCCTTAAACGTCAGGGCGTAGTCGGCAAAATAGGCGCTGGTGGCCGGGTACATCATGCGTTCGCCGACCGATTCCGGCAGGCCGGCGTTGGGCATGGCCGAAAAAACCGCATCCGGCACGGCCTGGCGCATGGCCTGGAGGATGCGCGAAAGCTGTTCCGGCCCGCCGCCGCAGTTCACGCCGATCACGTCGGCTCCGGCGCGGCGCAGATCGCGGGCGACTTGGGCGGGCAGATCGCCTAACAGCGTCCGGTCGTCCTGGGCGAAGGTCATCTGCGCCACCACCGGCACGCCGGGGGCGGCTTCGCGGGCGGCGGCGATGGCTTCCAGCAGCTCCAGTCGGTCGCTGAAGGTTTCCAGCAGGATGAGGTCTACCCCGGCGGCGGCCAGCGCCCCGATCTGTTCGACGAAGGCCGCTCGCGCCGCTTCCGGCTGGATGCGCCCGAACGGTTTGAGACGCACGCCCAGCGGCCCGACCGACCCCGCCAGATATATATCGTCACGGAAGCTGGCGTCAATCACGCGGCGCGCCAGCGTCACCCCGGCGCGGTTGATTTCGACGGCCTGATCTTCCAGGCCGTGTTTCGCCAGCTTGTAGCGGTTCGCGCCGAAGGTGTTGGTTTCGACCAGTTCCGCCCCGGCTTCGATGTAAGCGCGATGCACGCGCGCCACCTGCTCCGGGTGCGAGAGGTTGAGTTCGTCGAAACAGCCGTTGAACGACGCGCCGCCCTGGTGCAGCATCGTCCCCATCGCGCCGTCGGCCAGCAGTGGTTTGTCATGCTTCAAACGTTCGAGAAACGGTATCTTCGCCATCGCTGATCCTTAAAAGGACTCAACACAGAGACTCAAAGGCACGAAGACACAGAGACGTTTTACACAAGCTCGTCTGTGGCTCTGAGACTCCGAGTCTCTGCGTTATGCTTTTCAATCAGAAATTCGCCTGACGGGTCATGTCGCCGGTACTGCTGCCGGGCTGCGTCCGGGCGCTGGACGGCGTAGCAGTACACGCAGCCATGCACACAGCTATCATACGCGCCGATGTCCCGCGAGGCGAAACAGCTGCAGCCGTCCCGGTGGCCTTTGATGCGGGCGGCGATGTCCTGCCCGGCCACGTCGGACAGGCGCACGGCATCCACGCAGTGCGCGTCCGCCGCGCCAGGGATGAGATACTGCCGCTGGGCGCAGATACTTAACTGCATCCGGCAGGCGCGGGCGATCTCCAGCAGGTCTTTCACCAGCGCCAGTTTGACTTCATCCGCCGGGTCAAACCAGCGGAAACCGTCAGCGCGCGCCGCCGCATCCAGATTGCGCCGGGACTTCTGATAGATGTTCACGAACGAAGTCGTCACTTCATCAGAAATCCCCTCCAGCGCCCGCGCCAGCCGCTCGAAGTTGCGGCGATGAAAATCCGCCGTCGTCACCGAGGAAAACACAATCGGGTCGTAGCGCCACACCGGCACGCGCGGGCCGTATTCCGTCGCCAGATGTTTCATGTGTTCGACCGCGCGGTGCGTGTCCACGACGGCGCGTTCCAGGGCACGCGGGTAGCCTTTGATGCTGTACAGCACCAGAAACGGGTAGCCGCGCCGGCGCAGTTCCGCCAGATGGGGCAGGAACGGGCCAGTATTTTTCGTCCAGAAGACGAAACCTTCCACGTCCTCGCGCCGCAGACTGACGCGGTAGGGCTGGCCGCTGTAGGGGTTTTCGACCAGGCAGTAACCGGCATCCAGCCGGCTGCGGAACCAATCGCCGTAAAACGCGGGAATATCGGTGCGGTAGCTGGCGGAAATAATCATCGTCTTTCACCTCAGAATATGGATAGAACATGTGTTCCGATTATACCAGTAAAACTGACACGAAGGAACATTTAAGTGACTCGCGGTTTGGCTCTGCGGGCTACCTCTACAATCGCGTCCAGTTTTTCGATTATTTCAGGGTCAATTCGATTGTCCGGCACAAACTTCGCCAGAATATAGTAATCAGTTTTGCGTAATAAGTTGGGTAAATCTAGTCTGGTAAAATACTCTGAGAAAAGCAAATCTAAAAATTCATCTGTTACTTTTGTATTTGTCCACCATTGATTCGATAAATCCCTCAGCGCAACAGGAGGAACATTATCCGCGATAATTTCCTGCATAATCTGCTCACGTCGTTGTGCCTCTGCCATCCCAAATAAATCATCAGGCAGGTTATGTTTGGCATAAGCGAGTAAAGCCTCAGGAAAACACAGGTAGTTTTCTATCTCTCTTCGTTTCCACATTAACTCAGTAAGTGCTTGACCGGTCTCCAGGTTTTTCTCTAATCTATCAAAAATAGCTATCCCAACTAAATCGGGTTTCGCTTCTCGTAGACCATAGAAATGCTCACGTGCTTTTTGAGGTTGGTTAGCATTGAGCGGGTAAAGAAATGGTCTTTCAAGAATCTGATTTGCTTCGTGATTTAACTTATTTGCAAATTCTTTCAATATTGCCAAATCGGTTGATCCTTCCAAATAAAGCACCCAGCCCGTCTGTTCAGCCTGGTAATATTGATCGAAACCTATATCTCTTAGTGCTTTTACAACCTGGCTGCCACGATCATCAATACGATGAGGAGATCCCACAAATGCGATCACAATATCGCGGTCAGCCGCCTCATTTAAAACAACTTCTGAATGGCTGGCGGCAATAATTTGTGAACCTTGCGCTTGGGCTGTTGCCGTTATGAGCTGATAAATCTGTCTTTGGCGCAGGATTTCCAGGTGTGCATCCGGCTCATCAAGAAGCAACACAGCCCCTGGGTTGGCATATAGATATGCGAGTAGTAATAATGTCTGTTGTAATCCCCTGCCAGATGAAGAAAGGTCAAGAATATTGTCTCGTTCGCGGTAGGCCATCGTTATTTCCCCCCTTTCTACCAGATATTCGGGAGGACGTAATGTAACACCAAATAATCGCTCAATATCCCTTACAAGTTTAGACCAATTGCTATTATCTTCGTATATTTGATAACAAAGGTTTCGCAATACCTGAGCCGTCTGTCCTTCGCCTATAAGAACATTGATTCTTCCCATCTCTAACTTGGGTTCAATCGCTGCTAAACCGGACATAGGTGGCAGGAAAGCTATTCGTACTTCAGAGGCTTCTGGCGGCACTATCATTCGACCTTCTGCTTGACGTAGTGGCCGACAAACAAGCGACTCTTCATTAGTATAGTCAAATTCAAGTCCACACGACCAACTTCTGCCATTTGTTATGCCATCAATGATGATGTCAATTCTTATATTCTGCGTGCTTTTTGTTCGACCCTGCTCTCGTTCAACATCACGCACATGCAGCTCATACCAGAGCAAATTTGCGCTTGGCACGGGAATAGACATCAAATCACGGCGATTTATTGCCACACCAGGTCGTTTTTCCGGATTCTGGCCTTTACGCCTTTCGTTCCAGCGTCGTAACCCTACTTCCCATAGTGCCAGCGCTTGCAAAGCGGTTGTTTTACCTGAATTGTTGGGGCCTATTAGAACAACGTTCTGGCCCAGTTCGATTGTCACTTCGCGTAAGTGTTTGAAATTACGGACAGTCATTTGTGTTAACATATTAGAGTTTTCCTTTTACCCCCCGCACACGCCGCTTAAGATGATCTGCGAACCGCTGCCATCCTCCGCCGTCGTCACCGACCACTGTGCCGAGGCCATAAACCAGAATGGGTCGCGGTTCATCTGGGCATTACGATAGTTGGCAGCGACCGTGCGCCCGTACCAGTCCCGCACGTCGGAAGACGGATCATCGGTATCCAGCACCATCACCGTTTCGCCCATGCCGAACGCCCGCAGAAAATTGTGCCGTTCCATCGTCACCTGCGCGTCTGGGTAGATCGGAATTTTGCGCGTCATGACACCGTAACAGGCCGCATCCATCCCTAAAAACATGATGATGACGCAGCCAAACACTCCCAGCGCCACCACGCCGAGTCCGATCAAAGCGCGCCGGGTGCAACCAGAGGGTCTGTCATCCACTGCCGTTCTGCCTTTCTGAATGTGAGTGCTGAATTCAGCACTATGCAGCTAAGAAACGGAAAATTCTGTGCGCAGCCGCGCGAACTCCGCCAGGAAGCGCGTTTCCATCTGTGCTTTCCGGTCGGCGGGCAGCAGGGCGGCGCGCACCGCGTTCAGCATCAGGTGTTCGATCCGTCCGGCGTCGAAGCCAAACGTCTCGACAATCCGCAGATATTCATCTGTGAGTGTCGTATTAAACATCGGTGGGTCGTCGGAATTGATGGTCACGTACAGCCCGGCGTCCAGCAGTCGGGGCAAGGCGTGTTCCGCCAACGACGGGAAGACCTTTAGGAATACATTGCTGGTGGGGGAAACTTCCAGCGGAATCTGCCGTTCGCGCAGGTAATCCACCAGCGCCGGGTCTTCCAGGCAGCGCACGCCATGACCGATGCGGACGGCGTTGCAAACCCGGATGGCGCTCCAGATGCTTTCCGGCCCGACCGTTTCCCCGGCGTGCGGCACGCAGGGGACGCCGGCGGCGTAAACGCGCGCGAACTGCGCCGCGTATTTTTCCGGCGGATTGCCGGGTTCGTAGCCGCCGATGCCAAAAGCGACCACACCGCGTCCATGACCGCTGATGGCCCAGTCGGCGTAAAAATCGGCCTCCTCCGCCGTGATCTCGCGCGGGATGTCAATCACCACGCCCATCGAGACGCCGAATTCCGCCTCGGCCCAGGCGCGCGCCCGGTTCAGCGCGGCCAACTGTTCCTCAAAAGGCGGCATTTCGCCCGTGATGGTGCGAACCGACGGCGTATACGTCACCTCGCTGTAGACAATGTTCTGCGCGGCCTGGTTCTTCAGGAACTCGCGCGCCATCAGTTCCAGGTCATCCACCGTGACCAGGGCGCGAATGACATGAACGTAAGTATCAATGAAATGGCGGAAGTCCTTGAAGCGGAACCACTCGCGCATTTCGGCGGGTGTTTTGGCCGGCAGGTCAACGTTGTTGCGCTGCGCCAGTTCCAGCCAGAGTTCCGGCTGGGTCGCGCCCTGCAAATGCACGTGCAGTTCGACCTTTGGCATGGCGCGGATGAAGTCAGTTAGAGACAAAAATCACCTCACTCGATAAAAACCGGACGTTCAGACAGGTGTTGCAGCAGCGAGCGATCAGCTTTCGTCCGTCGCCCCCGCCGCCACCCTGCGGCCTGAAGTACAGGCTGCTGTTGGGGTGGTCGTCTAACGGTTTTCCCCAGGTATAGCTGTCGCTGCCGCAGCTCGGACACGGGTTTTCCTGGGCAGCGAGGCGGGGTTTGCCCTTCGGCTTTTCACCCATCATGGCTTCTGTCCCGTTAACATCTGCTCCACCATCTGCACGATTTCGATCACCTCCGGCAGCTTTTCCTGCCACAGCGTTTCCACGCGCAGTTGGAGTTTGCCCAGAACGTGTGATGAATAAACGCCTTTTACCGGCTGCCGGCTGTGATACAGGCCGTCTTCACCCACGACATAAAACAGGGCTTCCCGGCGTTCCGGGTCAATAATCCAGTATTCCGTTACACCACCTTTTTCGTATTCATCGAACTTTGCGCCCCGGTCGCGTTTTACGCTGTCTGGCGACACAATTTCGACAACCAGATTGGCCGGGCCGGCCACCTGATTTTGCTCGACAAAATGCGCGCGGTCAGGCAGCACGACCTGAACATCCGGCTGTCTTCCCGGCATATCAGGGGCAGATTTCATGACGACCGGATCGCTGAATACAAAACCGCCGGCGGCGCGTTGAAGGTAAACACTGAGCAGGGTTCTGAGATAATACTGCATTTGATCGTGCGGAACGCTTATCGGCGATATCGCAATGACGACTCCGTTGATCCACTCCGTGTGGCGGCCATACCTGCCCGTTAAATAGTCCTGGTAGGAAACGTCACGGGCGACGATGGTTTCACCTGCAAACAAATCGTCCGTTTCAGAAACGTGGGCGGCGGCAGTCGTTCCGCGCATTTCATCCTGTTCCATATCATCACTCTCCCAAAATCTGCGCCGTCCGGTCGAGACTGCCGACGCTGTAATATTTAGCGTCGGGGTGGTGGACGACGATGGCCGCCGTGCTTTGTTCCGGCACGAGCTGGTACGAAGCGGTCAGGCTTAAACCCAGGTCGGCTGCCGCGCCGGGCAGCAGCTTAAAGACGGTTTGGTGATCGCGCAGGTCGGGGCAGGCGGGATAACCCCAACTGTACCGTTTGCCCTGCCCCGGCGGGATGCCCAGTTCTTTGTTGACTACCTGCCGGTTGACGAAATTGGCCGCTGCCTCGGCGGTCTGCACGGCCAGCCCATGAAAGAAATACGCCTCGCTGTACTCGTTGGCCGCTTGCAGTTTATCGAAGGCTTCGGTCGCCGCCGCGCCCACCGTTACCACCTGCAAGGCGACCGTGTCCACCTGGCCGCTTTCGACCGGCGCGAAATAATCGCTGAGGCACAGGTGTTCGCCGCCCGGCTGGCGCGGAAACGTGAACCGCGCCAGTTCGGTGAGCGCCCTCGCCCCTGCTCCATCTTCCGTAAATGGCCGCCAGTCCCAGACGATCAGATCATCACCCTGGCTGTTACACGGGAAGTAACCGTAAGCCGCCTGCGGACGCAGCGTTTTGTCGCGCAGGGCGTCCTTTTGCATCTGCGCCAGCCGCGCCTCGAACGCGGCTTCCAGCTTCGCCCATTCCGCGCCCTGGGTGTTCTTCGCGCCCCAGGACAGGCGGAACAGTTCCGGCTTGTGCAGGTATTTAAAGACGATCTCCAGCGGCATATCGTGGATGGTTTTGGTTCCCCAGAAAGGCGGCGTCGGGATACTCGGCGCGGGGCGAACGGTGCGCGTCCCCGCCCGCCGCGTAACTGCGCGTTTGGCCGGCGCGGTTTTGCCCATCTCCTCAAACGCCTCAGCGATGATCTGCCCCACGAAGTCGCCGCGTTCCTGCGCGTCGGTCAGTTTGTCCATCACCGACAGCCCTTCAAAGGCGTCCTTACAATAAAATACCCCCGGATGGTAAGGTTGGTTCGTTTCCTCAAGGAACAGGATACGCCGCCCGAATTTGCGGTTGATGGCCGCGCCGCCGATCAAAACCGGGTACGACAGCCCGCGCCGCGCCAGCTCGTTGACGATCAGCGGCATCTGCTTCGAGGTGCTGACCAGCAGCGCGCTCAGGCCGATGGCGTCGGCCTGGTATTCCTGCGCCTTCTCAATGATGGTATTGGCCGGAACCTGTTTGCCCAGGTCGTGAACGGTATAGCCGTTGTTGCTGAGGATGGTCTTGACCAGGTTTTTGCCGATGTCGTGAACATCGCCGTAAACCGTCGCCAGCACGACCACACCCTTTGTCGAACCTTCAACCTTATCCATAAAAGTTTCCAGGTAGGCGACCGATTTTTTCATCACCTCGGCGCTTTGCAGCACGAACGGCAGGATTAACTCGCCCGCGCCGAACTTGTCGCCGACTTCCTTCATGGCCGGCAGCAGCACGTTGTTGAGCACGCCGACCGCATCCTGCCGAGTGAGGCAGTCGTTTATCAGGGCTTCCACGCCGTCCTTTTTGCGGTGGACGATCTGCCAGTGAAGCGCCTGCTCGCCGGTCATATTGGCGGTCGGGTCTTCGGTTTCCTTGCCGGCTGCCGCCACCGCGTTCTGCTCAAAATAGTGGATGAAACGCGGCAGCGCGTCCGGGTCGGTGTTGAAGATCAGGTCGTCGGCCAGCTTGCGCTGTTCTTCGGGAATTTCGGCATAGGGCGTGATGTGCGCCGGGTTGACAATCGCCATGTCCAGCCCGGCCTGGACGGCATGGTACAGGAAGACGCTGTTTAACACGCCGCGCGCCGCCGGCTTGACGCCAAAGCTGACGTTGCTCACGCCAAGCGAAGTTAATACGCCGGGCAGGTTTTGTTTGATAAGCCGGATGCTCTCGATGGTTTCGATGGCGCTGTTCCGCAGTTCTTCCTGGCCGGTGGTGAGCGTGAAGACCAGCGTATCAAAAATCAGGTCTTCCGGCTTCAGGCCGTATTCGTTTACGGCGATGTCGTGGATGCGCCGGGCGATGGCGTATTTACGTTCGCGGCTGTGCGCCATGCCTTCCTCGTCAATGGTCATCGAGATGACCGCCGCACCATACTTTTTGGCAATCGGCAGAATTTTATCAATGCGTTCGCGCCCGTTTTCCAGGTTGTTGCCGTTGATGATGCCGCGCCCCGGATAGAGCGCCAGCGCCGCTTCGGCCACGTCCGCCTCGGTAGTGTCGAAAATCAGCGGCGCGCTGACAGCCATCGAGAGCTTTTTGACGAGCGCCTGCATCATCTCTTTTTCGTCGGCGCGTTCGGTCAGCGCCACGCATACATCCAGCATATGCGCGCCGCTGTCTACCTGGTCAACCGCGATCTGCACGATGCTGTCGTAGTCGTCGGCCAGCAAAAGCTGTTTGACCTTGCGACTGCCCTGGCTGTTGACGCGCTCGCCGATCAGCGTCGGGCCGGGATTCTGCTGCATCAGCGTGGCCGTCATGCCGCTGGACGCGGCGGCTTCGTGCTGGGGATCGCGGGCTTTCGGGGCGACCTTCTTCATGTCCTTGCCGTCATCGGGCAGGATGTAGGGGAGGGTCTCAGACCCTGCCCTGCGGATCATCGCCAGATGTTCTTCATATGAATGTCCATGCACCTTGCGGTACAGCGCGTCCAGGTGTTCCGGGCGCGTGCCGCAGCAGCCGCCAACGACGTTGACCCCCCAGCGGGCGAACTCCGCCACCATGTCGCTGAACGGCTCCGGCTCCATCGGGTAGACCGCTTCGCCGTCCACGTTGATCGGCAGCCCGGCATTGGGCAGCACGCTGATGGGCAGGCGGCTGTGTTCGACCAGATATTGAATCGGGGCGCGCATGTATTCCGGCCCGGTGGAACAGTTCATGCCGATCACATCAATCGGCAGCGCCTCCAGCGTCGCCAGTGCCGAGGCGATGTCCGTGCCGAACAGCATACGCCCGGTGGTGTCCAGCGTCACCTGGCATTGCAGCGGAATCCGCACGCCGGTATCCTCAAAATAACGGTTGATGCCCACCACCGCCGCTTTAACTTCCAGAATATCCTGGCTGGTTTCCACCAGCAGCAGGTCTGCGCCGCCCTCGACCAGCCCGCGCGCCTGTTCGTAAAACACATCCGCCAGTTCTTCAAAGGTGATATTGCTCAGGTCGGGGTCGCTGCCGCTGGGCAGCTTGCCGGACGGCCCGATGCTGCCGGCCACAAAACGCGGGATGCCGGTTTCGGCCTCGAAGCGGTCGCAGACGCGCCGGGCGATCTGCGCCGCCGCGCGGTTGATCTCCAGCACGCGGTCGCCCAGGCCGTATTCGGCCAGCGTCAGCCGGTTGCCGCGAAAGGTATCCGTCTCCACCGCCTCGCTGCCCACGGCCAGAAACGAGGCATGAATCGCCTCGATCACATCCGGGCGCGTGATGACCAGATAGTCGTTGCAGCCGTTGTACCGCTCGCCGCCGAAGTCAGCCGCCGTCAGGTTGAACTTCTGAATGCTCGTCCCCATCGCGCCGTCGAAGATGACGATATGATCGGCAATCGCGTTGAGGTAACGCCGGTTGGTGTAGGTGCGGGTGGTGGTTTGGGGTAGGGTCATGAATTACGTGTTCTCCGTTTTCTTACGCTGTTTGCTCGTTCCGTGCCGAGGGTTCAAACCCTCGGCTATCATCGAACTATGTCCGCTTCAGCGGACAGGTAAAGTCGCATGTTGTGTCGTACAGCCTGCTTTAGCAGACCTGGCTTTTGGGTTGCCGTACCCTTCAGGGTATGGCGCTGTCTTACCCCGCTTTTTGCGCCGGCTCGTAGTGCAGCACCATCAACTGATCGCCGCGCAGCGCCAGCATGGCATAGGTGCGCCCGTTGTTATCGCTGAATTCGACTTCGTATGCATCCGGCGCAAGGATTTCGACCACCGTTCCCACCTGCCCACGCAGCAGGTCGCGCTCCGGTAAATCTTCGGTCAGGGCGACGACATCCAGTAATTGCAGCATTACCTCACCTCTCAAAGTACATAACAGCTTGTCAATCGTGGAACATCTTCCAAAGAGCGAATAATCCACAGGCTGCGAACAATGGCCTTTTTCTCATTAACGGCTACTGCAAAATCCAGCCGATATCGCTGTCCAAATTCATCCCGTTCGCCAATCACAGCTCCATCATTGCAGGCAGCTTTGAGCAGTTCCTCGCGCAGGAATGCCGCGTCATTCGCCGTCAGCCCAAGCACATTGAGAAATACTCTGGCTTTATGGCGCCCCCTGATATGATCGAGGTTGAGGCAGTAGTCCCGCAATTTCACAATGTCCACGATAGCGCGTTCACAGTTCGGGATTTGCATCAGGATGTCTCGGTTTATCGTTAGCGTGTTTCAACGGGATTCTCCACTCAACAGGCGGCGCGTCACCATCCCTGCTTCGCCAGTCCATCCACATCGTCAAAATGTTTGTCGCAGGTCAGCACCGTTAAACCGTGCTGCATGGCGATGGCCGCAATCCACACATCGTTCTGTGGAATGGATTTTCCTTTGCGTCGAACCTGATGTTCAATACGGCCATACCAACGCGCTGTCTGAGTATCGCATTTTAATATTGTTCGACGGCTGATAAATTCATCCACTCGTTTGATATTTGCTTCAATTCGTCCAGACTTCTCGGCACCAAAGTACAATTCCGCCACCGCTACAACCGGAACATAGGTCTCATTGGGCGCTACCAGAAGCATCTGAATGGAACTATCTCCTTCGAGAATGGCGACAATCGCATTGGTATCCAGCAAATACTTATTCATCAAAATTAACCTCTGGTGCATCGTCAATACGTTCACACCAGTCCTCGATAGCCTCGGCCATTTCGCGTAGGTCTTCAACCGGAAAGGCAATTTCACCGGCATGTTCGACAATTTGCCAGCCGGGTTCGCCCTTTAGCTGCTCCAGATCACGCAGATAGGCCAATGCCTCGCGCTGTCTGTCCGAATCCAGCCTGCGTACCACGTCCAGAATTTCCTGCTCAAGCGTCATGTCAGACATTACCACACCTCTCATCCCTTGAAACAAAAAACGCCCCTCCGGCAACCGAAGGAGCGCGATGATTCGCGTGACGCTCACCTCATCTCCCAGGTCGCTGCCTGACGGATTTGGCACCTACCCGACGCTTCAGGGGTTGCCGCGATTTCACAGGGCCGTTCCCTCCATCGCTCTTGATGAGACTCATCTTATTGAGTTGTTCTGCATCCTAACACTCCGTTATAAAATTGTCAATATTGGGAATGCGCTGCTCCGGTAAAGCGCCTATCCCACGCGGAACGTCACCTGCTCCGACAGCGTGCCGTTAACCTGTATCTGAACGGCATGGTCGCCGGCGTAATAGCGGCGCGTCGTCACCGGCGCGAAGCTGTGCCGCCGGCTGAAAGCCGCCGTTTCCCCCGGCGCAAGCGTCTTTTTCGACAGCTTGAACACCTTGCGGCGCGGCTGGCCGTTAGCCCCGGCCAGATACACCACGTAGTCAATCATCAGGTTTTGAGGCATATCGCTCAGGGAGTGGATTTCAAACGAGATGGTCACGCTGCCGTTGAGGGGGATGGCCGCTGGCTCGACGATCAGATTCTGAATGGCAAAAGCTGCCTCGCCGGCGTATCCCAGCAGCGCCAGCGCCGCCGGGTTGCCCTGCTTGACCAGCGTCCGCAGCGCCCGGCTGATGAGCGACTGCATCTCCGGAGTCTCGTGGGCGTTCCAGCGCCGCGCCGTATCGAGTGTCACCTGTGGGTTATCTTTGGCGATGTCGTTCAGGTTGTTGGCGACGCTGCGCCGCACATATTCGGACTCGTCCAGTTTGAGCCGCTCCAGAATCGGCAGGATTGGCGATGGGTCGGCTTTGAAGGCGGGCAGCGCCATCGCCCAGGGCAGGCGGGGGCGGCAGCCCTCGCTGGCAAGCCGTCGCAGGTGGTGGTTGGGATGGCCGGCCCAGGCCAGCATTTGCGCCATCATGCGTTCGGTATCCCGCAGGATGAACGGCCTCACTGCATATTCGGCGGTACTCTGCTGTGTGAACTGCTCCAGCGCGGGGATTGAAGCGTCCCAGTCATCCAGGCCGTACAGCTCCACGAAGTCCGGGAAAACGATGGTGGCGAAGTTGTAAGCATCCAGCGCCGGGGACGCTCGCCGGATGATGTCCAGCGCCGTCCGGTAATCCTGCGGCAGAACCGCCCGCAGGCAGATTGTGACGTGGCGGATTCGTTCTTTCAGTTCCCGGCTTTCCCAGGCCGCGTCGTAAACGCTGTTCCAAAACGCTGCCCGGTCGAAGGCCGGGTAAACCGTCTCGAAAGCGGTGGTGAACGCCTCCAACAAAGGCGCGTTGAACATGTTCTTAAGCGGCTCTGGCATGAGGTTTCCCCTTACGAACGAGTCTAAACAGGATTATAATTAGAACACCTGTTCATTATTCTGGCAAGGGCTTGTGAGTCGGGGGGGCAGTCAGTCTTTGGCGAGTAAACGGTGCAGCGTGTTTAACAGTTCGTGCCGGATGATCGGTTTGGCGATGTACCCATCGAAGTGCATCCGCAGATAGTGTTCGCGGTCGCCATGCATGGTGTTGGTGGTCAGCGCCAGCACCGGGATATGCGCCAGTTCGGGCGTATTCTTGATGCGCTCGGCGACTTCCACACCGTTTAACCCCGGCATGTTGATGTCGGCCAGGATGAGGTCAGGCAGCTCATAGGCGGCCATCTCCAGACCTTGCTCGCCGTTTAAAGCCGAGATGAAGATATAATCTTCCCTGTCCAGGATGCGCCGCACGATTTCGATATGATGCGGGTTATCTTCGATATACAGGATTTTTGCGCTCATCACTGCCTGTTCTTTCAGTATGGCCTAACGTCATTATAGTCCCGCCGCTCTGCCAGAAATAGATAAAAGTGTGAATAATCTATCAATATGTCGGTTTTTATATTAAAATCTTGTAATTGAAGCTATAGTAAAGGTAAGCGACAAGGTTTGATATAGGGTATGAACTCCCAGGAATCAGTAACCACCCTAAACACTCAGGCCTGGGCACTGCGAACGCAGGATGCGGCCCAGGCGCGAACGCTTGCCGAGCAGGCATTCTCACTGTCATCGGCTGCCGGTTTTGACGAAGGACTGGCGGACAGCCTGCGAACCCTGGCATGGCTGAACATGGAAGCCGGCCAGTTTGCGGAGGCGCTGCCGCAAGCCTTACGCGCCCTCCAACTGTACGAGCCGGTCGGCCAGACCGAAAAAAAGGCTGATATTCTGATTGTGCTTTCGCAGATTTACTCGCGTCTGGAAAACTATTCAACTGCGCTGGATTACGGCTTGCAGGTGTTAACACTCTGCCGGCGGCACGGGTATGTCCACCACGAGGCGCTGATTTATCAGATTTTGGGGACGGCTTACAGCATGTTCGGCAGCCCGAACGAAGCCCTCAGATATTTCCAGATGGGTATGGAAATCAGCAGCCGTCTGGATGATAACACCATGCGGGCGCGGGCTTATAACAATCTGGCTTATTTTTACTGCCGGATGCAGCGTTACGCCGAAGCCCTTGAACCGGCGCTGGAAGCCCTGAAGCTGCTGGATAAGATTGAAAGCCTGAGCATAAAATCCGCCACGCTGCACACCCTGGGCGCGATTTATGCCGGCCTGGAAGACTATCCGCAGGCGCTAAGTTATCTCCAGGCCGGCATGGCTGCCAGCCCTGTAGACTTCCATCGCCTGGCCTGCATGATCGAAAGCGCCCGCATCGAAATTCGGCGTGGCAGCTACCCCCAGGCGCTTGAGTGGCTGGACGAAGCGCGTGTGGTTGCCGAACGCCTGAATGCGTCCAACTCGACAGCGCAGATTTTTCGTTTGTATGCCGATCTCTACAAAGCTCAGGGGGACTTCGAAAACGCGCTGGCGTATTTCGAAAAGTTCCACGCCGCTCACGAAATCGCCTTCAGCGAGCAGTCCGATCACCGGATGAAAAGCCTTCAGACCATTCATGATGTCGAGACTGCACGTCTGGAGGCCGAAGCCCAGCGCCAGAAAAACGCGAGCCTCCAGGCACAGATCGAGCGTCATCAGCAGAGCATTGCCGACCTGGATGCCTACGCCGATATGGTGGCGCACGACCTCAAAAATCCGATCAGCATCATCACGGGTTATGCCGAACTGCTGCTGCAAGACCTGGATGCTGTGCTGGACCCCCAGAGCCGCAGTTATCTGGTCGGCATCGCCGATGTGTCCGGCAAGATGGATGAACTGGTTGGCGAGCTGCTCAACCTGGCCCGCGTGCGGAAGCAGGAAATTTCGCCCCAGCCGGTAGATATGGAGGCGGTCTTCCGGCAGGCGATGCGTCGGGTTGAACACCTGGTCAGCCGCTATCATGCTGCCATCAAACTCAAAACGGCGCTCCCGGCGGCTTTCGCATACCCGGCCTGGGTGGAGGAAATCTGGGTGAACTACCTCACCAATGCGCTGAAATACGGCGGCCAGCCCCCGCATATCGAAGTTGGCGCTGCGCCGGCGGCCAGCGGCCTCGTCCGTTACTGGGTGCGCGACAACGGCGACGGCCTGACGCCGGAGATGCAGGCCAAAGTCTTTAGCGGCAAATATGAACGGTTCGGCAAATTTCATATCGAAGGGCATGGCATCGGCCTGACCGTCGTCAAAACCATCGTGGATAAACTGGGCGGTGAAGTCGGCGTCGAAAGCGACGGGCTGCCGGGTCATGGGTCAACCTTCAGCTTTTCGCTGCCGGTCACGGGTTGATATCGCCCATTGGAAACCATGCCTGTAAGGTTGATTTCAGGCGTTCAAAACTCGGATCGTTGCAGCGACTTAGTGAGACACTTTCGGCGATCTGTTTGTAGATAGCTGCTGAACGAGGTTTATGCACTTCTCGCAGCGATTTCTCGACAGCCTCTTTCGGCTTTTCTGGCTTAATTTCGTTTTGTCTTAACAGTTTGTTGTGTTGTAACCATGTTCTCAAGGCAGGTTGATGATTCGCCCAT
>JACAES010000023.1 GCA_013388735.1 Chloroflexota bacterium | reverse complement strand
GTAACCGTTGCTCCCGTGAGGGAGTGTCTTCACCCAAGACCATTATACCACGAAAGGAGCAAGAGCGCATTCATCCACCCGCTAAAGCTGGTGGTTTCCTGCGCCAAATCTTATGAACGACCGAAACCAGCGCGACGGCACGATCTTCATTTTGCTGTCGGCTACCGGATATTCGTTTTTTGCGGTATGGGTGAAGAACATCCAGACGACCGGCCTGGGGCCGCTGGACATCGGCTTCTGGCGCTTTCTGATCGCCGCGCCGCTGTTCTGGCTGGTCGTTTTCCTGCGGCGCACGCCGCCCGCGCAGCGCCCCCTGCCCCGGCTGGGGTTGCTGGTGATGGGCTTCTTCCTGGCGCTGGCGGCGCTGACGGCCTTCTTCGGCCTGGAGCTTATCCCGGCCAATACCTTCATCGTGCTGTTTTACACCTATCCGGCGATGGTGGCAGTTTTTTCGCTGTTCCTGGGCGACCGGCTGCCGCCGGTGGGCTGGCTGGCGCTGGCGCTGACCATCGTCGGAATCGCCCTCACTGTGCCGGACTTCGGCGCGGGATTGAGCGGCGATAACCTGCTGGGCGTCGTCCTGGCGCTGGTGAACGCGCTGGTGGTGGCGATCTATTTCATCCTCAGCAGTCGCCTGCTGCGCGGGCATACGGCTATGGCGCGCGCCAGCGTATGGAGCATCAGCGGCACGTTTTTTATCATGGCGGCCACCGTGCCGTTCCGCACGCTGCAAGCGCCGGCGGACGCGACGGCCTGGATGAATCTGCTGGCGCTGGCGACCATCAGCACGGTGATGCCGGTTTTCGCCCTCAATTCCGGCATCCAGAAGGTCGGCGCGGCGCGGGCGGCCATCATCGGCACGATTGAGCCGATTCAAACGCTGCTGTGGACATTTTTGCTGCTGGGCGAACAGATGCAGCCGACGCAGGTGGCCGGTGGGGCGCTCATCCTGGGCAGCATCATCCTGCTCCAGGCGCAGAGTTTGCTGCGGACGCGCGCGCTGCGCCGCGAGGTGGCGCAAAACACCTGAAATCCGGGGCTTGATTTTGACTCGAAACACGGGATGCGGAATGAAATTTATGGACAGAAACGACCCGGTTAACGAATACACGCGGGCGCGGCTGCTGGTCAACCGTCATGGCAAACTGACCACCGACCAGTGGAAAGACATGGTGACTGAACCGCTGGTGACGGTCGGCCTGCTGCTGCTGCCGGGTGTTATCATCCTGGGGCCGAGGTTAGGGGCATTCATCTGGGGCGGATTCGCCGCGGTGACGCTGCTGGCGCTGGCCGCGCTGGCCGCGCTGCTCATCGGGCGGGGGCGACGCTACGCCCGCGCGCCGGTGCATTTTTCGGTGCTGCATACCGGGAGCAGTGTCCGGGCTTTCTGGGCGTTCTGGAAGCCGCTGACGCTGTACACCGCTGCCGGGGACACGGTGCAGTTTGGCAAACGCCTGACGCCTTACAATCGCTTGCAGCCGAATCGGGATTATCTGGTATATTACCTTAAAGACCGGGACACCAACGTGCTGTTAAGCCTCGCGCCGGCTGACCACCCGGACGCCGACCTGTGGCAGCCGTCGGAAGTGTTTCAGGAACGTTTGGCCCGGCGCAGCCGTTAATCAGACATTCGCCGGTGGTTTGCCGGTCATCATGAACTTACTTTCGTCGGAAGCCAGGGCCCGGAACGGCTGGCTGTCTTCTTCCATTTTCGCCAGCGCCTCCTCCAGCACCCGGTTAATGCGCGCGATCTGGATGCGGTTGTCGTCCAATGCCAGGCCGTTCATGGCTGCCTGTGCGAGTTCTTTTTCCAGTCCGCATTCAATTAACAATGAAACCGTTTTTTCCGGTAGATACAGCAGGCCGTTACGAAAATAGGGTGCGTATTCGCTGGCAGTAGAACGCATTGGCAAATCCTCCCAACAGCATCTCCTGGCTTGTAACGAGATGCTAACTATATCGCAACGATAATTATACCTTGAAAACGGCATTTTTGCATCTCGATTTTTCATAGGCTTTTCTAATGCTTTTCCTATGTTAAGATGTTATGGTACAGTCAGGTTTGGCCTGCGAGCAGTCCCGCTTTCTACCTCACGTTTGTGCCGGCGCATTTGTTCTTCGCTGCTTGTGTTTCATCCTTTGATTTAGATTAGCATTAGATCAGCATTACTCCGAGAATAGTACCAAAGTATATTTCACTATTGATTTTACGGGAAAATAGATTATAGTTAAATTATCGTATCTGGGAAACCCAACCAACATCATCGTAAAAGCAGGTGAAGCACTATGCAAACGATACGATCCGGTATCCCATCGAAAGGGGTGATACGCATCGAAGTTCACAACCAGGCCCACAAAAGGATAGAAGTGGAGATTTCCGGCAGCGAGGGTTACATCATCGGTCGCTCGGACAATAAGAGCAGTTATCTGCCGGATATTGACCTGGCCGATTTTCAGGCTCTGGAGATGGGCGTTTCACGCCGACATGCCGCGCTCGTCCACTATCGTCAGCAGTTACATCTTCTTGATTTAAGTTCGGTTAACGGCACCTTTCTGAACGGCGAACGCCTCTCCCCGGAAGTTCCATACCCGCTGTCCCATGACGATAAGATACTGCTTGGCAATCTAAGCCTCCTTATTTCCTATCTCGAACGGTAATATAGGCTTCTTCCTATGTCTACCAATAACATAGCAAACGGTAAAAAGATACGAGATATGAACGAAACAACCCATTCCCCTTTACGCTTTAACGGATCGCTGTGGTGCAATCTGGATATTGCGCTCCGTAATGTGGATCAGGTTTACAGCCAGATGGTCGAACCGCTGGGACTGACTGTGATCGAATGGTATATCCTGCGCGCCCTGTACGAGCAGGACGGCCAGCACGCCTCTGAGCTGGCGCGCGCCGTTGGCCGGGCAGCCACTTCCTTTACGCCCATCCTGGACAAATTGCAGCACAAAGACCTGATTCAGCGCCGACCAGACCCGGCAGACCGCCGCGCCGTCCGCATTCACCTGACGGATAAGGCCAAAGAACAGCGCGAGCGCGTGATGGAAACCGCCGATCAGATCGAGCGTAACATTCATGGCATGATCGAAAACGGCGACTACGAGACGTTTAAACACGTCCTGGCCGTCCTGCAAGCCATGATGCCGGACTAAACCCACCTGCCGGTCTTTCTGCCTATCGGGGTCAGATCATCTGTATGTCCCGGCGCTGCTCTGCGATTTGTGCCAGGGCGATATGATACGCCTCCAATATGGGCAGGCTGAACAGGACAAATCGAACTAACCGGATGCATGTGTTCTGCTGCAAAAAATCGCAAACGGTGCGAAGCGCAATCGGCGCGGCCTCTTCTACTGGATAACCATAAGCCCCGGTGCTGATAGACGGAAACGCGATTGTCTCCAGGCGGTGCTGCACGGCCAGTTCCAGGCAGCGCCGGTATGCGCTTGCCAGCAGCCGGGCAACATCTTCATCGGCATCGCGGTAGATCGGGCCGACAGCATGGATGATATACCGCGCCGGCAGGTTATATCCGGGCGTGATTTTGGCATCCCCGGTCTGGCAGCCGCCCAGGGTGCGGGTTTTCGCCAGCAAGCGCGGCCCAGCGGCGCGGTGGATCGCGCCGTCTACCCCTCCTCCCCCCAGCAGCGATGAATTCGCCGCGTTCACAATAGCATCAGTGGTCTGCTGCGTGATGTCGCCGAGCGTCAGTTCCAGCACGGCGGCGTTGATGCGAACACGTATCGGAGGCTGTGTATCCATTGCTCTGTAACTCCTGAACAATCTTCCGGTACGCCGGCTTGCCGGCGCAGGACGGATAGATTTTCCCGTGTTTCGACCAGATAAGCAAACGGTTTCGCCAGCTTTCGGTTTGCAAGGCTTTAACGCGCAAAAAAGCCCTTGCCTTGCGGCGGCAAATCCGGCAAACTGGGCAGCTGCGCTCGTTCGTTATAGGCCGAACCGACTACGGGAGGCTACTTTGGAAGCGATGACTCCGGCTCACGTCCAGGCGGCTTTGGATGCCTGGAATCTGGGGATTCAGATTCGATTTTACGAAAACACGACCGCGACATCCCAGCAGGCCGCCGATAACATCGGCTGCGAGTTAGGCCAGATCGTCAAGAGCATCACCTTCCTGGTGGACGGCCAGCCCATCGTCGTCCTCACCAGCGGCGACCAGCGCGTGGACGATAAAAAGCTGGCGGCCATCTACAACGTCGGGCGGAAGAAGGTCAAGTCCGCTTCAGCGGAACAATGCGTGGCGATCTTTGGCTACCCGCCCGGCAGCGTGCCGCCCCTGGCCTACCGGACGCCCGGCGTAGCAACCTACATAGACGATTCGCTGCGGCGTTACCAGCAGCTTTATGCCGCCGGCGGCGCGCACAACGCCATTTTTCCGATCACGCTGGAGCAGCTTGTCCAGATCACCGGCGGGCAGATTGCCGATGTCGTGCGGCGCGAGGCAACCGATCAGGGTGAATGAAACGGGTGGGAGGACGGCCCGCCCAGCCAAAAGGGCAGGTTCTTGCAACCTGCCCAGATAGTCGTTATTGCGGGGTAAGGGCCCGGCTTCAGCCGCCGCAGTTCCCGGACAAATTCAGGAAACCGCCGTTCACCCAACCGGTCGCGCCCGCCGCATTGATGCGGAACCAGATGCCCTGACGCGCAGTGGCGTCGAAAGTTTCGTTAAAGCCCAGCAGAGCGATGATCGGGCTGCCGGTGTTCGCCTCTTTACGCAGGCGCAGGCTGCCCGCCGTCGTCGTCACGCGGCAGCCGGCCAATTCCTGCACCGGCGCAGAAACGGACACGTCCGCCACCACCGGCGATGGCGTGGCCACCAGCACCACCGTCCCGGAGCTGAAGATCACGCCGCAGGTGTAACCGCCCTGGAAGCTGGTCGCCAACCACTGCGGCACGCGCGGCGCAGTAGCAGCGTCCAGGAAGATCATGCCGCTGTTGCCCAGCAGACAGACCGTCACGCCCTGCTGGAACGGCACAACCGGCCTGCCTTCACGCGACAGGCCGAACACGTCCACTGCCTGGATGACGCCCAGGCTGAACACAGCGGCATTACCGACTTCCGCCGGGTCTTCGATGTAAACCGTATTTTCCGCGATCACCCGGCAGAAGACGCTGCCGCGCGGCACGGTATCCGCCGGGACGGACGCGCGCACGATGGCATTGGTCGTGCCGCCGATGTCGGCGCACAGCGGCAGGGGCGGCGGCGGCGGGAAGCCCGCAGCGGTCGGCGCAGCCACCGGCCCAGATGGCGGCGCGCCATCGTTGTCGGCGATGTTGATGATCTTATTGGCAATCGGCAGACCAACCGGGTAATCCGCCGGGTCGCCGGTTGCTGTGATGGCATGGGTGATAACGCAGGTGTGCGCCCCTTCCACGATGGCATCATCCACCGCCGTCACGGGGATATTCTGCGGCGTCGTGTCGTTCAGCACGATGTCTATCGGCACGCCGCCGCCCGCGCCCACGTCACACTGGGCATTCGGGGTGACGGTGATGGTCACAGCGCCGGCGGGTAGGGTATTCAGGTTGATCTGATAATTACCTGCCGCGCCGCCTTCGGCAATGTTGACCGGGTTGGGGCTGACCGTCACGCCCGGCGCATCGTTATCGGTCACGTTGGCGGTCACGTCGGCAATTGCCACGCCGATATATTCCAGCGCGCTGGCCGGGTCTACCGCGTGGGTAATCACGCACGGGTGCGGCGAGGCTTCAGGCACAGCATCGTCTACTGCCGTCACCGTCACCAACTGGAGGATATTGTAGTTGGCAGGCGTAAAGGTCAGCGTCACCGGCGCGACCGTACACTGCGCGTCCGGCGTGATGTTGATAATCACGTTGGCGCTCGGCAGAGTATTCAGCACCACCGTGTAGGTATCGTTGGTTGGCCCGGCTTCGCTCACATCGGTCGCACCGCCGCTTTCGGTGATCGTCACACCCGCCACATCATTGTCGGTCACATTGGCGACTACATCGGCGATTGCCAGGCCGATATATTCCGGCGCGCTGCCCGCCCTGACCGCGTGCGTGATGGTGCAGGTGTGCGGCCCTTCCACAAGCGCGTCGTCCACCGCCGTCACTGTCACCGTCTGCGCCACGTTGTAGTTGCCCGGCGTGAACGTCAGCGCCGCCGGCGCGACCGTACACTGCGCGTCCGGCGTGATGTCAATAATCACGTTGGCGCTCGGCGCGCTGTCCAGCACCACAGTGTAGGTATCGTTGGTTGGCCCGGCTTCGCTCACATCGGTCGCACCGCCACTTTCGGTGATCGTCACGCCCGGCGGGAAGTCGTTATCGGTCACGTTGGCGACTACATCGGCGATTGCCAGGCCGATATATTCCGGCGCGCTGGCCGGGTCTACCGCGTGTGTGATGGTGCAGGTATGCGGCCCTTCCACAACCAGATCG
This sequence comes from Chloroflexota bacterium, assembly GCA_013388735.1. GTDB lineage: Bacteria > Chloroflexota > Anaerolineae > Aggregatilineales > Phototrophicaceae > CFX2. Next base: position 43,295 of record JACAES010000023.1, on the reverse strand, counting down.
TCCACCGCCGTCACCGTCACCGTCTGCGCCACGTTGTAGTTGCCCGGCGTGAACGTCAGCGCCGCCGGCGCGACCGTACACTGCGCGTCCGGCGTGATGTTGATAATCACGTTGGCACTCGGCGCGCCCGTCAGCACCACCGTGTAGGTATCGTTGGTTGGCCCGGCTTCGGCGATGTCGGTCGAGCCGCCGCTTTCAGTGATCGTCACATTGGCGAAGTCGTTATCGGTCACATTGGCGACGATATTCGATGGCCCCACGCCGACATATTCCGGCGGCGGCGCGGCGATGGTGTGGGTGATGACGCAGGTGTGCGGGCCTTCGATGGCCGCGTCGTCCACCGCCGTCACCGTCACCGTCTGCGCCACGTTGTAGTTGCCCGGCGTGAACGTCAGCGTATTCGGCAAAACCGTACACTGGCCGTCGGTGGTCAGGTTAATGACCACGTTAGCCGATGGAATGCCGTTCAGCGCCACATCATAGGTGTCGCTGGTCGGGCCAGCCTCGGCTACATCGGTCGAGCCGCCGGTTTGCGTGAAGATCATCGCCACGTCGGCGGTGATGAAGTTATCAATGGCAAACTCCGCCGAAGTGGTGGTCAAAATGAGCTGGTCAAAAACCACGCCTGCCGGGCGGGCCGCCGTAGCGGAATGGTATGGCGGCGGGTCGCCTGAAACAAAGTTGTCAATAAAAACGGTCGCGCCGCCAAAACGGCCCTCGATCTGGAAATTATCGAACCCCGTCAGCGTCCCCCAATCCACCGTGTAAGACGTTTGCGCGACGCCGGTAAACGTCACGGTCAGGTCCTGATCCGGCGGGTCGCCGAAAGCCTGCGAGTTTGCCAGGATATTGCCGGCCAGCGGCGCGCCTACTGCTCCGCCCAGACCAAGCACCTGGAAAGAATTCGCCACCGGCGCGCTGGTGAAGGTCACGTTCGGGATACCCAGGGCAGCAATACGAGTGCCTGCGGCATACGCCTCAAAATTGGTGTTTAATGCCGCCAGCGCCGGCGCCAACGCGCCAGACAGCAGCAGCGCCGCTGCTATCAGGAACAGACTCGTTCGAAGGCGAGAAGGGATGATTTTTACGTGCATAAATCTCAACCTGCGCTTTGAATTTATAAACGTAAGACTATAGCCCGATTATATCTCACTCCCCCAAAAAACTCACAACAAAATCCTAACCGGCTGCGCTCGCCGTTACAGGCTGTCCTTACAGCCCCGCGCCCTGCTGAACACCCGCCGCCAGCCGTTCCAGCACTGTCAGCAGGCGCGGACGCCAATTCGACCCTTCATCCACCGGCAGCATCACCGCCGTCCGGCTGACGCGCACATCGTCGCCCAGGTCGCGCTGCAAACGGTCGCGGTCTAACTCAACCAGAAACGGCAGTTTGATATTAACGACCTGGTTAAGATGGATGACGGCGGTCGCGGCGGCACGCTGGGCCAGCAGTTTGACTTCGATCTGGTAGAGCATCCCCTCCACCGCCGGCGGCAGCGGGCCAAAGCGGTCGCGCAGTTCGTCGCGCATGGCCTGGACGCCCTCCAGGCTGCTCAAACCACCCACGCGCCGGTAGATTTGCAGGCGCAGTTCCAGTTCCGGTATCCAGTCGTTCGGCAGGTAGGCTGCCACCGGCAGGTCTATGGTGATGTTGGCGGTCGAAACCGGCGGCGCGGCCTCGCCGGGCGTCTTGCCCTTCAACTGCTGGACGGCCTGGGTGAGCATCTGCGTATACAGGTGCAGACCGATGGCGGCCACGTGGCCGGTCTGCCGGGTGCTGAGGATGTCGCCCGCGCCGCGCAGTTCCAGGTCGCGCATGGCGATCTGGAAGCCGGCCCCCAGGTCGGTATTTTCCTGCAAAGCCTCCAGGCGGACATGGGCTTCGTCGGTCAGACGGCCTTCTGCCGGGTGGAAAAAATAAGCATAAGCCTGCTGGGCGCTGCGCCCCACCCGCCCGCGCAGTTGGTAAAGCTGCGCCATGCCAAACCAGTCGGCGCGGTCTACGATCAGCGTGTTGGCGTTGGGGATGTCTATGCCGCTTTCGATGATGGACGTGGACAGCAGAATGTCATATTCCCCGCGCGCAAAGCCGCTCATCACTTTTTCCAGCAGCCGTTCGTCCATCTGGCCGTGTCCGGTGATGATGCGCGCTTCCGGCACGATTTGTTCCAGCCGCTCCCGCGCCAGATGGATCGACTGGACGCGGTTATGCACGAAAAAGACCTGCCCGCCGCGTTCGAGTTCGCGCAAAACGGCCTGCCGCACCAGCCGGTCATCGAATGGGCCGACGTGGGTGATGACCGGCAGACGTTCTTCCGGCGGCGTCTGAATCATGGTGATGTCGCGCACGCCGGTCAGGCTCATATACAGCGTGCGCGGGATGGGCGTGGCCGTCAGCGTCAGCACGTCCACCTGGGCGCGCAGCCGTTTGAGATGCTCTTTGTGCGTGACGCCGAACCGCTGCTCCTCGTCAATGATGACCAGCCCCAGTTTTTTGAAGGCCACATCGTCCTGCAACAGCCGGTGCGTGCCGATGATGATGTCCACCTCGCCGGCGCCGACCTGTCTGAGGATGCGCGTCTGTTCTTCTTTGGTGCGGAAGCGCGACAGCATCTCCACCTTGACTGGGAACGGCGACAGCCGGCTGCGGAAGGTATCGTAATGCTGCTGCGCCAAGACAGTCGTCGGCACCAGCAGCGCCACCTGGAAGCCATCCATGACGGCCTTAAAGGCCGCCCGCAGCGCCACCTCGGTTTTGCCGTAACCCACGTCCCCGCAGATCAGGCGATCCATCGGCATAGGGCGCTCCATGTCGGCTTTCACGTCGCGGACGGCGCGAAGCTGGTCTTCGGTTTCGACGTAAGGGAACGAGGCTTCGACTTCGTGCTGCCAGGGTGTATCCGGGTTGAAGGCGTGGCCGGTGGTGGCGGCGCGGCGGGCGTACAGTTCCAGCAGTTCGCGGGCTTCTTCCTCGACCGCTTTTTTCGCCTGGCCGGTCACGCGCGCCCAATCCGGCCTGCCCAGGCGGCTGAGCGCGGGCGGACGGTCGTCCGGGCCGACGTAGCGCGTCAGCCGGTCGGCCTGGTGAATCGGCACGAACACCATATCGCTGCCGCCATATTCGACCGCCAGATATTCCCGCTCGCTGCCTTCCAGAGTGCGGCGGCGCATCCCGGCAAAACGCCCGATGCCGTAGTCAATATGCACCACGTAATCGCCTTCGTGCATGTCGGCATAGCTGGATTCCGGCACGCGGGCGCGGCGCTGCACTTTCCGGCGGCGCGGCTCTGGCCGGTTCCAGCCGAAGATTTCGGCGTCCGTCAGCAGGTGAATATCACCATCCGGCGCGCGCAGCCGCCAGCCTTCCCGCAGCGCGCCTTCCACCAGCACCAGCGAACGCGGCGCGGGCGGTTCGGTCACATCGCGCTGGGTGGGGATGAACGAATCCTGTTCCTGCCACAGATCGGCCACGCGGGCGGTCTGCTGGGTGACGACTATCACGCGCCCGCCGTCACGCCGCGCCGCCCGCAGGCGGCTTAACAGGGCGCGCAGTTGGCCGCCAAAACGTTCTTCCGGCGACAGCAGCCCGCGGAAATCGACAATCTCGCCGGATGTTTCGGCGCTGTCGCCGTTTTCGGCCTCCGATTCGTCCACCCCTGCCCCGTAAGCCAGGCGCGGGCAGACGCGCTGTTCCAGTTCTTCGGCCAGCGCGTCCCAGGTGAGGTACGGCAGCGGGTAATCGGGCGGCAGCACCCCGCCGTCCAGCCGCTCCTGGCGGGCGCGCAGGGCGTTTTCCTCAATGCCGGCGACGCTATCCCGCAGTTCGTCCCAGTCGTCCACCACGATCAGCGCGTGATCCGGCGCGTAATCCAGCAAACTGACCGGCTGCGCGACCATGTACGGCAGGTAATATTCGAGATGCAGAAAAGCCGCGCCGTTCGCCAGCGGTTCGGCGTCGGCGCGCGGGCCGGCCGCGTCGCGTTCCCCGGTCGGCAGCCCTTCAAACCAGCGCGCCAGGTGCGCCGCCACCGGCGGGCCGTATTCCGGCAGCGCCTCCCGCGCCGGGACGATATAAACCTGCCCGGCGCTTTCCGCCGAACGCTGCGTCGCGGGGTCGAACCAGCGCAGGCTGTCCACTTCATCATCAAAAAATTCGATGCGAACCGGGCGCTCGGCGGCCAGCGGGAAAATATCCACCACGCCGCCCCGCCGGCTGAACGTCCCCGGCTCGACGACGATGGACACCGGCTCGTAACCCAGGCGCATCCAGTCCGCCAGCAGCGTATTGAGGGTGTGGCGCTGGCCGACCGCCAGCAGCCGCGCGCTTTTGCGGAACAGGTGAACCGGCAGCGTGCGCTGCATCAACGCGCGCGCCGACGCGACCACCACCGGCGCAGGCGCAGACGTAAAATCGTCCGGCGGCATCAGCGCGGCCAGCGTGGCGATACGACTGCGGATCACGTTTTCGCCCCAGGGCGTGTGTTCGTAAAACATCGGCGCGGGTTCGCCGTACCGGAAGATCGGGCGGCTTTCCCCCAGCCACACCGGAAGCTGTTCAGAGACGTTATAGGCGCGGTCTATGCGCCCGGTCAGGTACAGGATCGGTCCGTCCCAATCCCGCGCCAGCGCCGCCAGCAAAAAAGGCCGCGCCGCCCGCAGGACGTTCAGATCACCCACCGGCTGGCGGTCGCGCAGAGGCGCCAGCAGCGCGCGATAGCGGTCACTCTCGCGCAGAAAATCGAGAAGTCCGGTTAGCTGCATAAGGGTTCTATAGCTCGCTGCTGATTGATTCGCGGACTCGGTATTTTAGCAGAAACACGCCGCCGCATGTAGGGCAGATCAAGGCATCAGCCGGGTGTTGGGGGTGCGCCAGTATTTCGAGCCGTCTTTTTCACGGTTCAAATATCCCAGCTCAAACAGCTCACGGCGCAGCAGGGCGGCGTCGTCAAAAGTGTGGTGTTGGTTGAGCAGGGCGTTCACCTCGCGCTCGGTATAGTCCCGGCCAATCTCAAATTTGCCCGCCAGATAATCAATCACCTGTCGCTGAATCGAACGTTTCGACGGCCAGCGCAGGACGCGGCCTTCGCCGTCCAACAAAGCGGCCAGTTCAGCCGGAAGTTCCGCCATTCTTTTCTTTCACCCCATTGACCGGTTCGTCTATACTGCCGTTGTAGCGCGTCATGGCGATTTCGATACCGTCGGCCAGCCAGGCTTCGACGGCGTTCGCGGCGCGATCTACCACCTGGGCGGCCAGGATGGCATCGTCGCCTTTGAAGGCTTGCAGCACGTAGGCTTTCGGATCCATCTTTCCCGGCGGGCGGCTGATGCCAAAACGCAGGCGGTTGAAGTCCAGCGTCCCCAGGTGTTGAATGATGTTTTTTAAGCCGCCCTGCCCGCCCGCGCTGCCGGACTTGCGCAGCCGCAGCGTGCCAAGCGGGATGTCCAGGTCGTCGGAGATGACCAGCAGGCGCGGCAGTTCGACCTTGTAAAAGTCCACCAGGGCGCGCACCGCCTCGCCGCTCAGGTTCATGTAGGTTTGCGGCTTGGCGAGGATGACTTTTTTGCCTAGAATCAGCCCGCTGGCAACGACGGCTTTGCGCTCTTTTTTGCCGAAGGCCAGCCCATGCCGCCGCGCCAGTTCGTCCACGACGCGAAAGCCGACGTTATGGCGCGTGTCGGCATATTCCTTGCCCGGATTTCCCAGGCCGATGATGAGGTAGAAGTCGGTCATACGTGTCCAGAACTATCCAGCAGCGCGACTACCATCGATTCTTTTCCCAGCGTTTTGCCGTCTTAGGGGCGGGTCTGCGAACGCGCCCGCAAATTCCATCACAGCGACAAACCACCACATTCCCGCTCATCTTCTGACTAACGACTATTGACTAATGACTATTGACTAATGACTACACCGCTTCCCGCTCACGCTTGAACTGCGTCTCGTAAAGCTGCGCGTACAACCCCGCCTGCTCCAGCAGTTCGGCGTGCGTGCCGCGCTCGACGATGCTGCCGCGATCCAGCACCAGAATCAGGTCGGCGGCCAGGATGGTGCTGAGGCGGTGCGCGATCACGATGCTGGTGCGCCCGGCCATCACGGTTTTAAGCGCGTCCTGTATCAGCGCCTCTGACTGGCTGTCCAGGTGGCTGGTGGCTTCGTCCAGCACCAGAATACGCGGGTTTTTGAGGACGACACGCGCAATCGCCAGGCGCTGTTTTTCGCCGCCGCTCAGGCGGTAGCCGCGTTCGCCGACAATCGTATCGTAACCATCGGGCAGCCCGGCGATGAAGTCGTGAATGTTGGCCGCGCGGCAGGCCGCTTCGATCTCCGCCTGGGTCGCGTCCAGTCTGGCGTACAGCAGATTGGTGCGAATGGTGTCGTGGAACAGGTGCGTTTCCTGCGTCACCATGCCGATCTGCGCTGCCAGCGACTCCAGCTGAATGTCGCGCAGGTCGCGGCCATCCAGCAGAATACGCCCCTCGGTCGGGTCGTACAGGCGCGGGATGAGATACGTCAGCGTGGTTTTGCCCGCGCCGCTGGGGCCGACCAGCGCCACCAACTGCCCCGGCTGAATCTCAAACGACACGTCATGCAGCGCCAGTTCCCGCGCCTGGCTGACCGCCGGCGTGCGCTCCAACCTGCCGCCGTTGCCCGGTTTCATGTCGCCGGAAAAAACCGCCCGCACGTTATCCATGCGCCCAACACGCTCGACATCGCTCAGCAGCGTTTCGGGACGCAGCTCATACTTAAAACTCACGCGCTCGAAAACCAGTTCGCCGCGGGCGCCGTCCAGCGCCACCGCGCCGGGCCGGTCGTTGATTTCCAGCGGCAGATCAACCACCTCAAACACGCGCTCAAAGCTGACCATCGAGGTCGCAAAATCCACCGGCGCATTGGTCAGGGCTTGCAGCGGGCCGTATAACTGCGTCAGGTAGGAGCCGAAAGCCACAATCGTGCCGATGGTGAACACGCCCCCCAGCACCAGATGCCCGCCCACCCAGTACACCAGCGCCGTGCCGACGACACTGACCAGACCGATGAGCATAAAAAACTGCGTGCCGAGGATGGCCTGCGCCACGCCCGTATCGCGCACTTTCCCGGCGCGGTCTTCAAACCGCTGCACTTCCATCCTGCCGCGCCCGAACAGTTTGACCAGCAGCGCGCCGCTGATGTTGAGTGTTTCGTTCATCATGGCGTTCATCTGGGCGTTGTATTCCATCTGCTGCCGGGCGATCTCCCGCAGGCGGCTGCCCAACCGCCGCGCCGCCAGGATAAACAGTGGCAGCACCAGCACGCCCAACAGCGTCAGCCGCCATTCCAGCGCCAGCATCACGGCCAGCGTGGCGATCACCGTCACGATGTTGGTGATGATGTCTACGATGGTGCTGCTGATGGCGCGCTGCGCGCCCACCACATCGTTGTTCAGACGGCTCATCAGTTCGCCGGTTTTGGTGTTGGTGAAAAACCGGATGGACATGCGCTGGATATGCTCGAACAAGCTGACGCGCAGATCGTAAATCACCCCTTCGCCGATGGTGGCGTTCAGCTTGCGCTGGAACACCCGCACCAGACCGCTTATCACCGGGATGGCGACCAGACCCAACGCCAGCAGATTCAGCCGGGCGGCGTCGCCGTCCGGCAGGGCGTGGTCAATCAGATCGCGGAAGATGAGGGGCGTCAGCAGCCCCAGGCCGGTCGTCACCAGGATGGTCACCAACAGCAGCACGATGTGCCGGCGATAAGGCCGGGCATAGCCCAGCACCCGCCGCAGCAGCGCCCAACTGACCCGTTTCTTTTTGCCCTCTTCGTCGCCCCACACGTACACCCACCAGCCGCCGCCGCCATGAAACATAACCCGTCCACCTCGCATCTCACATTTAAGCCCAATAAAGCAGATTCAGTATAGCACAGATGAGCGGCGCTTTTCGCTGCCTTTTTGGGTAGGCCGCTTACTGCACCATCCGGTGCGCCTCGTCCAGACTGGACGCGAACAGGAAGGGGCGGTTTTTCATCTGGCTGCCGAAGGTGGACACGAAGCCCGTGTAGGCCATGCGAATCAGCGGCCCCGCCCCCACCACCACTTTCTTGCCTTCGTTGGGGCGCGCGCTGCCTTTGCTGAACATATCCCCGGCGACGGTCATAAAGTCGGCGGGAATGCCGCCCGCGCCGCGAATATCAATGATTAGGTGAACGGTGTGCGGCACGCTGACGATCAGATCGTCGGCCTGTTGGAGCGCCGTGTACAAGTCCTGCCATTTCCAGCCGCGTTTAAATTCCAGATGGACGATATTCTGCGTTTCGCTGCCCCAACTCACCACGATGCTCATCGTCCCGTGTCCCTTCTCTCCAATGTTGCCTGCATTTTACTCTATTTGTTGCCTGCATTTTACTCTATTACGCATCAGGCTGGTTTTTCGTTACCCGCTGATGCTGAACGCAACCGGCTCGCCGACCGGCTGGCCGTTCAGTTCCAATTGTACCGTCCAGCTGCCGGGGTTAAACGGCGTTTCCTCCGGGTCTATAAAAAACCAGATGCAGTTCTGATTGATGGCAAAATCCGGCTTGAAGGTGTGGCGGATCACTTCCTGCCCTTCGTAAAACCAGCGCGAGGCCAGCGTCATGCCCGGCTGAATATTCGAGGCAGTCGCCACGACGTAAATGCTCACGTCGGCGGTCGTGAACTGCGAAACCGTCGCCAGCGCACAGTCGTTCGCGCCCACCCCCCTGGCCGTGACGGCGTTGTACAGGTTCGGCGGCGCCGGGGAAGGCGTGGCGGCCAGCGTTTCCCCTCCGGGGGCGGGCGTAACCGGCGCAGCGGGGTCAATCACCGCCGGCAGGGTGGGCGTGCTGGCGCGCGGCGCAACCAGCGCGGCATCCCCGCCCAGCGCGGCGATGGTGGCCGAAAGCACCTGATTCTGCGTTCGTACCTGGGCAGCCGCCGTCTGCGCAAATTCGGCAGTCATCAGCAGCCGGTCGGCTTCCACCGTCGCGGTGCTGCGAACATCCACGATCTGGGTCGCCAGCGAGTCACGCTGCGCCTCCAGCGTGCGTTCCGCGTCGCTTGGCCCGGTCGAACAGGCCGCCAGCAGGCTTAAGCCCACAATCATCAGGGCAATGGTTTGTCTCATAAACTTTTCCTCGATGCTGCCTGTTTGTAGAAGCGTGTCACAGTTTAGCAAACCGGCTGCCATTCACAAGAAACCATAGGGGAAAAAGTGGTCTGGCGCGGGCAAACGATTTCCCTGCTTTTATAGCGGCAAACCCGATTCGCCAGTATACTCAAATACGCGGCCAGCCGTTAAAGGCAAAACTCAGCACAAAATATGTCATGCTCGTAACGTTTGAGACTCCGTGTTGAATCGTTTTCGCCTTATCTCGGAACTCAGCACTCGGAACTCGGAACTTATTTTCAGGAGAGTTTTTATGTCGGTGAAGGTACAGAAAAGACCACCACAGTTCCGAAATTTGTTTTTTATCCGGCGGCGTCCCGTCCTGCGCGGCATCTCGACTGACTGGGATCGGCCAGACGAAGCCACCTACCAGCAGATGTTAGAGTGGGACGGTTTTGTTTCCCCCAAAATCTGGGAGCAGCACGACCCCGCCAAACACCCGGTCATTGCCCAGGATTTGCGCGACCTAGACCAGCATCTTTTGCCCACCTTCTACCAGTTCAGCCAGCGCGCCAAGTATTACCAGAACCGCTATTACCTCTACCAATGGGTGTTCATCCTGGGCGCGTTTTTGACCACCCTGTTCGGCACGCTCACCACCTATGTCTATAATCCCTTCAGCGCTGCGGCAGAACAGACGGCGGCAGCAGTCACACAGCCGGATGTCGCCGCTACTGCCGAGGCGGGCGACGGCGAAGTGACATTGCAGGATACGCCCTTCACGGCGCAAGCCGGCGGCGGCAATACCTGGACACGTGTCTTCGGCTATCTGACGGCGCTGGTCGGCGCGGTCACGGCTTTTTTTACCGCTCTCAGCAACCGGGGCGAACCCCAGAAACGCTGGGCGAAAAATCGTCGTCTGACCGAAGAACTGCGAATGCACTACTTTAAATATCTGGGGCATCTGCCGCCCTATGATGCAACCGACCGGGTGCAAAAGCTGCGAGAAACGGTGATTGACGCGCGGATTAAGGAACAGGAAAATGTCAGTTAACCCGATACCAAACCACCTGGACGCGCAGCCCCACAGTCAGGAAGACCTGGAACTGCTGTTCAGCATCTACATGGAAAAACGTTTGCAGGGGCAGCTCCAGTTTTACGAGAGCCGCATCCGTGAAAACGACCTGAACTCCGACTTTACTTTCACGCTCGGCACCTTCATCATGACGCTTTCGTCGCTGCTGGCGACCATCAGCGCATCCGCCGCTATCCCCATCCTGGCGCTCATTTCGGCGGTGCTGCCGGCGCTTTCGTCGCTGCTGGCCGCGTTCCGCCAGCTGTACGGCTGGGACCGCCAGAGCGCCATTTACCGGGATGCCGTGCTGGGGCTGGAGAAAATCCGTCTGCTGGCGCCCGACGATGACCGCCTGCCCTTCAGCGACATCACGCCGATTTTCCCCAAAGTGGTCATGACCAGCGAAGCCGTCTTTACGGCAGAGGTCAACCAGTGGGGGCAGATTTTTACCGCCTCTGCCGAGCAGGAAGAAGCCCAGAACGTCCCGCGCGACCCGCTGGCGCGCATGATCGCCGCCGCCAACCTGAGCGACGACCAGGCCGCCGCCATTCAATCCATTGTGGCATCCGGTAAAAAGTCCGGCATGGACGTGCAGGCCACCGTCAACACCTACAGCGAGGTCGCCGTTGAGATGCAGCCCCCGGCAGATGCGCCGGCAGCCGGCATCGAACTGACCGCCGCCGCCGAAACGACGACCGTGCTGCATGAAGCGGCAGAAGCCCCGCCCGCCGCACCGACAGCCGATTACGACATGATCCCCCCCCAGGAAAGCCTGCCGGATGGCGACATGCCGGCCTCGCCGGAATACGGCGCGCCACCTGCCGAACTGACACAGGTGCCGGAGATGCCGCCGGCAGAAGAAGCCGAAGCGGAAACTGACCCGGAACTGCCTCAAAGCGGAGCAGTGGGTTAGGTATCGGGCGCGCAGGGTAGCCTCTACAATTATTTCCGACCGAAAGCAAAACAGCCCCGCCACCGGCAGAGCTGTTTTGTTTGGCACAGTGGAGGTGGGGGACTTTGCAATCCCCGTCCAGAAGATTCAAGGACGCACGTCTACAAGTTTAGCCGGTTCTTTGCTTTCGCCGCAGGTAGCCCCAACCGGCGGGGTATGCCTGTGGCTAGCCGATGTATCTTTGGTTTAGCGTATCGGCGTCCATAAACCGCACCCCGATCTTTGGTGACGCCCGCGGATCCACCCGGATGGGGACGGCTGGCGCGGACGGCTGACCTCGCAAGGCCAGCGCTCGGCTTCAGGCCTTAGGCGGCCATCGGCAGAGCGTAAGTGTTGTTGTTGGCAGTTATGCCTTTGCCCATTGATAACGCGGTGTTAGGCGCCGCGACTTGCAGTACGGACTTAGCCTCCCCTGTCGAACCTATTTCACCCCCGTCGTTAAATTTATTTTAACAACAACCGGCCAGGGTGTAAAGAGGCGCGGCAGTTATGCCAACGAAAAGATCAGATCGGCTACCTGCCCGAAGTCGAGGGGCTTTTGAAGAAAGCCCAGCCGAAGCTGCCGCAGCAGCGCCGGGTTCGGGTTTCCGGCAGCAGTAACCAGGAAAAAAGGGCGCTCGTCACCTCGCATCCGCAGCGAACGCGCCAGCTCCATACCGCTGACTGCGCCGATCCACAGGTCAAAAAACAGCACCCGCGCCGCCTGATAAACGGGGGTGTTTAGGACATTCAGGCTGTCCGGTTGTGCATCCGGGATATGGAGGACATTGATCCCGCGCGGAGCAAGACCGATCTGGAATAACAGGGCTTCAGTTTCTTCGTCTTCGATGTAGATGACATCCACCATCTTGTGTGCTTCCCTGCCATATAACAAATTTCTATTCTTCTTTATACAACGCTCCACCTTTACCCTTCAAGAATAGAACCTAAAAGGTTTGAAAACACGAACAAAAAAGGGGACTTACAAACCAAGTGTAAATCCCCATCGAACAGTTTAATATGGCTATTACTTGCCCAGGCGCTTCTTTAGCTCCGCCGTTAGCGCCGGGACGATTTTGTACAGATCACCGACCAGGCCGTACTGCGCCAGCTTGAAGATAGGCGCTTCGGCGTCCTTGTTGATGGCGACGATCACCTTGCTGCTTCGCATACCGGCCTGGTGTTGGATCGCGCCGGAGATGCCGCAGGCGATGTACAGATCAGGGCTGACGGTCTTGCCGGTCTGCCCAACCTGGTGCGCGTAGGGGATGTACCCGGCATCCACTGCCGCGCGGCTGGCGCCGATGGCCGCGCCCAACACGTCCGCCAGCGGTTTCAGCACGTTTTCAAAGCCGTCCTGCGCCTTCCACACTTCGGCGTTGGCCGTACCCGCCGGCGCTTCCTTCGGGTTGTTCGCCATCGCGCGCCCGCCGGAAACGATGATGGCCGCATCGGTCAGGTTGACCGTGCCGACTTCTTCCTCAAAGCCTTCGATTTTGGTGGCGATCTGGTCTTCGGCCAGGGCCGGCTGAACCGCCATCACGTCTATTTTGGCGTCAGGTTTCGGCGCGTTGGCCTTAAACGCGCGCCCGCGCAGCGCCAGAAACTGCGTGCCGTCCGGGCTGCCCGCCGCTTCGCTCAGGATTTTCCCGGCATACATGGGACGCACGACCTTGATGCTGCCATCGCTTTCCACTTCCAGGCTGGTGACTTCGGTCAGCAGGCCGGAGTCGGTATCGGCGGCAGCGGCGGCCAGCAGTTCGCGCCCGCGCGCCGTGCCGACGGCCAGCACCGCTTTGGGCCGGTGTTCCGTCACCAGCTTCGCCAGCAGCGCCGCATACGGCTCCAGCCGGAAGCCGTTCAGCGTCGCGTCGTCGCACATCAGGGCTTTATCCGCCCCGTACTGCCCCGCCTCGGCGGCCACCGCGCCGGCGTTTTCCCCGAATACCAGGGCCGCCAGCGGCACGCCGGCTTTGTCGGCGATCAGCCGCCCCGCGCCCAGGGCTTCCCAACTGGTCGGGTTGGCGCGTCCCTTAAAAGTTTCAATCCAGACAAAAACGGCGCTCATAAAACCTTTTCCTCCAACAAACGCTCAACCAGTTTGGCGGCCTGTTCCTCCGGCGTGCCGTCCAGCATCTCGACCTGACCTTCGCGCGCCGGCAGGTTCATCAGCGCCAGCGTGCGCGTCCGGGCGGCGGGCAGCGAAACGCCCAGGTCGGCCAGCGACCATTCCGGAATGACGGCCTTCGACGCCTTACGAATGCCGATGAACGACGGATAACGCGGTTCGTTAATGCCCTTCATCACGCTGATGACGGCAGGCAGCCGGCTGGTGACGATCTGCCGCCCCTGCTCCAGCAAACGCTCAACCTTGATGGTGCGGGCGCTGTAGTCTACAGCGATGATCTTCGAGACATAGCTTAACATCGGCCAGCCCAGCTTGCGGGCGATCTGGTAATTGTGCTGGTCGGTCCCCACGTCAATGCTTTCTTTGCCCAGGATCACCAGGTCAACGTCGCCCAGTTTGTTGACCGCGCCGGCGGCAGCAGCGGCGTAGGCCAGGCTGTCGGCATTTTCCAGCGCCGCGTCCCACACACGGACGGCCTCGTCCATGCCCATCGCCAGGCTGTGTTTGAGCGCATCGTTGTGCATCTCCGGGCCGATGGCGATAACGGTAGCCTTGCCGCCGGCGTTTTTGGCCTGCAAAATGCTTTCTTCCAGGGCATATTCATCCCAGGGATTGACGACCATAGCAGCGTCGCCCCAGGTTACGTTGCCGTCCTTGCCGATCTCAACTTTGGCGGCGGTGTCCGGCGTACTGCGAGTGAATACCACGACGTGCAAGGTACAAACCTCCTTATCCAACCAATACAAAATAGGGGCAACCGCCCCTTATTCAACGGGTGTTTTTTCATTGTAATGGATAACGGCGGAAAAATCGAATCCTGATTCGATTAAATCATCGGCGTTTAGGTTTTTCGTCCGCATCAAGCGGCGGGCGGCCATCGTCCTCGACTACTTCCAGCACGTCGCCATCGCTCAGACGAACATAAGCGCCCTTGCGTTTGGGTTTTTCGTACAGGTCATCGTCGCCTGCCGCAACCCGAACATAACGCGGATTCGGGTCAGGCCGGCGCGCGCTGTTCTGCGAATCGAGATAGGCGAAAAACAGCGCCGCCGCCACGCCGGGAACCCACCCGGCCAGCGTCAGAAAAAACACCAGCGCGAACACGCCGCAGCCTTTATCAATCACGGCAAACGGCGGAAAGATCAGCGCCATGATGATGCGCCAGACAGCCATCTTTCTCACTCCTACAATTCGTCAGGACGATGCGCGCCGTTCAAACGGTCGGGCGACCAGAACTGTGGATGCGCGGGGTCGGTAAATCGCGCCATGTCCACGTCCGGCGACCAACGCGCGCCGTTCGGCAGAACGGTCGAGGCATCAAAGCCGGCGTACTCGAAGATCGCGCCTTCCAGGAAAGCCCCGTACAGCGTCGCGCCCTGCAAGCGCGTCTGCCAGAAGTTCGCCCCTTGCAGGTACGCCTCGTTTAAATCCGCGCCGGTCAGGTCGGACGCGGCCAGGTAGGCGCGGCGCAGGTCGGCGCGGCGCAGGTTGGCCCGGTGCAGGATGACCTGGCGCATGTTGGCGTCGCACAACATGGCCTCGCGCAGATCCGCCGCGCGTAAAATCGTCTCGCCCAGGTAGGAACGGGTCAGGTTGGCGAAGCGCAGGACTGCGCCTTCCATATTGGCGCGCGCCAGCGCCGCGCCCGCCAGGTTGGCGCGGGACAGGTTGATGCCTGCCAGCGACCCATCCCGAAACCAGCCGATGGCCTTCAATCGTTCGATGGCCTGAAGGGCGGTTTTGTTATCCTCGCTGCGCATCTGCTCGATCAGCTTCCGTTTGGACGGCCCAAAAATTCCAGCAAACATCCCTGACCTCAACCACTCGCCGGTAAGATGATGTGGCGAAGTTCATCCCCGCCCTATCTGTGGAGCTTACCGACAAGCCGAACGTCTGTCAATTCGCTCGGCGCTGGCCGTCTGGCACACACACCATCTTGCTCAGAGGACAGCCCTTACCCCCGTCCCCTCTCCCGAACATGCCTTCGGCACTGGGAGAGGGGTGAAAAACATGGTTTTTTTGTTTTTTCCTCCCCCTCGCCTAGCCACGAAGTGGCGGTTGGGAGAGGGGGAACGAGGGGATGAGGGCAAACTGGCAGAGCAGAAGGGCATAACACACCCTAGTCGTTGGCGGCCATGTAATTCAGGATGAGCGCGGCGACTGCCCCCGGCACCCACCCGGCCAGCGTCAGCGCAAAAACGATGATGAACGTGCCGCAACCCCGGTCAATCACGGCCAGCGGCGGAAACAAAATGCAGATCAAAGCCCGCGTACAGCCCATAACGTCAGCCCTCCGGCGTTCTCGTATAGCGTTCTACACTTATCTGTACGCAGAAAACGGCTGGCCGGTTGCGGGCTTACGGCAGCGCCAGGAAGGAGACGACGCGCGCCGCCACCCGACGGGCAGTCTGCGGGGTGAAGTGTGTACCGTCGAAGGAATAGGTGAAGTTCTCGCGTCGGCGTTCGGTTTCGTAGTCCGACCAGCCGGCAGCCACGCGCCGCCCGATCAGGTTGATCGCCGCCAGCGTCAGCGGCGGGCGCGGCGGCACAGTTTGAGGCGCGAGTTCCGCCATCAAATCCAGCGCCGGCACGTTCAGCGCGCGCGCCACGTCGGCGGCCAGGGCATTATAACGGCGCATGGCGGCGGCGGTTTCCGGGTTATATTCCAGCGGCGGCAGCCCGACCCAGACCAGCGCGTGCGCAAGCTGGATGCGCGTCAGCAGGTCGCGGCAGGCACGGGTGAAGGCGTCCGGCGTGACCATCCCGCCGGGGATTTTCTGCGCCTGTTCGTAATACGGGCGTGTGGCCGGCTGGCTGTAGGAGATGGCATCGTTGCCGCCGACCATCACAAACACGCCGTCGGGATGGTGCGTTTCCAGCACCGAATCCACCCGCTCCAGCAGGTTCAAAACGGTGTTCCCGCCCTCGCCGGCATTGATGATCGCGTGCTGCGGCAGCAGCCGCGCCACTTCGGCCACGAAGTTACCGCCGTAGCCGCCCCAGGTCAGGCTGTCGCCCAGGAAAACGAGTTTCATCACAGGCCGTTGGCGCGCAGAAAGGGGACGATGTTGTCGGCAAAACGCTGCGCGCCATCCGCCGTCAGGTGTATGCCGTCGAAGCTGTAGGTGAAACCACCCTCATCACGCAGGCGGTCGAACTGCCGCCCGCCAAGCATCACCGGCAGGCTGCGGAGGTAAAATCTGCGGCTGACCGGCGGGCGCTCCGGCACGTCCGCCGAAACCAGCGCCGCCATCAAATCCAGCGCCGGGATGTCCAGTTCGGCGCAGATTTGCCCGGCGTAAGCATTCAGCTCTCGCAGCGCCGCCACCTGCGCCGGGCGGTATTCAAGCGGCGGCAGCGCCACCCAGATCATCAGGCCGGCGTGTGCCAGTTTGCCCAGCAAGGCGCGCATGTTCTCGCGGAAGGCGATGGGCGATACCAGCCCGCCCGGCACGCGCTTGGCGAAGCGATAGTAGGTGCGGATGGCAGGTTCGCTGAGGGACAGCGCATCGTTCACCCCGACCATCACAAACACGCCGTCGGGGCGGTACGCCAGCACGTCCTTTTCAACGCGGCGGTAGAGGTTGAGGCTGGTGTCGCCGTTAACGCCTTCGTTGATGAACCGGTGTCCCGGCAGGGCCGCCGCCACCCGGTCTACATAACCGACGCCGAACGTCCCCTGCGTCAGGCTGTCGCCCAAAAACACGATCTTCATCGCCTGCCCTTCACAGTAGGGGCGGGTTTCCAACCCGCCCCCCCGAAAGTTTTTACGCCATCTCCGGTTCGGCCTGCCAGTATTCGGCATCGTAGGCCGGCAGTTCGCAGCGCAGCGGTCTGTCTTCGCGGTAGCCTAGTTCATAATCGGCCTGCATCAACTGATGAATTTCGCTGGTGCCTTCATAAATCACCGCGCCCTTGCTGTTCCGCAGATACCGCTCGACCGGGTATTCGTCGCTGAAGCCATACGCGCCGTGAATCTGCACCGCTTCCAGCGCAGCCTGCACGCTCATATCGGTGGCGTACCACTTGGCGAGGCTGGTTTCGCGGGTGTTGCGAATACCCATGTTTTTCATCCAGCCGGCGCGCATATTCAGCAGAAAGGCCGTGTCATACCACTGGCGCATGTAGGCGATTTTCTGCTTGATAAGCTGGTGTTCCCCAATTGGTTTGCCGAAGGTCCGGCGCTCGGCGGCATACTTCACGCTTTCTTCCAGGCAGGCGCGGATCAGGCCGGTCGCGCCGCTGCCGACGGTATAACGACCGTTATCCAGGCACGACATGGCGATTTTAAAGCCCTCGCCTTCTTCACCCAGACGGTTGGCAGCCGGCACTTCCACGTCCTGCATGGCGACCCAGCCGGTCGAACCGGCGCGCACGCCCAGCTTGCCGTGAATATCGCCGGTGGTCACGCCCGGCATATCGCGGGTGATGATGAAGGCCGTAATCCCGCGCGACCCGGCAGCCACGTCGGTTCTGGCGAACACCAGAAAATGATGCGCTTTGGTCGCCAGGCTGATCCACATCTTTTCGCCGTTGAGGATGTAGCTGTCGCCAACCTTACGCGCCGTCGCGGCCATGTTCGCCACATCGCTGCCGACGCCCGGCTCGGTCAGGCAGAAAGCGGCGTATTTCTCGCCGCGCGCCTGTGGGACAAGGAACTGCTGTTTCTGTTCTTCCGTCCCCCATTGCAGCAGCGCCAGGCTGTTCAGCCCCATGTGGACGGACATCACCACGCGCAGGGTGGTATCGGCGCGCTCCAGTTCTTCGCACACCAGCCCCAGCGTGATGTAATCAAAGCCCTGGCCGCCGTAACGCACCGGGATGCAAATACCCAGGATGCCCAGTTCCGCCATGCGCGGCAGGATGGCCGGGTTCATTTCCTGCTTGCGATCCCATTCGGCGATGGTTGGCATCACTTCCTTGTGGGTGAAGTCCCGCACCATCTTACGTGCCTGAATGTGTTCTTCGGTTAGTGAGAAGTCCATGATCTTCCTTTTAGCACAATCTGCCTGAAAACAGGCCGCCTTTTTTGGCGCATTATACCATTCTGGCCGCCGTCCATCTATCACATAATGTGATGATCGGGATATGTTAATCAACTAGCTAACGTCGTAGTGGAGCGCCTGTGTTCACTCGCTGAGCGGCCACACCGGGCCGCCCTTATCGCTGGAGGAAATCGCCGTGTCCGCCATTGCCCAAACCGCCCCTGACCGTCTGATCACGACCTACCTGCACATGACCGACCCCGCTCATTTTCGGCCCGCTTTCACCGGCGATCATCGCGCGGCCATCCGGCGGATGGAAAGGCCGGACGTGGCCTTTTACCGTTTTCTGTACGGCGAGGTTGGGCAGGAATGGCGCTGGCGCGACCGGCTGCTGATGAGCGACGCCGAAATACACGACCTGCTGGCGCAGCCGAATACGACCGTTTACGTGCTGTATGTGGATGGCACGCCCGCCGGGTATGTCGAGTTAAACAAACAGGGTGACGAAACCGAGATCGCCTACTTCGGCCTGCGCGCCGGTTACAGGGGCAGCGGCTATGGCAAACACCTGCTCAGCTACGGGATTGCCCAGGCATGGGCCGGGGGCGCGCGGCGCATCTGGCTGCACACCTGCAACCTGGACAGTCCTCATGCGCTGGATAACTACCTCAAACGCGGCTTCAGCATCCATCATGTAGACGACAGGCCGATGCCCGCCCGCTACAGCTAAAACCGGCAGTCAAGAGGGCGTGGCTCGAAAACACCCGGCCTGATTTAATCGCCTGAAACCAGCGTAAAAACGTCGTCCTCAAAGAGCGGATTACACTCCGTTCGCACCGGCTCGACCTCAAAATACGGCTCATCATCCCAGAAGGCGTATACTTTTCGCGGCAGCATCAGATCACCTATGGGTGACTGGTCGTCGGACATTTGCAGGGTGAACCGTTCCTGGCGGTCGGTATCCGGGTTGAGGCAGACCACCGTCACCGTATCGAGCGTCCCGCTTTCACGCAGCCCAAGTTCGACGGCGTTGTTAAAGCGGGTGTTGGTCGCGCTCAGGCGGCTGTCATCACAGACCGTTAGCTTAACGTACTGTTCGCCCAGCGGGGTTAGCAGCAGCGCGGCAATCGCCCATAAACGGCTCTGCATGGAACTGATCTGCGCGGCATCGTCAATCACGCTGGGGGAATGGCTGCCCCGTCCACGCCGGTAAAACGTGCCATCGAAGGCTTCCACGCCGCGCTGAATTTCCACGCCCACCGGCCTCACCGTAAAATCCCAGCGAACCGAAGTGGGGAACAGAAACCGCGCCGTCGCTTCCACCGGCACCCAGGTCGAAATCGGCCCCAGCCTGACCCTGGCGCGCCCTTTAAAATCCACCTGTAAACTCTCAATCGCCGGAGGCCGCAGTCCATAGCGGGCTTCAATCGCCCGCCGCAGCATATCTTTTGCCGCCGGGTCGCCCTGAGCTAACAATAATACCGGCACTTCGGCCTCCTTAGGGTATAACGCACATCCCAGACCATCTTTAAGAGTCTAGGCGATAATGCCCTACCAACCTTAAAAATTCACAAAAAATTGACAAGTGGTATCTATGTACTATCATAACGCTTTATCAGGCGCAGAAGCGTAAGACTTGGCAATGTTTAGATTACATTTTTTAAATGCCGGATGGACACGATTACCGGGGTATCACTTGAAGATACTTTGTCTCAATAAGCTGCCTTTTGTCCTTTGACCCCACCTCAAACCCCCGCCCTGAATTCGGGGCGGGGGCTTAATCGTGCCGGCAGCAAAGTCTCTCCTGAATTCAGGTGAGATTCAGAGGGGGGGGCTGCTTATCCACAGTCAGTTGGCTGGCCGCTGTATTCGTCCAGACCAAAGGACATGTCATGATTAAAAGCGTAAAGCGCCGCCGGTTCCGGCTGTTCCTCTGTGACGAACGTCACCGCGCGCACGCCGCAGCCATCCGCCCCACGTGTGGGCGTGTTGCGCGGGTTCACGTCCTGGCCGTTGACTACCAGCGACCACGCATATTCCCCCGGCGGCGCATCCAGCGTCAGCGCCTCGAAGTGACATTCATTTTGATCCAGCGTGCCGGCGTAGCGATATAATTCCGTCCCATCCGCGCCACGCGCCGTCAGTTCGACGGTATCACCCGGCGTGCCACAGATTTCGACGTTAAACGGCAGACCTACCCCCGCCCGGTAAGGGAAGCGGGCGATCACCGGCAGTTGGCCGGGGTCGTCGCCGATGTCCTGCTGCCGGAAGAAATCCACCAGCGACATCTGCTCGTCGGCTTTCGGATTCACATCAATAAAATAATAGCGCCCGGTGACGACCGGCAGATCCACCCCGCGCGCCAGCGCCAGCAGATACAGCGTCACCTGCTGCATCCAGAAGTCGTGCATCTCGTGGCCGGACGCCAGCGTGACCAGCGCCGCATGGGGGATGCCGAGTTCGGTCAGGCGGCGGTCAAAGGCCAGAAATGGTGACAACGGGAAAAAGGCGTCGTGCGCGCCCTCAGAAATGACGATCTTTTTGCCGCGCAGTTTTTCCGCCAGGCCCACCGGGCTAATCGCGTCGGCTTCTTCCGGCACGCCTTTGCCGATCAGTATCTCCATAAACGGCGACGGGTTCATCCCTGGTCGCAGGCCGTCGTTATCGTAGCGCCAGGCGTTTTCGTCGCCGCTCACCAGCGTGCCGATGCTCGCCATCGAAGGAAACGTCATCGGGCTGACCTGGCTGAGCGTGCCGTAATGCGTGGGGGGGACTTCGGCAAACACGGCCACCACGTTGTAATCCAGGTCAAGCGGATTGATGGCCCACATCAGCGCCGAACCGCCGCCCCGGCTGCCGCCCGCCGTGACCACGCGGTATTTGTCGCCGCCGTTTTCGTCCAGCCAGTTTAAAAATGCGCCCACCGAACGGTAGGTATTTTCGTCAATACCCTGGCTTTCCGTCCCGCCGGCATTGCTCATGGCGGCGATGAAACCGGCGCCGCCGCCCGCGCCGGCGGCCACCAAGCGGGGCAGGATGATCTCCGGGTCACCAAAAAAGCGCCGGTTGTTGCTGGTGCCGGCCCCGTTGCCGCTGAGGACAATCGGCAGTTTTAAGGTGCGCGTCCAGCCCGGCGGCAGGAAGATGGTGTACAGCGCGCCCTCGACCGGCACGTTATTCACGATTTGCAGCGCCGGGCTGTCTTCCTGCACCGCATCCCAATCGTTGTACATCAGCACCGGCAGGCCGGTTTCGTCCTCGATCTGCGCCAGCACTTCCTGGGCGCGTTCTTCCGTCACGGCCTGATAATCCGTTTCGCGGTTGTTGTAGACGCCATAGGAAGCGGTGATCGTATCGCGCGGGGCGGGTTCGACCCCGCCGAAAGCCGGATAATGGGTGGCGACGGCATAACGCGGCGTGTCCTGCGCGGCGGTAATGCCCGCCGCCACCATGCTGCACAGCAGCAAAAACCAAACTATTCGTAATCGCATCATTCGTCTCCCGTGCAAACAGGCACCGGAGGTCAATTATGCTCCGAGACAGCGCAATCGCCAAATACGCCGGTCAGGGACGGCCTGAAGGCCGGCAGCACTATGGCGCGTCCCTGCAACAAATCTTATGGCACGCCCCTCTCAATACTTCGGCAGGCTGCGGTCTATCTCGTCCGCCCAGGCCAGGATGCCGCCCTTCAGGTTGAGCAGCCGGTTGGTGTAGCCGATTTCGCGCAGAAAACGAATCGCGTCGGCGCTGCGTATCCCGCTGCGGCACAGCGCGATCACCTCGCGGTCATCGGGAATCTGCGCCAGGACGGTTTGCTCGCGCAGCGCGCGCCCGGCCAGCACCGCGTTTCTGGCCGCCTGGATGTCCCCTTTCGGGATGAACAGCGCGCCATCCAGCGCCACGATTCGCCACTCGTGCGGCTCGCGCACATCCAGGATGACCGGTTTTTCACCGGCATCCAGCCGCGCTTTCAGTTCCCTCACCGTGATCTCGTCTACCATGTTTTCCTTTGTGCCGTTTTCGCTGCGGTACGGGCTGCGATCATGCGCCAGCATCCCGCAGAACTGCTCGTAATCAATCAGCTCAACCTGTTCCGGCGGCACGCCGCACACCGGGCAGCGCGGGTCTTTGCGCAGTTTGAGCGTGGTAAAGCTCATTTCCAGCGCGTCGTACAGCAGCATCCGCCCGATCAACGGCTGGCCGATGCCCAGAATCAGCTTGAGCGCCTCGGTGGCTTGCAGCGTGCCAACCGTGCCGGGCAGAATGCCCAGCACGCCGCCTTCGGCGCAGCTCGGCACCAGGCCGGGCGGCGGCGGCACAGGGAACAGGCAGCGGTAGCACGGGCCTTCCTGGGCATAAAACACGCTGACCTGGCCTTCAAACCGGAAGACGCTGCCATACACGTTCGGCTTGCCCAGTTTCACGCAGGCGTCGTTGACCAGATAGCGCGTGGGAAAGTTGTCCGTACCGTCAATTATCACGTCGTAGGGCGCGAACAGGTCAAGCGCGTTGGCAGAAGTCAGCGGCTCGTTGCAGGTATCCACCTGCAAAAACGGGTTGATGTCCTTCATGCGCTGTTCGGCGCTGCTGACCTTGAGCATCCCCACGCTGCCCTGCCCGTGAATCACCTGCCGCTGGAGGTTGGTTTCGTCCACCACGTCATAATCCACCAGGCCGATACGGCCCACCCCGGCGGCAGCCAGATACAGCGCCAGCGGGCTGCCCAGGCCGCCCGCGCCGATCAGCAGAACGGCGGCGGACTTCAAACGCCGCTGCCCCTCGACGCCGACTTCCGGCATGACGAGATGGCGGCTGTAGCGCCGGATTTCCTCATCGGTTAAACCGGGCAGATGATCTAATACCGGAAACATGTTAAATCCCGCCAGCCGTAGGCCACTTCGCGCAGGTTTGCCCCGCCGATTTCGATGTCCTTCTCCATCACATACACCCCGCCCATACGCTCGTAAAAACCGCGCGCCGGGTTGTCCTTCAACACCCAGATCAGCCAGGACGCATATCTCCGCGCCAGCATTTCGTCCGCCAGCGTCTTCATCAGCCGCCGCCCGATGCCCTGCCCCTGAACTTCCTGAAACAGATAGATGGCATACAGCTCGCCGCTGTAATCCGGGTGTTCATCCCGCCCCGGCCCGCCGCAGACGAAACCAACGATAGACCCGCTTTCATCCTCGGCCACCAGGTACACCGACCGGCTTTGCGGGTCGCTGAGGTTGCGCCGCCAGACTGCCTCGCTGCGTTCATAGCGCAGGCCGGCCAGATAGTCGTCCGGCACGATTCCGGCATAGGTCGAGCGCCAGCTGTCTACATGCACGCGGGCGATGCCGGCGGCATCTTCGAGGGTGGCCGGTCGGATGCGCGCCATATGCAGTTCTCCATGATACCCGGCACAGCCTTACGCTTTCTGCCGCTCCCACAAACCATCCAGGAATCCGCCGACGATGTGTGTCATCGTTTCGACTTCCACCAGGAATGAGTCATGACCAAAAGACGCTTCGACGTGCCGGTAATCTACGTCACGCTCTAAATTTTCTAAGGCATTCACCAGTTCAAGCGCCTGCTCACGAGTATACAGCCAATCGCTCGAAAAACTCACCACCAGGAACGGACAGCTCGTCCGGCTGAGGGCTGCTTCAAGCGACCCGTAACCATCGGCGGCGTCGTAATAATCCAGCGCCTTGGTGATGTACAGGTAGCTGTTGGCGTCGAAACGCTGCACGAACTTTTCGCCCTGATATTGCAGATAGCTTTCGACGGCAAAATCGGTCGAAAAATTATAAGCCGGCTTGCTGCCGTTCTGCCGCCGCCGCCCGAACTTCTGCTCCAGCGAGCGTTCGCTCATGTAGGTGACGTGACCGACCATCCGCGCCACCGCCAGCCCTTTTTCCGGGCGCGCGCCGTCGTAATAATCGCCGCCGTTCCAGTTGACATCAGCGTAAATGGCCTGCCGCCCGATTTCGTTAAAGGCGATATTCTGCGCCGACGAGCGCGCCGTGCTGGCGATGAACAATACCGAGCCGACCCGCTCCGGGTAATCTATCGCCCATTGAAGCGCCTGCATCCCGCCCATGCTGCCGCCGCCGACGGCGAACAGCTTTTCGATCCCCAGCGTGTCCAGCAGATGACGCTGCGCCGCGACCATATCCTGCACGGTGATAACCGGGAAACGCAGGCCGTAGGGCTTGCCATCCGGCGCCGGCGAGGACGGCCCGGTGCTGCCCTGGCAGCCGCCGATGACGTTGGAACAGATGACAAAAAAGCGGTCGGTGTCGAACATTTTGCCCGGCCCAACCGCATCGTCCCACCACCCCGGCTTTTCTGCCGGGTCATCAGTGTGATAACCGGCCACGTGCGCGTCGCCGGACAGCGCGTGGCAGATCATAATCGCGTTCGAACCATCCGCGTTCAGGCGGCCATAGGTTTCATAAGCCAGCGTAAAACGCTCCAGCGTTTGCCCACTATGCAGCTTTAGCGGCGTCTCGAAGTGCGCGTAACGACGCCGCACAATTCCAACGGAACCGGGCCGGCGCGGGGAACGGCGGGCGCTGCTGTTGAGCGGTTTCGTCATGATGTTTAAGGGTACGGCGATCATGTTTTGCTGCTCCTCAAAGCTGATGAGCCGCCAGGACGCCGGGTTCGCCGGGATTGTGACGTTATCTTCCCGGCCTGCTCAGCGCCCTGGCGATTGGTCTTTTACCCGACCGGATGAACGCTGATGCCCTGCGCGACCTTCAACGCCTGGTCGAGGTCCCACAGAATGTCGCTGATGTCCTCGATGCCAATCGCCAGCCGGATGTAATCGTCGGTGACGCCGGTGGAAACCTGTTCCTCGGCGCTCAACTGCTGGTGCGTCGTGGTCGCCGGATGAATCGCCAGCGACCGCGCATCGCCCACGTTGGCAAGGTGCGAGAACAGCTTGAGGTTATCAATGAAGGCCCGTCCCGCCGGTTTGCCGCCCCGAATGCCGAAGCCGATTACCGCGCCCGCGCCTTTGGGTAGGTATTTCTGGGCGCGTTCGTAGCTGGGGTGGCTGGGTAGACCGGGGTAGTTCACCCACGACACCGCCGGATGTTCCTCCAGATAGCGGGCGACGGCCAGCGCGTTATCCACGTGCCGCTGCATCCGCAGCGCCAGCGTCTCCAGACCCAGAATGTTCAGGAAGGCGTTAAAGGGGGCCTGGCAGCCGCCCAGGTCGCGCAAGCCAACCACGCGGGCGCGGATGATGTAGGCCAGATTGCCGACCAGATCGGCAAACACCGCGCCGTGATAGGCCGGCTCCGGCTCGGTCAGGTTCGGGTGGCGACCGCTGGCCTTCCAGTCGAATTTGCCGCTGTCCACAATCGCGCCGCCGATGCTCAGGCCATGCCCGCCGATCCACTTGGTCGTCGAATGCACCACGATGTCCACACCGTGATCGAAAGCCCGCCACAGGTACGGCGTGGCGAAGGTATTGTCGGTGATGACCGGCAGGCCGTGCGCGTGCGCCAGCGCGCTGATACCCTCAAAATCCGGGATTTCCAGCTTGGGGTTGCCGATGGTTTCCAGGTAAATGGCGCGGGTTTTGTCGTTGATGTAACGCTCGAAGTCCGCCGGGTCTGAGCTTTCCACGAAATGCACTTTGATGCCCAGGCGGCGGAAGCTCTGCGAGAACTGGGTGTACGTGCCGCCGTACAGCGCAGCGGCGGCGATGATCTCGTCGCCGGCGTTCGCCAGCGTGGTGATGGCCAGAAGCTGCGCGAACTGCCCGGAGGAAGTCGCCAGTGCGCCCACGCCGCCCTCCAGCGCCGCCAGACGCTGCTCAAATACGTCGGTGGTGGGGTTCATGATGCGGGTGTAGATGTTGCCCGGCTCTTGCAGGGCGAACAGCGCCGCCGCATGGTCGGTGTCGCGGAACTGGTAGGAAGTGGTCTGGTAAATCGGCACGGCGCGCGCCCCGGTGGTCGGATCGGGCCGGTAGCCGGCATGAAGCGCCTGGGTGTTAAAAGCGAATTCCCGCTGATGTCCGTTGCTGCTGCTCATAATCCATCGTCTCCTTGAAGTGTCTGTCGTCGTATCGGGTTGTATAAACCTTCGCGGCGGCTGGCGCGCGGCCTGCCCCACCCTTCAAGTGAAAAGGCGGCGTCTGGAGTTGGCGATATGCCCGATGATCGGAAGTCCTCAGCGGCCAGCATTTCCTGGTTTTTTAGTTTCCGCTTCCCGGTTATCAATACAGGGATTCGGATCACTGATAACTGCAAGCCATGTTGAACGCCGACGGCTAATATCGCCTGCCTGCCGCATCCCGGTGTCCTGTTATTCGATATGCGCCTCCTGGTTAAATAAAAAGCGCCAACCCCCAGGGGTTAGCGCTTCGGCTGATCTCAGACGGTCTTGGCTTTACTTCAACCGCCCTCGAGGCCCATACCCCTGGGAATCCAGACAGATGCGCATGTACATGCACATGGGCATGGCCTCAAGATTCAGGACGTGGGTCGAGGTAAAGTTTATCATGGGACAGAAGCCTAACATGCTTCGCGCCAGAATGCAAGTTTAAAATCGGGCAATTTTCGTTAAATCTGTAACCAATCCGGCGCGACATCCGTATAAGTGTACAGCAGCGGATTAGATCAACAGGCGGTGATTGATGATTCCGATTAAAACGCTTCAACCGGTGCGCTCGAAAGCCTACGTCACCTACGGCCTGATTGCAGTCAACAGCCTGGTTTTCCTGTGGCTGCTCACCCAATCGCAGCAGCAGCTTGGGCAGACCTTTTACGCCCTATCTGCCGTACCGTGCGAAATCTCGCGCAACTTCTTTTCGGTCGAAACGCTGCTGGATATGTTCCGCAGCATGTTCCTGCACGGCAGTTGGATGCATCTGGTCGGCAACATGACCTACCTGTGGATCTTCGGACGCAACGCCGAGGACTATTTCGGGCATCGGCGCTTCCTGGCGCTGTATATCGGCGCGGGCTTCCTGGCGACGCTGACCGAAATCATGGTCAACGCCGGTCTGTGCGTGCCGATGGTGGGGGCCAGCGGCGCAATCGCCGGCGTGCTGGGCAGCTACCTGCTGCTTTATCCCGGTTCGCGGGTGCGGATCATGATTATCTTCTTCCGCTTCTTCCCGCGTTTTTATAATATCCCGGCGCTGGTGGTGCTGGGCTTCTGGTTTATCATCCAGTTGTTTAACGGCATCACGTCCCTGGGCGCGTCCACGCTGGGCGGCGGGGTGGCCTTTTTCGCCCACATCGGCGGCTTCGTGGCCGGGCTGGTTATCACCTTCATCTACCTGATGTTCAACCCGCCCCCCGACCGCACCGTGTATGTGGATTAAGGGTGGCATGTGGGCGGATTCGCGCCTTTCTGGCCGATTTAGGTGGATTCAACCAATCCGCTCGAATGGATTACCCTTTCCAAATTGACCATAATATGCCATATTAAACGGCGCGATCTGTATTCGAAAGTGGAACGTTATGCGCCGCAATATGGTTATGATGATGGCGCTCGTGTTAATGAGCGCCATCTTTTTTAGTCTGACCGCCGCCCAATCTCCCGCCACGCCCACGCCCGTTCCGGCAGACATCCTCGTACCGGAGGTGATCGCCGGTTATCCACACGATACCGGCGCTTATACACAAGGGCTGGTGCTGCACGACGGCTACTTTTACGAAAGCGCCGGGCAGTACGGGGAGTCCACGCTGCGGCAGGTTGACCCGGAAACCGGCAAAGTGCTTAAACAGGTGGATTTGCCCGCCGAATATTTTGCCGAAGGGCTGGCGCTGGTCGAAGACCGCCTTATCCAGATTACCTGGCAAGAGCAGACCGCTTTCATCTACGACCTGGAAACCTTCGAGCAGATCGGCACGTTTGAGTATGAAGGTGAAGGATGGGGCCTGTGTTTTGACGGCCAGCAGCTTTACATGAGCGACGGCACGGACACCCTGACCGTCCGTGACCCCAAAACGTTCGAGGCCACCGACGAACGACTGGTCAGCCTGGAAGGACGCCCGATCAGCCAGTGGGCGTTCCAGGGGCGGCCCTTAAGCCTGCTGAACGAACTGGAATGTGTAGGCGACTGGATTTATGCCAACATCTGGTACTCTGACCTGATCTTCCAGATTGACAAAAACAGCGGCGAAGTCAAAGCCATCATCTTCGTCAGCGACCTGCTCACTGATGCAGAGTACAGCGCACTGGCCGACGACTCGGTGCTGAACGGCATCGCCTACGATCCCGAAAAAGAAACTTTTTACATCACCGGCAAACGCTGGCCCAAATTATTTGAAGTCCGCTTTGTGCTGCCGGACTGACTTTCGGTCAACGGTCGAGGGCAGACCGTCATCGGCGCTGTCCACCTGGTGAGAAGCGAGGCTATCGATGGAAGCTAACCCGGTTGTTGCCCTTTTCCTGGTGCTTGGCATCATCATCACCGCCGCCCGTGTTGGCGGCACCATCGCGCGGCGCTTCGATCAGCCGCGCGTGCTGGGCGAACTGGTGATCGGCGTCCTGCTCGGCCCGACTCTGCTTGACCTGCTGCATGTGCCGGCCTTCGGCATCGAAGCCGCGCATCTGGAGGAAACCGTCCACGAACTGGCCGAACTGGGCGTGCTGCTGCTGATGTTTAAAGTCGGCCTGGATGTTCACCTGCAGGAACTGGCCGAGGTGGGCGTGGTGGCCGGGATCGCGGGGGTGGCCGGGGCGCTGCTGCCGCTGGCGATGACGCTGCCGGCAGTGGCCGCGTTCGGTTATTCCTGGCAGGAAGGGTTGTTCGCCGGGGTGACGCTGGCAGCCACCTCGGTCAGCATTTCTGCCCAGGTGCTGCTGGAGTTAGACGTACTCCGAACGCGCGAGGGGAATGCCCTGCTGGCGACGGCACTGATAGACGACGTCGTGGCGATTCTGCTGGTGTCGCTGGCGATTGCCATCACCGGCCCGGAACAGGCCGCGCAGGCCGGCGACCTGCTGATAATCGTCGTGCGCATGGCGGCTTACATCGGCGTGGCTTCGGCGGCGGCCTGGTTCGTCCTGCCGCGCATCGTCAACTGGATTCAGCATAACGCGGTGGCCGCGCAGTCCTACGGCGTGCCGGCCTTCGCGCTCATCATGGCGCTGCTGTTCGGCTGGTCGGCGGACTACTTCGGCGGCGTGGCGACCATCACCGGGGCGTTCATCGCCGGCGTGGGCTTCAGCCGCGCGCGGGAAAACATCAAACGCAGCATTGATGTCGCCACTTCCAATATGTCGTATGCCTTCCTCGTCCCCATCTTTTTCGTCAGCGTCGGCCTGCAAACTGACCTGAGTCGTTTCCCCCTGGATGCGCTGCCTTTCGCGGCGGTGCTGCTGCTGGTGGCGGTCGCCTCGAAAGTGATCGGCTGCGGGGCCGGCGCGCGGCTGGGGGGCTTCAACAACGTGGAGGCGCTGCGGCTGGGCGTGTGTATGATCTCTCGCGGGGAAGTGGGGCTGATTATCGCTTCGCTGGGTATCAGCAGCGGCATTCTGCGGGCAGAAGAACCGCTCTTTGCAGCACTGTTTCTGGTAATATTGTTATCAACAGTGCTGACGCCCCCGCTTGTGCGCCGGGTCTTCCAGCCGCGACCGTCCGAAGTAACCGAAGGGGTTTAACGCATGTCAAAACTGGTTATCCTGATTACATCACGAACCGAGGATGTTCATGCGGTGGGCGAAGCCTGGCAAAAGGCCGGCGCGCCGGGCGTGACGATCATCGAAAGTTACGGGCTGCGCCGCTTGCAGGAAAAATCGAAGGCGCTGGAAATCCTGCCAGGCATGATGTCCCTGCAAGAGATCATGCGGGAAAGCGACATCACCAGCGTTTTTGTGCTTTCGGTGGTGCATGATGAGCAGGTGGACGCCCTGCTGGCCGCCACCGAAGCGGTGCTGGGCGACCTCGACCAGCCTGATACCGGCGTGGCTTTCGTGCTGGATGTGGAGCGCGCCATCGGCATACGCCACTTCGGCCAGCACCGGTGATTATCCGACGACAGCATACAGCCGCACCAGGTCGCTGCGAGAAATCACACCGACCAGCCGTCCTTCGCGTAAAACAGGCAGCATCCCCAAGCCGCGCCGGGCCACCAACCAGGCCACATCGCTGATCTCATCCTCTTCCTGCACGCAGGTCACGCGATGTTTCATCACATCGGCGGCAGTTGCCCCGGCGGCGGTCTGGCCGTTTTCACCCGATTGCATAAAAATATCCAGCCGCCGCACCAGGCCGATCACCTGTTCATGCTCGTTTATAACCGGGACGCTCTGGATGCGGTGCCGTTCCAGCAGGCGCGCCACCTCGTCAAGGCACGTATCCGCCCGGACGGCGATCACGTCTCTGGTCATCAACTGGTAGGTTTTCATCATCTCTCCTTAAGAAAAACGAGGCCATCTCATCAGGATGGCCTCGCGGTCGCGCCGGCTTCAAAAGTCGAACAGCTCGTCCAGGAACGATTTACGTTTGGGCTTTCGAGAATCGCCCGCGCGGTAGCGGTCGTCATCATCGTCGTCACGTCTGGACGGCGTGTAACCCTCGCGTGTCGGGGCGGCGCTGGTCGCCGACCGTTCGATGATTTTGTCCAGTTCGCCCCGGTCAAGCCAGACGCCCCGGCACTTCGGGCAGTAGTCAATCTCGACGCCCTGACGTTCCGAAATACTCAATTCCACATCACATACCGGACACTGCATTCCATTGCTCCTTCCATAATTTTCGCCGGTCGCGCCGGCTTTCGCGCCTGCGGTCGCGGCGTTCATCCTCGAATTCTTCATCATCGGTGCTGCGACGTTTACTCCGGCGCGGTTCATACGTGTCCAACGCATCGTACAGGTCTTCGTAATCCGGCGCGTAGCCGCGTTTTCCGCTGCGCCGCTGCCGCCGAATCACCTGCTCCTCAACCGTTTCGAGTAAATTGTCATACGCCATGATGCTTATTGTCCCTCTCTATCAACAATCGTTTCTATCCTGCGGCGGGGAGAGAAAGGTTAGAATCCCCGCCGGTTTTGCTTACTGAGTGACTGCGCGTGACTGCCGCCAGTTTAAAGCCGGGGCCAGCGCCCGCAGGCGGGCGACACGCTCTTCGGTCGGCGGATGGGTACGAAACAGGTTCAGCATTGCGCCGCCGACCAGCGGGTTGACGATGTACAGGTGCGCGGTGCCGGTATTGACCTGGGGCATCTCATCCTGTCGCAGGTTGTGCATCCAGCCGTCCAGCTTTTCCAGCGCGCGGGCCAGCGGTTCCGGGTCGCCCAGCAGCCGCGCGCCGCCTTCGTCCGCGCCATATTCGCGGGAGCGCGAGATCGCCATCTGGATAATCAGCGCAATGATCGGCGCCAGGATGATGCTCAAAAGACCACCGACCAGTCCGCCGGCGCCATCTTCCTCGTCACCACCGCCGAAGATCAAACTCCACATCGCCATATCGGCCACCATACTGATGGCGCCGGCCATCGTCGCGGCCATGCTCGCCACCAGCGTATCCCGGTTTTTAATGTGCGCCAGTTCATGCGCGATCACGCCCGCCAGTTCATCTGCGCTCAGCAGCTCCACGATTCCGGTTGTGACGGCGACCGCGCCTCTCTGCGGACTGCGCCCGGTGGCGAACGCATTGGGCATATCGCTTTCGATGAGGTAAACACGCGGCTCAGGAATATTCGCCCGCTCCGCCAGCGTCGCTACCAGCCGGTGTAGCTGCGGCGCTTCGTCCGCGCGCAGTTCACGCGCGCCGCTGAACCGCAGTGCCAGGCTGTCCGAGAACCACCACATGCCCAGGTTCATCACCACGGCGAACACCAACGCAATCACCAGACCGCTTGTGCCGCCCAGCGCCCCACCGATCAGCAGGAAAAAACCGGTGAGCGCCGCCATCAGCAGCGTTGTTTTTACCAGATTTCCCGTGTGCATTATTTCTCTCTCTCCATCAGTTTTCCGTTAAAACAGTACCTTAGTACCATTACACATCAGCCAGCTACACCAATGGTCTGCGCCCATGATCGGACTCAGGCACGGCGACGCAAACCCGGCCACATCCAGTCCCATCACCCGTTGAATACGCCGCGCCGCACCAGCAGTTTTTCGGCCTCCACGCCCCAGAACACAACCGTGCTAAGCACCAGGCAGATGCCCAACTGTTCCAGCGTCAGCGGTGTAGTGTCGAAAATCTGGTTGAAAAACGGCGCGTAAATCGCCAGCAGCTGCAGCGCAACCGTCAGCGCCACCGCCACCACCAGGAAGCGGTTGCCGAAGAAGCCGATTTTGAAGGTGGACTCGACGTGGGAACGGTTCGCCAGCGCGTGTCCCATCTGGGCGATGGTCAGGAAGATAAAAACCATCGTGTTCCAGGTGAAGGCGTTGTAGGTCATGCCGCGTTCGACTTCCAGCGCCTGCGTAAGCTGCTGTGGCAGGATGCCCAGTTCGGCGGCACGCGCCGCCACCGCCGCCGTGTCGCCCAGGTCTACATCGTTGACGCGCTGTGCCGCCACCACCTGTTCCATCGTCAGCCCCAGCTCATCTGCGACCGGCTGCGCTTCGGCCAGATATTGGTTAAACGACCAGATGCCCAGCAGCAGGCCGGTTAAACCCAGCAGCAGCCCGACGATCAGGATATGCCGGGCCATGCCGCGCCCGAAGATGCTCTCGTCAGGCGCATAGGGGGCGCGGCTCATCACACCGCGTTCGCTCTTTTCGACACCCAGCGCCAGCGCCGGGATGCCATCGGTGATGAGGTTCATCCACAGAATTTGCAGCGTCGTCAGCGGGATGGTCATCAGCGCCACCAACTGCGTCGCCAGCAGCACGAACAGTTCGCCGGTGTTGCTCGCCAGCAGGTATTTGACGAAACGGCGCACGTTGTCGTAAATGGTGCGGCCCTCTTCAACCGCGCTGACGATGGTGGCGAAGTTGTCGTCCAGGATGACCATATCGGCGGCTTCTTTTGAGACGGCGGTGCCGGTGATGCCCATCGCCACGCCGATGTCGGCGCGTTTGAGCGCCGGCGCGTCGTTCACGCCGTCGCCGGTCATGGCCGTGATCTGCCCTTTTCGCTGGAGCGCCTGCACGATGTTGAGTTTGTGTTCCGGCGACACGCGGGCATAAACGGCCACCTGCTCGACCTCGGCTTCCAGTTCCGCCTGGGACATCCGGCTCAGGTCTTGACCGGTCAGCACACGGTCATCCGGGCCGGCAATCGCCAGATCACGGGCGATTTTGAAAGCCGTCAGCGGGTGATCGCCGGTAATCATCACCGGGCGAATGCCGGCCTGCTTGCAGGTTTTGACCGCCTGTTTGACCTCGGCGCGCGGCGGGTCAATGATGCCGACCATGCCGACGAAGACGAGGTTCTGCTCCACGCCGGGCAGGTCGGCGGGCAGTTCCGGCAGCCGCGTGAAGGCCAGCCCCAGCACGCGCAGGCCGTCCTGCGCCATGCGGTCATTCGCGCCGGTTATGCGCTCGCGCCATTCCGGCGTCAGCGGCAAAATCTGGCCGTCCACCCACACCCGGTCGCACACATCCAGCAGGCTGTCCACCGCGCCTTTGGTGAAGGCGATAAAACCGGCCTGCCGCGCGCGCATCAGGTTGACGATGTAGGCCCCGCCCTCGTCCGGCGTCACGCTCTCGTCCAGCCGGTGCAGCGTCGTCATGCGCCGCCGCTCCGACGAAAACGGCACCTCGCCCACGCGCGGCAGAATCCGGTCAAGGTGCGATTTCCACAGGCCGAAACGCGCCGCCGCCACCACCAGCGCGCCTTCGGTCGGGTCGCCAACGGCGCGGTAGCCTTCCGGGTGGTCTTTATCCACTTCCAGCACCACGTCGTTGCACAGCGCATCCCCGGCCATCAGTAGCGCCTGCGCCACGTCTCCGCCGTCGCCGCTGCCGTTCATCGCCACCAGCGCCGGCATCCCCCGGCGGATCACATCGTCCATCTCCGCCGTTTTCCCGGCCACGTCCACCAGCACGACCGTCATCTTGTTTTCGGTCAGCGTGCCGGTTTTGTCGGTGCAGATGGTCGTCACCGAGCCAAGACCTTCGACCGCCGGCAGCTTGCGCACCAGCGCGCGGCGCTTGAGCATCCGCTGCGCCCCCAGCGCCAGCGCAATCGTCACCACCGCCGGCAGCCCTTCCGGCACGACGGCGACGGCAATCGCCACCGCATTGAGCAGCACTTCCTGGATAGGCGAGCCGACGATCAAACCGATCACAAAGGCAATCGCCATGACCACCAGCGCCGCCACAATCAACACCTTACCGACTTCTGCCATGCGGCGCTGGAGCGGCGTCTTTTCGCCTTCGACCGATTGAATCAATTCGGCGATGCGGCCAAGCTGGGTTTTCATGCCGGTTTCGACGACTACCGCGCTGCCCCGGCCATATGTCACCGACGTACCCATGTACAGCATGTTATAGCGGTCGCCCAGCGCAGCGTTGGCATCGTCCAGCGCGGCCACGATTTTTTCGACCGGCAGCGACTCGCCGGTGAGCGAGGCTTCCTGCACGCGCAGGTTGGCCGATTCGATCACGCGCGCATCGGCAGGCACGACGCTGCCGGCTTCCAACAGGACGACATCACCCGGCACCAGTTCGCGCGCTTCGATGTCGGCCAGGCGGCCATCCCGCCGCACGCGCACCAGCGGCGCGGCCATCTTCTTGAGCGCGGCCATCGCCTGTTCGGCGCGGTATTCCTGCACCAACCCCAGCAGCGCGTTTAACACCACAATCGCCAGGATAGCAATCACGCTGTCGGTTTTGCCCAGAAAAGCTGATATAACGGCGGCGAAAACCAGCAGCAGTACCAGCGGGTTAGTAACCTGCTCCCACAAAATCGCCAGCGGGCTTTTTAAGCCCCGTTCGACCAGTTCATTCGCGCCGTACTGCCTGCGCCGCTCCGTCGCCTGGCTTTCGGATAAACCGACCTGCGGATCAACCGCCAGCGCCGCCGCCGCCCGCGCCACCTCTAACGTGTGCCATTCCTGAGCATCAACCATGTGTTCCTGTTTTTCAGCCAGCATTCGCATCCTCAAACCACAAACAAGACCAAAATACAAAAAGCCGACATCTTCTCCGGGATGGAGAGGAAATGTCGGCCTACGCTGCAACCGGTTTGATAAAACCTTTCGCCTGGGTCTGCCGAAATCGTCTAAAGTGATCCCGGATGCACTCCGGTTTCGGGGTACATCATACCATCGGTATGCAGGACGATAACCCCCATTTTTGAGGGGGTTAGGCGTTTGCGACGGTTAAATGAACCGTTCGCTCAGGTCGGCGTCCACCGTCAGCACGATGATGCGTTCGCCGGTGCGGGTACTCATATCGGTATGCAGGCTGATGAGCCGACAGCCGGTGATGTCCTGAACGATGGCTTCCAGCAGCGGGCGCGAGCTTTCAAACAACTGGCGGCGGGTTTCCTTCACCAGCATTTTGCCCTCGTGCGTCTCGGACAGTTTGGCTTCTGCCGGGGTGAGGATGCCGCGCAGCCGCACCAGAATCAGATCGTTGATAAACAGGGTGCGGGCATCCACCGGCCCGCGCCCCAGGTATTCCTTCTCGAACCGGACAATCGCCCGCGTGAATTCCGCTTCGGCCTCGCCGCGCGTTTTGCGTCTAATCATCAACAGCGCCTTCGCCGGCTCAGTAGGTTTCCCATACCGGCTCCCCGTCGAGGATGCGGCGCACCTGGCGCGGGAAGCGCGACCGGCTGATCGGCTTGCCGATGAAAGCGTCAAAACCGGCGTCCTTGCAGCGCGGGATTTCGGTATCGGCATCCTGCGCAGTCACCGCCACCACCAGCGTGCCTTTGAGCAGCGGCTCGGCGCGGATCAGTTTTAAGACCTCATAGCCATTGGTCTTGGGCAGATTGATGTCCAGAAAGATGATCGAGGGGCGCGGCCTCATGGCACAGGCCAGCTCGACCACGCCTTCGCCGGTGGTGTTTATCAACGTATCCACACCCATGTAACGCAGCATCACGCTGATGATCGCCATGCCTCCGGCGTCATCCTCTACCACCAGCGCGCGCATTTTGGTCAGGTCTGTTTCGGTCATCCGGCTCTGTTTATCGAGGCGCTTCGTCCGACGCCCCTGTCCTTTCGTTCCGGGCGTTCGGCTGCCTACAGCGGCGGCAGAGAGCCGGGTTTGCCCTCGACAATTTCTTCGTCGCTGCCCCGCCGCCGGTAGCGGCGAATCGGGGTAACGGCCAGACGGTATCCTTCCGCCTGCGCCCATCGCGCGATGTCGCGCAGTTCGCTCAGGCCGGTTTTCATGCCGCCGCCCTGTTCATAACCAAAGCGGTAGGACAGGAAGTGCGGATTCTGATCGAGATACCCCAACGCCACCTGGGCCGCGTCCGCCAGCCGCTTCGGGTCGCTTTCGGCGTCCAGGCGCTGCAAGGCCTGAACCGGCAGATCCAGGTTGCGGGACATCACATCCAGCAGCAGCGGGCGATGAAAGAACTTCGACAGCATTTCCGGCTGCGACATCCGCAGATCACCTGGCAGCGCGACCGGCGTGCCGTCCGGCTGATAGACGCTCAGTTCCAGTTCAAAGCGTTCGTCCAGGATACGATTCCAGCGGCGTTTATCTTCTTCCGGCACCAACGCCTCGACCTGGGACATCACCGCTCGCGCGCCTTCTTCCAGCACGAGCTTGAGCGGTTTGTCGCCCTGATCCTGAATCGGCGGCATCACCCGCCCGATGTTCATGGACAGATGCGGGCGTTCGAGCTTTAAAGCAGCGCCCAGCGCGCCATCAATGCCGCCAAAGCCTACCGGCACAATCGGCGCGGTGGCGTGGTAGCTTAACCAGGCCACGCCGGTACGGGCGCGTTTGAAGGCGCTTTCCCAGATGCCGCCCTCCGGGAACATGCCGATGACGCCGCCCTGCCGCAGCACGGCCAACGCCTGGTTCATCGCCTGCCGATCCATCGCGCCCCGGCGAATGGGGATATAGCCGTAAGTGTTGGCAAACGGCGCGTAACGCGGGTCAAGCGGGATTTCGCCCGCCGCCATCAACTCGATTTCCCAGGGCGTGTACAGCACCATCAGCGCCGCTTCCAACATGGCGACATGATTGCCGACCACGATCAACGGGCCGCGCGAGGGCAGGTTTTCCTTGCCGGTGATGGTCAGCCGGGTGAGCAGCCCGGTCAGGGCGCGCCCGACGAAGCGGATGGATTTTCGCAGGAACCGCCTGCGCGGGTACTGAATAGCGAGTTCTTGAGTCATAGACCCCTTAAACCGTTGTGATAATATCCGCTGCAAAGGCCATCCGGTCGTCGTCAGCGGCAGCCGCCAGCGCAACCGGCACATCCACGTACAGACCGCCCGCTACCGCAATATCGTCGGGGTTGGGGCCAAGCTGGTAAACCTGGACGCGCAGACGCATCCGGGTATATCGCCCAGGCGTGACGTTAAAAATCTGGTAATCGGCAGCCTGCGACAGATTATAGGTGCGCTCCTGGGGGCGCAGCGGTTCGCCGTTAACGACCGACAGCCGCACCACCAGTTCGACCGGCGACGGGTCTTCCCCCCGGTCAAAACCCACCTGGACGCGGCTGGAAACGCCGGCGGCCATGCGGCGCGGCACAACGACCAGCAGACGCCGTGTCTGCCGCTGTGCAGCCGCCGGTTTATAATCGTCGCGGGCCTGGTTCGGCGGCGCGCTTTCTTCGTAGCCGGACAGTTCATCCACCGCCCGCTGGCCGAAATCGGTCAGGCGGTAGAGATGGTCGCCGCCCATCTGGAGATACCCTTTCGTCACCAGCCGCCGCACCACCTTACCGAAGGCGCGTTCGCTCAACCCGGCTTCCTCCATGATGATCGAAGCATGAGCCAGCGGTTCATCCAGAGTGCCAAAAAATCGCAGAACATTCAGGGACTCTGGTGGCAGTGCGCGCAGGTGAAAGGGTAGTTCCATGATCTTCGCTCCCCGGTCGTTAGGGTCGTTACAACGAAACGACGCGCGCCCGCCCCTGGCGCGGGTACGTGGCGTGGCGTGTATCCACCACCAGCCGGGCGTGGTCTACCACATGCTGCCAGTCGTAACTGGTGTGGTCGGTGACGATCACCACGCAGTCGGCGGTTTCCAGCAGATCGTCGCTGTATTCGACGCTGCGCATCATTTCATCTTCTTCCAGCCGAATCTGCCCGATATGCGGGTCGTGATAGACGACCTGGGCGCCGCGTTCCCGCAGCAGGCTGATGACATCCAGCGCCGGGCTTTCGCGCACGTCGTTGACATCGCGTTTATAGGCCACACCCAGCACCACAATCCGGGACCCGCGCACCGATTTACTGTCGCCGTTCAGCGCCAGCGTCACTTTGTTGACCACGTAAACCGGCATCGAAGTGTTGATTTCGCTGGCGAGTTCGATGAAACGGGCGTTATAGTTGAGGGCTTTCAGCTTCCAGCTCAGGTAATGCGGGTCAATCGGGATGCAGTGGCCGCCCAGTCCCGGCCCCGGATAAAACGGCATAAAGCCGAACGGCTTGCTGGACGCGCCGCGAATGACTTCCCACACGTCAATGCCCAGCTTATCACACATGACGGCCATTTCGTTCACCAAGCCGATGTTCACCGCCCGGAAAGTGTTTTCCAGCAGTTTGACCATTTCGGCTGTCGTCGGTGATGATACCGGAATCACCTCATCAACCGCCGTCCGGTACAGCGTGACGGCCACTTCGGCGCAGTTGGGCGTGACGCCGCCCACCACCTTAGGCGTATTCCGCACGCCGTAGCGCGGGTTGCTGGGGTCGACCCGCTCCGGCGAGAAAGCAACAAAAACGTTTTCCCCCACCCGGAAGCCATTATTGACCAGGCGCGGCACGATGATCTCTTCCGTCGTGCCGGGGTAGGTCGTACTTTCCAGCGAAACCAGCATACCCTCGTGGCAGATTTCCGCCACCGCGTCTACCGACTCAATGACATACGACATATCCGGGTCTTTGGTTTTGCGCAGTGGGGTCGGCACGCAGATACTCACCGTGTCTGCCTCGCGCAGAACGGCGTAATCGGTCGAGGCGCACAACCGCCCGCTTTCCACCAGCGGCTTCAGGCGTTCTGTCGGGATGTCCAGAATGTAACTCTCGCCCCGGTTCAACGCCTCGACTTTGGCAGCCGAGACATCAACCCCGATGACAGAAAAACCGGCTTCGGCAAACTCGACCGCCAGCGGCAAACCGACGTAACCCAGACCGACAACACCGATACGGGCCGTCCGGTCATTCAGGCGGTCTAGCAGCGTTTGTTTGATACTCATTGTTTATTTGTTCTCTCTACTGCTGGCAAACAACCGACGGGCGATTATAGTCACCTGCCGGTAGACCTTCAAGCCTGGCTTCAGGGCGCTGCCTTCTTACCTTTATATTTAACACCCGATCAGGACATTAGATGCATCAAGAAACCGGCTGATTTAACGCTTTCAATACGGTTTCCAGGTGTTTGGCGGCCTGCTCGCAGTGCAAAAGCATCTCGCGGGTGATCTCCAGCGCCAGTCCGCGCCGGCCATTCTGTAAATGCTGTTCAATCTGGCGCGTTTTGCCCTTCGCCACCCGGATATACGAGCGCGCCCGCGCCAGCTGCACACGCGCGGTGAAGTGGGTATCCCGCCGTTCACGGGCGAACTTCTGGTAAGCGACCACCACTTGTTTGATGATTTCGACCAGCGGGCGGTTGTAATCGTTCACCCGGTCAGGGTTGCCCAGCAGCAAATCCACGTCCACCAGCAGCTGCCCCAGGTCAAGCGCCGCGTCGCCGTCCTCGCGGACTTTCTCCAGATCAATCAGTTTGATAGCCACTTCGACCTCACTGTTGGCATGGGGGGCGCTGTGGCTAATCATGATGTTGCGGGTATGCAGGTCGCCGTGCATGTAGGCGCGCGGGAAAACCCCCAACCGCATCTGGTGGCGGGTCAGGTCGGCAAGCTGCTCGACCAGCTTTTGCTGGAGCAGGTTGGCGTGCTGCCGAGTCTGATCTTCAACCAGCAGTTTTTCACGGGTGAGGAAGTTAAAAATCAGCGCAACATGCTGCTGCATCGGCTGTAGATACAGATCGTACACGATACCGCGCGGGGCCGGAACGGGGTTATACTGGTTGGCCCAGTGCATGGTAATCAGAAACGCGCTCAGTTCCTTCATCAAGGCCGGGTAAATGCGCGGCAGGATGGACAGGCTCTCGTACAGCGTTTTAAACTGGGACAGGTCCGGCATAATGACGTAGGCTTCCTGCCGGGCCGGGTCGGGGTACATTTCGCGCGGGATGTTCACAAAACAACGCCGAAGCACAT
Source organism: Chloroflexota bacterium (assembly GCA_013388735.1). Classification (GTDB taxonomy): domain Bacteria; phylum Chloroflexota; class Anaerolineae; order Aggregatilineales; family Phototrophicaceae; genus CFX2. Next base: position 2,797 of record JACAES010000023.1, on the reverse strand, counting down.
CCGGCAGCTTTTTATAGTTTTCGTGTTCCAGCCGGATTTCATCCGCCGGCCCATATTTGATGACCAGCGGTTTGTTAAAAATCGTCTCCTCGCCGTACAGCGGGCTGCGCACGACCGGATAGATACGTACCACCTTCGCGCCGGAAAGCCCCAGATTGAGCTTTTCCGGCGGCTGCTCAAATTCGACCTGCAAAAAGTCCCGCAGCGCCTTTTTAATCATCTCTTTTTCCGAGGACGCCGCCCGTTCGCCGGCGTGGTCGAGGACGTGGGTATGCACATACGAGGCCGCGCGGTGAATCAGCGGCTCGTCCAGGAAGGCCCGCAGCGCGATGAGCGTCAGCGACAGCGCCATCAGGTAATCTTCTGTCCGGCGCGCGAAAATCACCCGCAGTTCACCGGCGGCATCGTCGGACTGGTCGCCGTTAAAAGTGTTCCACCACAGGTCAAGCGCCGGCAGCAGCACCTGTTGCAGTTCCACGCCGTAGGTGGGCATCAGAACCGACAGATTTTCCACAACGGCACAGGCGCTCTGGATCATTTTCCAGAAGGCCATGTAATGCTGCTGGATGTCCTGAGGGGTCAGCGCGTGGTGGCGCATTCGTTCGGCCAGCCATATATTATCCTGGGTCAGGTCCCACAGGCCATTGTCGCGCGCGTTGTGAATCAACCGCCCGCGCAGGAATTTTTCCTCCTGCTCCGGCAGCAGGCCGCCGAACAGTTCAAAACGCAGGCGCAGCGCCAGCGCCAGATTTTTATCCAGCAGCGCCTCCGACTGGATGGCTTTATCCAGCGATTCGCGCAGGTCTTCCAGGACAATCATATCGGGGCGCAGCACACCCTGACGGCGCGCCAGGTTCAGCAGCTTGAGCGCCCACAGCAGATCGTACTGCGTGGGCGGGTCCTGAATCTCGAACCGGCGGCCATCCGGCGTGCGCTGTTTAATAAGCTGCTTCAACCGCCCCTGCACCGAGGGGTCGAAGGGGCGCAGCAGCAGCGTGCCTTCCAGGCGGCTCATCTCGATGGCATCCATCTGTCTGCGCTGATGGGTGGGAAAGGGTGTGGCGAACCAGCGGGCCGATTCTTTAAGGGCGGTGTCCTCCGGCGTGAAGCCGTAAGCCAGCAGCGCCATCGCGTAATACAGGCTCACCCGCATGGCTTCGGCATTAACTTCGCCCTGGATGTCCGGTTCGGTGAGGATGAACGACGAAAACTCCTCCGGCGCACGCATCACGTTCATCGCCAGATTAACGAGCGTGCGTTTAAACTCATTCGAGTTAAAATTAATAGCCATGACCAACCCCGTCTCCCCCAGGCGGCGTCACGGCACCGAATACCTGGGTTAACCCAGTGTCTCTACCACCTGCTTCAGATATTCAAGCGCCTGGCCGGCATCGTTTAAGGCATCGAAGGCGATGCGGATGGCCGGGCCTTTCCGGCTTTCGCGCAGCGCGACCCCCCCCTGTTTGGTGCGCCCTTTGGCGATACGGATCAACGAACGCGCCTGCGCTAACTGCACGCGGATGGGGAAGGTCGCATCTTCGCGGTCGGCGGTGAAAGCGGCATAGGCATCTTCAATCGCCTTCATCAGCGAGAAGACCGGGTCGCGGTCGGCGGCGATATTGCGGGGCGCGCGCAGCAGTTCCAGGTCTACCAGCAGTTCCCCGATGTCCAGCGCCGCATCGCCGCTGCGCCGGAACTTCTCCAGATCAATCAGTTTGAATTCCAGTTCTTCCTGCCGATCCAGGTTTTCGCGTCGTTTTAAGCGCCGCACCATGATGTTACGGGTGTGCAGATCGCCGTGCATACAGGCAACCGGGAAGGCTTCCAGGTCAAGCTGGCGGCGCACCAGATGCCCGATTTTTTCCAACAGCGCGCGCTGCAGCCCCGGCGCGTATTTCTGTTTATCCGTATTCTCCAACAGTTTATTTTCCAGTATATAGCCAAAAATGTTCCGAATATGCTGCTGCATCGGCAGCAGGTACAGCTGCATCAGCAGACCTTCCTGCACATAACGGCGGTGGCGGCCATCCCCCTGATGAATCCGCAGCAGGAACGGGCCAAGTTCATCCACCAGAATGTTATGAATCTGCGGCACTTTTTGCAGCGCCTCGTACAGCGTCCGGTAGCGGCCCAGGTCGGCCATGATGACATAAGCGCGGCGCTGGTGTTCGTCCAAGTAGCTGGGCTGCGGGATGTTGACGAAATACTCCTTGATCGCCTGCGGCAGCCGTTCGTAGTTTTCGCGCTCCCGGTCAATCTCCTCGATCGGCCCGTACTTGACCACCAGTGAATCGGCGTTAGGGATGTGCAGGCGGAACGAGTCATCTTCCGGCTGCATCGGGTTGCAGATACGCGGGCGGATGCGGACGACGTTTGAGTCCGACATACCCAACCGAAGCTGCTCCGGCGGTTTTTCCAGGTCGAACTGAATCCAGTTTTTGAGCGCCTTTTTGATGTTCACCGTGTCAGCAGGTTCGACCTGGCGCACTTGCTGCGAAGCCATCTTGCGATGGATATACGCCGCGCCCCAGCGGATCAACGGCTGATCGAGGTAAGCGCGCAGCGAAACCAGCGTGCGTGATACGATCAGCAGATAATCGTAGGGGTTCGGGAACAGCATCCGCAGTGTGTCCACCGCCTGCGGGCCGTGAAAAACGCCCCACCACAATTCCATCGCGCGGGCTACCGACGGCCCCAGTTCGGGGTAAGCCGGCAGCAGCGGCATCAGGTTTTCGATCACGTAGCAGGTACTCAGCACCATATCACGGAAGATGTCGCGGTAGTCGGCGATCAGGTC
>JACAES010000156.1 GCA_013388735.1 Chloroflexota bacterium | reverse complement strand
GCACACAGGCGCTCCCCTATATCACCCGTCATTCTCATCCTGCTGATGTACTTAGCCACTAGTCTTTAGTTACCGGTCTCCAGCGCATGTTATGCCCTTCTGCGCTGCCGGTTGGCCCTCACCCCCTCGTTCCCCCTCTTCCGACCGCCACTTCGTGTCTGGGCGAGGGGGAGGAAAAACGAAAAGCCCTGCCTTGCACCCCTCTCCCGGTGCCGAAGGCTCGGTCGGGAGAGGGGACGGGGATGAGGGCAAAAAGCCGTTTCATCGCCCTGCGCTGTAGTGGTAAAGGACATAACAGCCTCTGCCACATCCGCTGTTTGGGTGTTTCTTCACCCCGAACCAATCGTCTAATTCGGCGTTGATTCCGGCGTCGGAACCGGCGTCGGCGCGGGGGTTGGTGGGGCCGGCGGCGCCTCGCGCGGGACGAACACCTGCTGCGACACACAGGCCGGCTGGCCGTCTGCGCCCAGCGCCTCGACATTCCAGGCAAAACTGAACCCATAGCCCGTATTGTCAACATTCAGTTCGGCGGTCAGGTTGTAGCTGTTCCCGTCGGTGGTGAAGGATGCCACCAGCGCGCCGTTCTGCTCTCCTACATTAAAGATGTTGACACGGTAGCCGGTCGCGCCTGGAGCCGGATTCCAGTAAAACGTGGTCGGGCCGTAGGCCAGGCCGTCCAGCGGCGAGGTGGCCGCGAAATTGCTGCAATCCACGCCGGCGCTGCCGCTGACGCCCAACGGCGGCGGCGGTTCGTTTGTCTGCGGCAGACCGGTCGGCACAACCGATGGCAGGCCGGTATCCACGCCGCAGGGGATGATAAGCTGCTGGCCGGTGAAGATGAGGGCGGGGTTGCTGATGCCGCTGGCCTCGACAATCGCCTGAACGCTGCTCTGGTAGCGCCGCGCGATGCGGTACAGGTTTTCGCCCGTGACGACCGTATGCACCAGCGTCGCGCCGGTTTCGCAGGTGTCGTCGTCAATCACGATGATGTCTTCGCCCAACCCCAGTTCCGCGTAGGCCGCCAGGATGCTGGCCCATTCGGCCTGATCTTCCGGGGATGCCGGGGTGGGTTCCGTCCAGTCGCAGTCTTCCCCGACCGGCTGGTTATCCGACTCGCCATCAATACCCAGGTTATCCGGGTCGGCCAGACAGTGCGTGCTGGTATACCCTGCCGGGATAATGATTTCGTCCGGCGTGCCGGGGTTGAGGATGACCTGGCCGGAAATGACGGTGATCTGCATGATGTTGCCGGGCGGCAGCGTCCGCAGCACGATCAGCGAGCCAAGCCGGATGTTGGCTCCGTTTACGGTCAGGTCTACGCTGATTCCTTCGGGACTTTGGATCGCCAGCACCGACGGCGCCTGGTTACAAGTGGTCTGGCCGGGCGCGGTGCGGAAGTAAAATGCCTGCATGGGCGTCAGGCGCGCGGCGTCCTCGGCAGGCAGGCTGTCGAGTGTATCGGTTTGGTTGACGGCCTGGCGCGGAATCCAGACCAGGCCGGCGGGCGTCTGCACGCGCAGCCATTGACCATCGGTGCTGAGCGCGTCGGCTTGCAGCACCGAACCGGCGGGCAGCGCCGCGATTATCTGGCCGCTTTCGGACGGTTCGCTGCGGGCAGTGGTATCCGCCTGAGTGATGATCGAGATGCTCTGCCCGGCGGCGGCAGCCGGTTCGACGGCGTTTTCAACTTCGGTATCGCCCAGCAGTAGGAAGGTCACAGCCTGGCCGGGCAGCGTATCCGGCACGTTGGCCTGGGCTTTGATGACGGCCATGCCCCATTCACCGCTGTCGGTATCCAGCGGCGACGTTCGCAGGCTCGCCAGCGTGACCAGGGCCGTCCGGTCGGCGGGGCGGGTGAAGAAGTCCGCTGGCACACTTTCAACAAAGGTCGCCTCGATGCGGTTAAAACCGTAACAGGCGCTGTTGCGTTCCAGACTGGCGCAGTTATCGCCAAGCTGTGCCAGCGCCTGCTCGACGACTGCCGGGCAGGTATCCCCGCCGGTCTGGGTCAGAGCCGGCTGCGGCATGACGACCAGCAGTGCGGCAGCGAAGACGAACAGAAAAATTGTAAATCTGGCGAACATAGACGACTCCGGCAGTACTGCAACCACGATTAATTTTGATTATAGGCTAAAATGCAAACAGGGCAAATGATTGCTTAACGAAGCCATTACCACGCCGCGTGTGAGCAGCAAAAAAGCCCGGTGGGGGGACATCCGGGCTTTCCGTGCCGAGGCCCAGACTTGAACTGGGGACCCACGCATTTTCAGTGCGTTGCTCTACCAACTGAGCTACCTCGGCGTGAGAAGGAGTATACCCGCCCAGGCCGGGAAGATCAAGAGTGAAATCTTAACATTGAGGCAAAAAAGGGCGCGTGTTAAACGCGCCCTCTGAGAAGCCTGCGGGCGGGTTTGAAACCTGCCCCTACTGCTCGACGGCTTCGCTCGCATCGGCTTCTTGGCCTTGTTCGTCACGCGGCGGCAGTTCCAGCGCGATCAACTGGTTGAGCAGATCGCGGAAGGCGGCTTCCGGCAGCGCGCCCGGCTGGCTGAAAACAATCGTCCGCTGCTTGATAAGCATGATGGTCGGGATGCTCATGATGCGGAATGCCTGCGACAGACCAGGATTTTCGTCCACGTTGACCTTGGCGATGCGGACTTTGCCGGCGTATTCCTTCGCCAGTTTTTCCAGCGTGGGCGCGACCATGCGGCACGGGCCGCACCATTCCGCCCAGAAGTCAATCAGCACCGGCAGCTCATAGTTCAGAACTTCGGCTTCGAAGGTGGCGTCCGTCACCGGCACAGGCTTATCATTGACTACGATCGGTTGAGTCACAGGGGTTTCTCCATTCTCTTCAGCTTGGGCGGGCTGCTGTTCCCGGACAGCGGCCTCTAACATTTCGATAGCCAGGGGTACATCCGTCCCCCAGGGGCGATTCCGGCGCACGACTTCCTGACCGTTGAACCATCCAATCAGCAGCGGTTTGTCGCCGGCGTCGAAGCGAGCGGCGGCTTTCGGGTTGGCCGACGGGTCGAGCTTCGCAATGCTGATTTTCTGCTGTTCGCTGGCGGCTTTTTTGAAGGCAGCGGCGAAATCTCCCCGCAATCCTTCGCCGTTGGAAACGAGGATGAGCGCCGCTTTATCACCTGCCAGCACAGCATCCAGCGTATCGTCGCTTAAAACGAGTGGTTCTTGCATAAATTCCTCAAAGTGGCTTTGGGACGTTACAGGAATATAGACGCCGCCACGCCACCGCGTATTACTTTTGAATCGGCGCGGGTTGCCCGTTACAATTGGGCGGGTTTGCCAAACTGTGAGAAGGGTTTATTTTTATGCCGCCGATTGCGCTCACGCTGTTCGTCGTCCTGTTCGCCGCCAGCGCCCTGCTAGCGACGCAGCCCGCTTACGACCCATCACTCAGCCGGGGCGCGCTGAACGCCGTATTGGGCAGTACACTGCTGTATCTGGCAATTGCGCTGCTGGCGCGCACGACCACGATTGCGCGCACGGTCGCGGCGCTGGTGGTGCTGGCGGGCGGCGCGTTCGCCCTGTATTTCATCTCCCAGTTCGGCTACTACAATTACCCGGAAACCCCCGCCTTCATCCAGACTCTGGGACGGCAGACGACCTTTCTGCCGCCCATCTGGCTGACCTATCTGCACCCTAACGGCGTGGCGACCCTGCTGGAAATGCTGCTGCCGCTGGCGGCGGCGCTGTTTGTGTCCAGCCGCCGCAGCCTGGTGATACGGATTTTGTGCGCGCTTATCATCATCGTGATGTTATACGCCATCTTCCTGACCTTCTCGCGCGGAGCATGGGTCGGGCTGGGCGCGGCAGCGGTTCTGGCGGTGGCGCTGGCGCTGGCGTCGCGGCTGCCGCGCGGCCTGGCGACGACGGCCATCGTCATCATCGTGGCGGCGGTGGTGGGCGGCGGTCTGTTCGTCCTGGCGGGTGGCATCGAACGCCTGCCGTTTTTGCAGTCCACCTTCGCCGCTGCCGAAAGCCGCCTCACGCTTTACCGCAACGCGCTCTATCTGGCGAGCGATTATGCCTATACCGGCATCGGCCTGGGCGACACCTTTGCAATGGTCTATTCCCGCTACAGCCTGCTGATTTTCGTCCCCTTCCTCACCTACGCGCACAATCTTTTTCTGGCCGTCTGGCTGGGACAGGGCTTGCCGGGGCTGCTGGCGCTGGCGGGAATCGTCATCACCCTGTATGCGCTGGTGGCGCGGGTCATACGCTATGCCGCGCCGGACGCGCTGTTTCATGGCGCGTGGCTGGGCGTAACGGCCACGCTGGCACACGGCCTGACCGACTCGCGCCAGTACATCGAAAGCCCCTGGGCCATGCCGGCCCTGTTCATCGCGCTGGCTTTGGCCGCTGCCCTGGGGCGGCTGGCGCTGCGCGAGCAGCCGTTTGAGCGCCCCCGGCTGGCGGTGCGGCTGGCCGTTCCGGTGGTCATCGGCGCGGCGGCGGTGGTCGCGGCGCTGGCGCTGAACGTGCCGCTGCGCGCGCTGTGGACCACCAATCAGGGCGCGGTGGACGAAACGCGCGCCGAGCTTGCACCCGGCCTGGACGACACGCAGCGCGCCGAATTACAGGAATCGGCCATCCGGCACTATCAGGCGGCGCTGGCGCTTGACCCCGACCAGCCCAACGCCAACCGGCGGCTCGGCAATCTGTACGTCGCGCTCGAACGGTACGACGAGGCCGTGCCGCTGCTGGAAAAAGCCGCCGCTGCCGAGCCGGAGTATCCGGGCGCGGTTAAGGGACTCGGCCTGGCTTACGTCTGGGTCGGGCGGACGGACGACGCCGCGCAAACGCTGGCGCGCCTGGACAACCGCCGCGACATGGTGAACGAACTGTATACCTGGAGTACCTTCCAGGGCGAGCAGAACCGGCCAGACCTGGCCGCCTACGCCCGCGAAACCGCCGACCGGCTGGACGGCATGTAGGGCGGCGCTACCGCCGGGGTAGGCCGAACAGCAGCGCCAGCGGACCCAGCAGCAGCACCCACATGGCACCGCCTAGCCCGACCTGCTCCGATGCCCCGGCCGCGCTGCGCCGGGTCAACGATCATCCACAGGAAAAAGCGGCCTTCCTCTACCCAGGGCGCATGAGCGACCACACTGTAACCGTTGATGTGATTTGAATCGTCTACCGACACGCTGCGCCGCAGCAGCGAACCTTCGCGGCTGTCCCAGCGGCGGATAGTATCCGCCGTCACCGGATTGGTTTCGACCAGATTAAGCAGATCGGCCACGCGCTTGTAGTCGGTATCTGGGCTGCATATACGAATCATGGTATTATCTCTGCCTGATTTGTTATGAAGTTTCACGACAGCCGTAAAAAGGTTTATAATAGGGAGCGTGATGATTTTTCACATATTTGTGGGTTTTCGCTTCGTGAGAAAGTTTTATGCCAATCCGAAATTATATCCAGTATCGTCATGAGTCGGGGCAGGGGCTGGCGGAATATGCATTAATTCTGGTGCTGGTCGGCGTGGTGGTTATCGCTGTATTATCCGTCCTGGGTCCCAACATCAATCTCGTCTACTGCCAGATCATCGCTACCCTGGGCAGCGACCTGCCCGACCAGTGTTTAACCAACGACATCACCATCACCGGCTCATTCTACGACCCCGGCCTGAACCGCGTGACGATCACCGCTACGTATAAGGGCGGCTACGATCCCAACGTCACCCTGACCGCCACGCCGGGTGGGGTAATGGCGCAGCAGGGCAGCGGATACCGCATCACGTTTAACCATGTTTGTCCCTGCACGATCAACATCACGGCCAGCGTGGGCGGGTCGGTCGAGGTCAATCTGTCATAGAACCGCGTCCGCAAAAAGCAGGGGGCGCCGGTGTGCGCGCCCTGCCTGCAAATGTTATTCCACCGACTGGCGGGTGATGTCCACGCCGGGGCGCAGTTCTTTTTCGTAGGTGTCAAACTGCAAGGCGATATGCATCCCGGCCTTTTTGTACAGCGCCACCGCACCGGTCAGGTTGCTGGCGTCCACACCCAGGCCGACCTGCCGGCTGCCGCGCTGGTACAACACCTGGAACGAATGGCGCAGCAGCGCCAGCGCCAGGCCGCGCCGCCGGTACGGGCGCGTCACACCCAGCGTGGCAACCCATCCCATCGCTTCATGGCCCGGTATGTAGGGTCTGCACAGCGAAATTCCGGCGATGCGGTCGCCATCCAGCGCCAGAAACCACAGCGACGGGTCGAAACCGTCACTGGTCTGCCATCTATGCAGCCAGCTTTGCAGGTTTTCCTCAAACGGCGACTCGACGTAACCCCAGTGATCCTGAAACGAATCGCGCTGCGCCTGCAAAACCGCGCGTTCGTCCTGCCCCCTCACCGCGCCGCGCACCGTGATTCCGTCCGGCCATTCCGGCGGGGCGGGCGGCTCATTCAGGTCAATCACCATGCGTAAAAAGTGACGGACGAGGCTTAACCCGGCGTCCTCCAGGCTGCGGCGCGCCGCTTCATGGCCGTTGGTGATGCCCGACCGCATCGCCACCCGCGCCCCTTCCGGCACTCTGGCGAAAGCCTGCCGCGCCCGCTCCTCGCCCCAGGCCAGCAGATAATCCCGCAGTCCCAGACCTTCATAGGCCGGCGGAACGAAAATATCCACGTAGGGCGTGACCGAGCGCAGTTTGTCCCACACCTCGACATAACCGGCGGCGCGGCCATCCGGCGCGAAGATGATCTGCGCGTCGGCCTGCGCGTCAAAGTCCGGCGCGTTCCACTGTCCGCGCAGTTCGTCCAGGCTGACTTCCGACTGGCCGATTTCGGCTGCATCGCAGGCGGCGATCAGTTCAAAGACTGCCTGAATATCGCTCGGTTCGGGCGCGCGCGCCGTAAACCCTTCTTTTAGTGCCGGTTCAATCTTCAACATTTACCTGCGCCTCAATCACAGCAGACCTTAAAAGATCATAACGGTTCACAAGGGTTATGTCAAGCCAGGCTTTATGACGCCGCTACACCGGCTCGGCCTCGACATCCACCGGCGTATGAAAGCGTTCCGCCAGCGCGCCGTTTTCGATGTGCCAGATGCGGGTAGCGAACCTGTCCACGAAGTAGCGGTCATGCACGACGGCCAGCACCCCGCCCCGGTAGACGCTCAGTGCCGCCTCGAAGCGTTCGCGGGATGGCACGTCCAGATGATTGATCGGATCGTCCAGCACCAGCAGGTTCGCGCCGCGCGCCACCAGCACCGCCAGCATCAGACAGGCGCGCTCGCCAAAACTCAACTGCCCGACCGGGCGCAGCGCCTCGTCGCCCGCGAACAGAAAACGATGCAGGAAGGTGCGCGCGTCGGTTTCGCTGAGGGGCGCTTCGGCCAGCAGCACTGCCAGCGGCGTGCTGCCAGGGTCAAGCGTTTCCTGCTCCTGCGCCAGATAGCCGATTCTGACGCTGGCGGCCAGGCGCACCCTCCCCGCCAGCGGCGGCAGCTCCCCGATGATGGTCTTGAGCAGCGTGCTTTTGCCCTGCCCGTTCGGCCCCATCACCACCACGCGATCACCGGCCAGCACGTGCTGGTTAAGGTCGGCCAGCAGCGGCCTGTCGTAACCGACCGCCAGCCCTTCCAGCGTAATCACCGCGCGCCCCGCCGGCAGCGGTTCGATGTCTTCCAGCATCCCCATCCGCAGCGGCCAGTCGGGAATCGGCTTCTCCACCCGCTCGTCGGATTCGAGGTATTTTTTCAGCCGGGTTTCTTTGGCTTTACCGCGTTTCGCCACTTTTTTCGCCAGCCGCCGCTGGTGGTCGTTATTGGTAGCATTTTCCTTGTGCAGCGCCTTTTCCTTCCAGCGGCGCGCGTCGCTTTCCAGCCGGGCGATCTCGACCTGCTGGTCGCGCCACAGCGCCCACTGCTTGTCGAACTCCGACCGCATGACGCGGACGTATTCGCTGTATCCCCCGGCAATATAGCGGGCAGTGTGCTGTTTGGAGTCAATCGCCACCACGCCGGTGACGACTTCATCCAGGAAGGTGCGGTCGTGGGACACGACCAACGCACCGCCCCGGAAGTCGCGCAGCCAGGATTCCAGCCATTGAATGCCGGTGATGTCGAGATGGTTGGTCGGCTCGTCCAGGATGAGAAGCCGCGGATCATCCAGCAGCAGCGCCGCCAGCCCCAGGCGCGTTTTCTGCCCGCCGGAAAGTATCCCGACCGGGGCATCCAGCGGCACATCGGTCAGGCTTAACCCGGCCAGCACGCGCTCTGCCGCGCCGGATTCCGCCAGCCGGCCCAGGCGTTCCAGCCGCTCCAGCGCCTCGCCATAGTCGGCCAGCAGTCGGTCGAAGGTTTCCGCGCCAGCATCGGCCAGCGCCGCGCCCAGGCGTTCCACTTCGGCTTCAGCGTCGGCCAGGGCATTCGCGGACGGATACAGCACCTCGCGCGCCGGCGTCTCGTCCTGGAACGGCAGCGCCTGCGCCAGATACCCGACCCGCAGCGCCGGCGGCGTCAGGACGATGCTGCCCGCTTCCGGCGCGCTCAGCCCGGTGATGATCTGGATGAGCGTGGTTTTGCCGCAGCCGTTCGGCCCGATCAACCCGATGCGCTCGCCGGCATTGACGGTGAAGCTGATGTTTTTGAGAATCGGCTCGTTTTCGCCGGGAAATCGTTTGGTGATATTGGATACAGTAAGCATGTCGGCTGCTCCTTTTCTGATGGCAGGGATTCGATCAACCGGGTGAATCAAAAGCGCCGCGCGGGATGAACCCCATGCGGCGCGAGTTTCCGGTCAGAACACGTTGAATCAGAGAACGGCGGCTCGAATCGGCAGTAAGGTTATCCCGTAATGCGGGTTAACGGTTTGCGATCCGAGTCGACATAGCTTACCCTTCTACCCTGACGAAATGAGCCGGGGGAAGCGCGGGCCAATTCAACACGCACTCGCCACGACAAACCCATCGTAAAAAAATTCGCCGGTTTTGTCAATCCGCCTTTTGACGGAGAAAGCGCCGCAGGTGGCGCAGCGCCGGACGCAGGCGCTATAATAACCGCCATGAGCGAATCTGAAATCCGCGACGAACGCCCATCCCGGCTGCTGCACCTGGACGCGCCGGCTGCCATGCCGCCCGATCACGTCGGGATGCTGGCCGCCGGACTGGTGATGATGGTCGGCGGCTGGTACGGCCTGTACCAACTGGTGACGACCACCCTGCCGCGTGTCGGCCAGCGGTGGCTGTTTTTCGTGCTGCTGCAAATCGCCATCTCCGGCACGGTCATTCCGCTGATGCGTTACCTTAACGTGCGCTTTACCCCGGCAGGCGCCGATCTGCCGCCCGGCGGCGTCATCGTCCGGCAGTCCGTCTGGGTCGGGCTGTTTGTCGTCACCTGCGCCTGGCTGCAAATCCCGCGCGTGCTGAATCTGCCGATTGCCTTTTTTGTCGGCCTGGTTTTTGTGGTCATCGAAGTTTTTCTCCGCTCGCGTGAAATCCGCCATGAACGATCAGACGAATAACCGGCTGCGCGCCCTGCCCTCGGTAGATGTCCTGATGAACCGCGCCGCCGGCCTGACAGCAGCCTACGGGTATCCGGCGGCGCTGGCGGCCATGCGCGCCGTGCTGGAAGGATTGCGCGAACGTATCCGCGCCGGGGAAGACCTCACGCCGGAGGCGGCGGACATCCTGGCGCTGGCCGCCGACCACCTGGAACAACGCTTCCAGCCCACGCTGCGCCCGGTCATCAACGCCACCGGCATCATCATCCATACCAACCTGGGGCGCGCGCCGCTTTCGACTGCCGCCCAGCAGGCAGTTCAAACTGCCGCCGCCCTCTACAACACGCTCGAATTTGATCTCGAAACCGGCGGACGCGGCAGCCGCCTCGTCCATGCCGACCTGCTGCTGCAGGAAGTCACCGGCGCTGAAGCGGCGCTGGCGGTCAATAACAACGCAGCCGCGCTGGTGCTGGCGCTGTCGGCGCTGGCGCCGGGGCGCGAGGTGGTCATCTCGCGCGGGCAGTTGGTGGAAATCGGCGGCGGCTTCCGCGTGCCGGACGTGATGGCCCAGAGCGGCGCGCTGCTGCGCGAAGTCGGCACGACCAACCGCACCCGCGCCGCCGACTACGAACGCGCCGTCACACCGGAGACGGCGGCCCTGCTGCGAGCGCACGCCTCCAACTTCAAACAGTTGGGGTTTGTCGAATCCGTCCCCCTGCCGGAACTGGCCGAAATCGCCCACCGGCACGGCCTGATCCTGATAGACGACCTGGGCAGCGGCGCGCTGCTGGATACGGCGGCTTATGGTCTGGAACACGAGCCAACCGTCCAGGAAAGCGTCCGCGCGGGCGCTGATCTGGTCTGCTTCAGCGGCGATAAACTGCTGGGCGGGCCGCAGGCCGGCATCCTGGTCGGGCGGCGCGACCTGATTGACCGCCTCAAACGGCATCCTCTGGCGCGCGCCATCCGCGCCGATAAGCTGTGTCTGGCCGGGTTGAGCGCCACGCTGGAACATTACCGCAAGGGCGAGGCCGCGCAGACCGTCCCCATCTGGCAGATGATCGCCCGCCCGCTGGACGACATCCGGCAGACGGCGGAGAAATGGGCAGCGCAGGTGGGCGGGGAAGTGATCGCCGGCGAATCGGCGGTGGGCGGGGGCAGCCTGCCCGGCGAGACGCTGCCAACGGCGCTGCTGGCGCTGGACGTGCCGCAGCCGGACGCCTTCATGGAGCGGCTGCGCGCCACCAACCCGCCCGTGATTGCCCGCATCGCCGGCGGGCGCGTGCTGTTCGACCCGCGCACTGTTCTGCCGGGGCAAGATCAGGATTTGATGAGAATCCTGGGCAGTTTAAGGCGAACATAAGACGGGTGAGGTATTGGTTGAAGCTATGTGTTTTATGGTAGGGGCGAGTTTCTAAACCTGCCCCTGCAAACAATTCGTGCAACCTGAGGAGGACTCAACCATGCCCACCGTCGGCCAGCCCGCGCCGGATTTTGAACTGCCCAACCAGGACGGCCAGCCCATTAAACTGAGCGACTTTCGCGGCAAAAAAGTGATCCTGTTCGCTTACCCCAAAGCCGCCACGCCCGGCTGCACGACGCAGGCTTGCGGCTTCCGCGACCAGTTCCCGAAGATCGAAGCCGGCAACGCGGTCGTGCTGGGCATCAGCCCGGACGCGCCGAAAGACCTGCTCAAATGGAAGCAGAAGGAAAACCTGCCCTACGACCTGCTCTCCGACCCTGAACATACGGTGCTGGAAGCCTGGGGCGCGTGGGGCGAAAAGTCCATGTACGGCAAAACCTATTTCGGCGTCATCCGCTCGCATTGGGTGATTGACGAAAACGGCCTCATCGCCGACGAGCAGATCAAAATCAGCCCGGAAAAAAGCGTCGAAAAGGCCGTTAATCTCATCACGTTGTAGGAAAGCGACGGCTCTTTATCGGCACCGTGCGACCATCTCGGCCAAAAAATCCACCCCCAGCGTATTCGATTGTATAATGAATGTTAAAGGATACCCTGGGGGCTGAGCCACCATGACCGATTTCGATCTGGAATCCATCACCGAGGAAGAACTCGAACTGGCGCTGGAAAAAGCCTACCGGCGCGGTTTCCATCATGCGCTCACGCTGCTGGCGACCTTTTACCCCAACGGCATCGGGCATGGCGAATTGGTGCGAATCGCCAACGAACATCTGCAATGGCGGCGGGAACTAGGCCCTTCGCGCATCACCGATAGCGCGACGCCGCGTTTTATGGACGAAGTTTCGCCGCTGGAGCGCGAACTGCGCGGCGCGGGCAGCGGGTGATAAATTTAAGTTCCAGGCGGCAAGTTCTGAGTTAAGACGAAACGGCGCTCAAGCCTCTACGTATTCGCGCCTGGCCCGGTCAACCACGTCAATCAGCATGTCGCTGGTATAGGGCTGCGCGTGAATTTCGTACCCCAGCGCGGCGAAGGCCATGCCCAACCCGAACTCATAAGCCGGGCCGGGCGGCTCTCCACTCAACACCACTGTATTCAACCCCGGTATATCCAGGCCGCCCGAACCCAGCGTCAGAATCACGCCTGCCGGGTAGCGCGCCCAGCGCGGCAGCGGGCGCTGCGTGACGGTGCGCCGCAGCCGGGCGCTGCGCAGGCTAAAGGTCGCCCGCGCTTCGTGATCGGGCGAGGTGACGGTGAAATGCTCCGACGCGGCACGCGCGGCGGCGACCCAGACATCCCGCCCCGGCGCGCGCACCAGCCGCTCAGGCGTCTGCTCCGGGTAAGCCTGCTGAAAAGCGACCAGCAGGCGCACCGGCGGGTCGCCGGACGTGAATGACGAAGATGCAGACACAAATCCCTCGATTACAGCGTTCCAGGTTCATCGCCTGCCGATTTTACCACATTTGCTGCCAGGGCTATCGCTTCAAACTGTTATCCAGGGCAATCGCATATAAACGGTATACGTGTTCTCAATCGGCTTTTCGACCCCCTC
>JACAES010000100.1 GCA_013388735.1 Chloroflexota bacterium | reverse complement strand
GGATCGCCATTTGCCGTCCAGGGCAACGCCTATCAGCCGGCGGACATCGCCATTTCGCGCGACAGCACCCGCCTGTACATCGCCCACTCTGGATTCATTCAGCGCAGTTTACTGTCCCCTGTGACCTTCCACACGCTGAATCTCAATACTGGCGAACTGCTCGACATGTCACGCACGGGCTTTCCATCCGAAGGCAGCGGTCTGGCAGCGATCAGCGTTGACGAGAGCGGTCAGTTTTTTGTCCTGGCGGACAACGGGAAAAACACGCTGCATGTCATCCGCCAGGCCATGCCACAGATTCAACCGCCTGCGCCTGTCAGCACGCAGACGATCACGCTTGAACCGTACCGCGCTTTTTGTTCCGGCGTCGGGCCGCGTCTGTGCTACCTTGCCACCATTGACGGGCAGCAGCAGTTGTTCTATGACGACATCGAAGGGTTTACCTATGAATGGGGTACGCGCTACGAACTGCTTGTGACCGTTCTGCCCGCCGCCAATCCTCCGGCAGATGGCTCGTCGCTGCGTTACGTGCTGGACAGCATTGTTTCTGCCGAACCTGTCGCCGACGATGAAACGTTTGAGATCACACTGCCGCCCGCCATCATCGAACAGAATGACGATGGCACGTACAGCGTGTTAGGTGAACTTCGGTTTGTGTGCAGCGGGCTGGGCTGCGAATTATTGGGCGACCTGCTGGCAGGCAGCGACCCCATCGGCTTTGTGATGCGCTTCCCGGCAGCCCTGGGCGATCCATTTGATGCCCGCTTGCAGGTTGAACGGTAAAACACAGAATAAGGATTAAGGACTGATGATGCGACACTTTCTACGGTACGGTATTCTTTTTCTGCTCCTGCTGGCACTGATACCCGGCGTCGGCGCGCAGGACGCCCCGGCGGATACCACGCCGCTCGCCAGCGGCGTCGAGATCACCTGGCCCCCGCCCGTGACCGAAGTCTGGAGCGTCGGGGATGTGGTCGGCACGGCCTCGCTCTAAAACATGGTATTCTACTACCTGGAATACATTCAACTCAACGATGATCTCAGCATCCCGGAGAACGCGCCCTGGATACCGGCTACCGTCGCCATAAGCGAACCGGTAGTCAACGGCGCGCTTGCCAGGCTGGACACAACTACCGTTCCCGATGGTCTGTACGCGCTGCGCCTGGTGGTAGTCACGAAAGATCAGCAGTCATATACCGATACGGTGCTGCCGATTCGTGTCAACAACGAGCGATTCACCGCTTATGCGGAGCGGGTCATCGAACAGGCGCTGCTGGACGCAGGCATTATCGTCAACCCCACCCCTGAACCGACGCTGACGCCCGTCCCGCCACAGCCAACCCAGCCCTTCGCCTTCCCCGCGCCCGGTCTATGGGCCGTTAATGTGCGCTTCTGCGATCAGATTGATAATGATCGCTGCCCGATTCAGGAGTCGATGGATGGGCGCGGCGCAGACGTACTGGGAATCAGCACCAATGGGACGGGATGGTATCTCGTCCGGCTGCCCTCCGGTCTGGAGGGGTGGGTTTCGCCGACCGTCGTGACGGTCATCGGGGACACTTCCATCCTGCCGTTCCTCGCGCCCCCCGCGCCGCTGCCCCCGCCCGCCCTGCCAAATGTCATTCTCAACGGCATCGCAATCCGGGATGGAAGCCCTACCTGCGGCGTGAATTTCGAGGTAGAAGTGAATGTGGCGAACATCGGCAGTGCGGTTGCCGACGGCGCGACGGTCACACTCCAGGACGTGAACCTCAGCACGGGCGAAGTCACCGCCACCGCTTACAACAGCTTCCCGGCGCTGAACCCCGGTGGAAACTATGTCGTGCTGTTCTCGATGGTCACATCTGCCTTCTACAACGAGACGCACGAACTCCGCGCTTCGCTGGGCAGCGAGAACGTGCGCGTGCAGTACGTTCTTCAACAGGGGAACTGCGGCGTGGAGCCAACTCCCCCACCGCCACCGCCACCCCCGGATGAAACGTTCTTTAACCCGAATCAGTGCTTCATCGTGCTGACCTCGCCCTGGCCGGCGTTCGCCGCGCCCTATGGCGAACTGATCACGCAGCTTGCCGCGCGTGCATGGGAAGCGCGCTCGCTGAGCATCATCAACGGCGAATACTGGTACAGCATCAACACGGCAGAGCTTGGCGTGCTGTGGGTCACGCGCGTCAACAACTTCCTGCAGGGCAACTGTGGTCAATTGACCCGGTAACTGCCCGTTCTGGCAGCCGCTTGTTATAAACGATAAGCGGCTGCCAGCTTGCCTGAAACGAACCACCGCAAAAATACCCGCCATCCAGGTAAGGTTAGGGGTCAGATGAGTCAAAAATATACCGCATTCGCTTCGCTCAGGCTGCTGCTCATCCTGGTCTTGCTTTCGCTCAGGATATTCAATGTATCCGCGCAGACGCAGCCGGGTGCTGTGCCGTATGAACTGGGCATTGGGCAGATCATTGACCCCTACCTCGACGACCTGGCGATTCCGGTCATGCTGCAAGGCGCAATCGCGCTGCCGGACAGCACCACGCCCGCGCCGCTGGTCGTCATTCTGCACGGGCGGCACGCCATGTGCGGCGTAGACATCAGCACCTATCCATGCGAACCCGGCACCGAGATTCGTTACGATCTCGGCTTCATCTACCTGCTGGAAGCCCTGGCGCGGCAGGGTTACGCGGCAATGGCGATCAATATCAACGCGGCGCTGACCGAAGCCTATGGGCGCGGTGATGCCGACGCCCGCGCCGCGCAGCTTATGGATTTGCACCTGTCCGCCCTGCGTGACGCCGCAGCAGGACGCGACAGCGGCTTTCCGCTGGCGCTCGAAGGCCGGATAAACTTCGAGCAGATGGCGCTGATCGGCCATTCTTCCGGCGGTGGCGCGGCGCTGCATATCACCCGCCAGCGCGCGAACGGCGGCGAAGCCGAAGACATTGATGCGCTGCTGCTGGTGGCGGCGGCCTATAATGCGCTTGGCCCTGAGGGAATCGAGCGAACGGGCGAAGAACTGTACGTCTACTACAGCGTACCGTCCGACGTGCCGGTCGCAACGGTGCTGCCGGACTGCGACGGCGACCAGATTCGCTTCTGGTCGCAGATCGCCTACGAAGCCGCGCGGCTTGATCCACAGCGCACAGCGTTTGCTGCCTCGGTGCGGGTGTTCGCCGCCAATCACAATCACTTTAACACGAATGTGGAGCGCGGCGACCGACGCTTTGGATACCCGCCATGTTTCGGCGAAACAACCAACATCATGCCCAGAAGCGATCAGGAAACCTTCCTGGCGGGTTATACGGCGGATTTCCTGGCGACCGCCTGGGGAGATGCCCCGGCGTCAGCCGCGTTTGACGCCGCCAGCCCCGCCCCCGCCGCGCTGTACGGCGCAGCCATCCAGACCAATCTCAGCCTGCCCGCTGCGCAGCGGCAGGTTGTGGTCTTTCCGCAGACCGCCGACGAGCGTGATACGAATAGGCTGGGCGGCGCGCTAACGCTGAGCGGCGATGCGGGTGTGATGTTTTGTCCCCCTGGCGAGAACTGCCTGGCCGGAATCACCACCGCCGGGCGCTTTGGCTATCTGCGTCTGTCCTGGGCCGGGCGCAGCGTATTCGCGTTTGCGCTTCCCCCCGGCGCAGGCGATCTCAGCGCCCATAATTTCCTGCATATGCGCATCGTGCCGGACTACACCAGCACGCTGAACGCAGCCGGCTCGCGGCTCAATTTCGTGGTGAAACTGCGCGATGAGGAAGGCAGCGAAAGCGCGTTCATCGTCGAAAACGAATCCATCCTTGATCTGCCGCTGCCTGCTGAATATTACGCCTATCAACCATTCGTGCTCTTCCCCGCGTCGGTGCGAATCCCGCTGGCGGCTTTCACCGGTATTGATCTGACCCGCGTCTCCGACCTGATCGTGCAGGGACAGGAGAGCAGCGGCGCGCTGCTGCTGGCCGACCTGGAACTGCTCAAAGCCGAATAATCAAACCTGCCGCACAATCGGCAGGCAGTCGTCCTATATAACGCGCTCATCGTATTAATGGAGCGGAACGGTACTGCGAATCATTCCAGATGTGACGCAGGGCTAAACCTCAGTTGGTGGGAACTTGCCAGTTAAGGCTGGCATCTTGTCGTGTCCTTTTCTCCACCCTTCATTTTAGATTAAACTTTAGAGCGAAATTGTTGCATCCATTCTGACACAGAGGGATACTATGGCAATAAGATAAGGCGATAATCGGGTGAACGGTGTAAAATCCTGATTGGGTTTTTCATAAGATTTGGCGCAGGAAACCACCAGCTTTAGCGGGTGGATGAATGCGCTCTTGCTCCTTTCGCGGCATAATGGTCTTGGGTGAAGACACTCCCTCACGGGAGCAACGGTTACT
>JACAES010000167.1 GCA_013388735.1 Chloroflexota bacterium | reverse complement strand
ATCTGATGCCACGTAACCACCAGCTTATCGGGGTCATGCCGGATGAAAACGCCGCTGGCATCGTTGTTTGGGTCGGTTTCAAAATAAGTCAGCAAGGATAAAATGCCGGGGACAGACCCATAATAGAATAAGGTCTGCTGCACCCACAACGGCTCGCCCATACTGATCGTGCCGTTATAATTGATGAAAAGCGTATCATAGCTTTGACCGTAAAACAGAAAGGGGAAATTAAGGCCGATTTCGTATGTGTCTTCAGGAAAAACATTAATGGGTGTTCCCAGGTCGGCCTGATACGCCACCGTCACTGGCTGAATATCATAACCGCCCTGCGCGTTGGGCGAGAAGCGCAGGCTTCGCGGCGGCTGCGCCAGCGGCTCGGCAGATAGTCTGTCCAGAAAAGCCGGGGCGATGAGCCACCCTACCACTCCGATAATCGCCAGAACCGTCACCAGCGTGACACTAATCAACCGCACCATAAAAGATGTGGTTTCCGGCAGAGCGTTGAGATACGTCAGGGTGAATGCCGCAATAGCGACCAGCGGTATCAACGACAACGTAACATCCCGAATTTCCTTGGGCAGCCACTTTGTGCCCAGCGCAATTTCCACCACGCTCAGGCCCATAAAACAGGTGAAAATCAACCCGAAATTGCGCACAGCATAGGCCATGCGCCCGCATGGGTGCAGCAGCGCCATATACCAGCGCCGTAGTTTATGTTCGTTCGACAGACGGATAGTTTGCCGGAACAGAATTATCAACAGCCAGGCCGAACATGCAGCCAACGCCGCATCCAACACAGCCGGACGCCAGCGTACTTCCTGATGCGCCAGCAGGTTCAGACGGTAAACGCCAAACAGGCTTTCTGACAGCATATAAACCAGTGACAGCCCCAGAGTAATCCGCGACTCCCACCTGTGCCGAGGCGAAAGTGATGGGAAATAATAGGCAAATTGCAGCAGGAACACCACCGCCAGCGCCAGCATAGGCATTTGCAGCGAAACAGCATACAGGCGCAGGAAGGGATTTAGCGACACGTTGAGAAAGGATGAGATGGCGAATCCGGTCAACCCAAAAAAGAACCCAACCAGCAGCAAAGTAGAGTTTACGGTTGTTTTGCGCTGCCAGAATCTCAGTGTCAGATATGCCATATATGCCATAATGGAAACGCATAACACCGCCTGCACCAGAAAACTGATGGAATTGGGCGTGAAATACCAGGTAGCCATCATGCACCTACCTTAAAAACCGATTAGCACGGGTTTACATATTTTTAATTTTATAGTCGGATGAGGCTTTATTTCGTAAACTTTCCCTGTCTGAGCTTAATAATCCCGGCGAAGAAACCTGGGCAGAACTTCGCTTTAAACAAAAAAGACGGCTTAGACGCCGCCTGTTCGAGAAATGTCTTCTATTATGGGCAATATAGGACTCGAACCTATAACCCCTCCCACGTCAAAGGAGTGCTCTGCCAATTGAGCTAATTGCCCGTATAAGAATAAGTATATCCCGTTCGATGCAATTTGCAAGTCCAAAACCTGAAAGGGTGCGACCTTGAAAGCCCCCTGGGGACACGATCACAACATTGCTTTTCGCCCCATGATGATAATATAACGATGCTGGAAAGTCGCGTCTGGCGTGCCGGCGCAGCGCGGGTTCATCCATTCGGCGACCGCCTGGGGAGCCTGGGCCAGCATCACCTGAAGCCGCTCGACAACCTCCGGCGAGCAGTCCTGCACCTGCGCCCAGGGAAGCAGTTTGCGCTCCGGGTAGATGAACTGCTCGACCTGCTCCACATCGAGGCCGGCATCCAGCAGCAGGCCGCGCCACTCATATTCGGCATACACCCGATGATGGCTGGGATCGCGCAGACGCTCGAAAGCATCCAGGTAACGCGCAACGCGCTCGTCGTCCGGCGCGAGTTGATCTTCCACCAACAGCCGTCCGCCCGGTTTAAGCACGCGGGCGCCTTCCTGCACGAAGCGGAAACAGTCTGGAAAGTGATGCGGCGCGATCCGGCAGGTGACGAGATCGAATGTCTCCGCTTTAAACGGCAGTGCCTCGGCATCTCCGGCGGAAAAATCCACATTATCCATTCCTTTCTGCCGGATGAACACGCGCGCCGCTTCCAGCATGGGCAGCGTCAGGTCAGAGGCGATCACCCGCGCCACATGGGAGGCGAACTTCAGCGCCGTATGGCCGCCGCCGGTCGCCACGTCCAGCGCCAGCCAATCAGCCGTCGGCTGTGCCAGCGCGACCAACCGTTCCAGATCATCGCCGCTGGCATGGCTGGCGCTGCGGATATAACTCTCTGCGCGTGGGCCGAAACGTTCCTGCGACCGCGCTTTCATATCCTCGGACATACAATCCCTCGCTTCCCAGGCAGCCTATTATTTCACAAAATATATCAGGCTATTAGTATAATATCAAACATTAAGGGCGCACGAAAATGCGCCCTTTTATCCCGCATCGGTTGAGATTGTGCCAACTACCCCTGACGAGGCGCAGCCTACGCCCCTTCCGTCGCCTCTGGCGTGGGTTCCGGCGTGGCTTCTGCCGTCGGCTCAGCCGTAGGGATGGGCGTCGCCGAAGCCAGCGGCGTTGGGCTGGGGGTGAGCGTCGGCAGCGGCACATCCACATTGTTCAGGACGGTGAAGGTATCCATCACCTGCCCCAGATCGGGCTGGGCCGCGCGCCCATCCTCGGTGTTCAGGTCAACATCCTGGCCGGCAAAGCGCAGGTTGGCGACATACAGGCCATCCGCACTGTTGAGCAGAACGGCCAGGCCGCTCTGCGGGTTGCCATCGGCGTCGGCAAAACGGTACGCAACCGAATAACCCTGGTTCTCACCGCGCGTCACCGGCTGCACGCTCAAAATTTCCGCACCGGGACGAGCCGCTTCAACCCAGGCGCGCGCGGCGGCTTCGTCGGCAGCGGCCTGGCCGGTCAGCGAATCGAGCCGCAGCGCGGCGCTGCCGCCGCTAAAGCTGGCCGTGCGCCCGACGGCGTTATCGGTCAGCGTCCAGTCGGCAGGGAAACGAATCGCCATGTTCGTCCCGGCGTCGAAGAAACCTTTCCAATCCAGCGGCACACCGGCCAGGGCCGGATTTAGCCGGAACGTCGGTTCCAGGTTGTCCATCAGGTACTTAAGCATGTCCGGCGCGTTGTCCGGCGTGATGACACGCAGCCGGTACAGCCAGCCGTCCTTCAGCCAGGATTCCTGGCGAGCGACAAAAATCTGGTCGAGGCGGTTGGTCAGTTCAAAATCAATTATCAGTTTATCGTCTTCCAGGCGGCGGGTCAGCTCGCGCCAACTGCTGTATGCCGACCAGCTTTGGCGTAAAATGTCGGACGTATAATAATCATCCAACTGTTCGAGTGAGGCGATGCTGCCGGCAGACTGCACCACCGCCTGGATGATGCTGGAGCGGTCACTGTTGTTCAGGTTCAATTCCGGCGTGGTGGTTGTGGTGGAACTGCTGACCGGCGCCAGCGGCAGCCAGCCGGGCGGCTGTGCGAGGCTGAACAGCCCCGACGGATGCACGATGTCCTGATCGAACGTAATCACGCTCAGGTCATCCGGCGGCGGCGGGAAGGTCGGTACGGGGACATCGGTCGGCACGGCTTCCGTCGCCTGAAGCCTTTGGTTCCGGGTCGGGTTTAGGATCGGGATAATCACACTGCTGCCCATAGCGATAATCATGATAACGCCAAGGATGACAGTTAACCGTTTCGTTCCTTGATTCATTCTGTTGACTCCGGCAAAAAGGTAGCAAACGCGCGTATGATACCGTAAAAGCCGCTGCTTGTTAAGAGCCGGGCAGCGCGCAGGCCCGCGACTTTGGGCAAAAGCAGACTCACGCGCCAAGAAACTCGCTTACAGCCGTCATGTAACGCTGCTGCTGTTCGAACATGGGGAAATGCCCGCACCGGTCGAGGATGCATAGCTGGCTGCCCGGTATGTGTTCATGCGCCAGATGCGCATCCTGAATCGGCACGACATTATCCTGTGCGCCAAAAAGCACCAGCGTGGGCGCGGTGATGCCGGACAGATTGTCGGTCAGATTCAGGCCCTCAATGGCTTTCATGCCATGATACCAGGTATGCCGCATCCCTGGCCGGTTGGCTAATTCCCGATCCACACGCCACCAGTCAAAATTGAGGCTGTCCATATCGTGGAACCAGGAGCCGAACTGATAGCGCGCCGCCCATTTAAAGCGCGGCGAGCAGAGTCGCTGGTAGACTTCCAAAGGATAAGCCAGCGGCGTGCCGTAAAATATCCGCAAGGGGGCGAAAATGGTGCGCTCGACCAGCGACGTCAGTCTCGCGCCCACCACCCCGGACACATCCACAATCTTTTCGACCCGCTGCGGCGCGAGCATGGACGCGATACACAGCGCGATCTGACCGCCCATGCTGTGGCCGATCAGACTGAAACGCTCGAAACCCAGATGGTCGGCCAGTGCCAGGACGCGCCGCCCTTGCGCCGGAATGGAATAGTCGCCGCTGGGGTCAATCGAACTCAGCCCATGCCCTAACACGTCAACGGCGACGCAGTACCAGTTTTTTTCTAAAGCGGGAATCGTCGTCCGCCAGACCTGATGGGATGAACAGTACCCATGTATCATCAGGATGGGCGGCGCTTTGGGCGAACCGGCGGTTACAACATTCAGGCTGTGACCTTCGTGCATAAAGCTCTGCTGCTGCATGGTGACAACTCTCCCCGACGCGGGCGCATTTCAAGTTGGTGCAGAGTGCTTTTGCCCCCGCCCCCTCGCACTCAGGGGACGGCCCTCACCCCCGCTGTCAGGGGGATGAGGGCGAAATCGCACTGAAGTGAAATACACCCTCCCGACGCTGCGGCGAAAAACCTTGCCGATCATATAATAACTATGGTAAACTTAAAGTGACAAGATAACGAACTCGACCAGAATGTCATCTTAACGTAAACAAACCAGACGTGTTAGAGGAAGATTCAGACTACCCTCCCGAAGGTCAAACCTTCTACAAATTCGTGGTTCTTAACCGATTAAATGACCGGAGTTAAGGCATATTTAATTCGCCCTTAACGACCGGCATTTTATATTCTGGGGTTGTCTGAAGGGACAAAGGAAAGACAAAATTGGACGAGGGCAGTTTATCCGGCCTGATTACCCTGGTGGGGCTGGTGGGGCTGAACGGGTTGATTACCCTGGCCTACGCCGCGCTCACCAACAGCCGGGAATACCGTCTGCGCGAGCAGGCGGAAGCGGGCAAGGATATTCCTCCTGAGCTGCACATTACTTACCAACTCAGCCAGGTCATCACCCAGTTCAGCATCGCGGCGGTCGCCGCCTCGACGCTGGCGCAGCCGTTGGTCACGCAGTTGGGGATCGCCAACCCGAACGCCGCGCGCGCGGCGGCTTACGTCATCACGCTCATTCCAACGGCGCTGCTGGCGCTGGTGCTGGGTAATCTCGTGCCGGAAGCCATCGGCAGCGCGCGCGCCGACCGCCTGGCGCCCTGGCTGAAGCCCCCCATGCGCCTGCTGATCGTGCTGCTCAGTCCACTGGTGAAGCTCATCATTCTGCTCAGCCGGGCGCTGGCTTCCATCTTCGGCAGCGGCGGGTTGGTGAATGTGTTCACCGAAGAAGAAATCATGACCCTGCTCGATGCCGGGGAAAAAGAAGGCACCATCGAAAACCAGGAAAAACAGATGATTTACTCGGTGCTGGAGTTCGATGAAACCCTGGCGCGCGAGGTGATGGTGCCGCGCATTGACGTGATCGCCGTCGAGATCGAAACGCCGCTGGAAGAAGCCTTACAGCTTTTCATCCAAAGCGGCCACTCGCGTATCCCCGTGTACGAGGACAACATTGATAACGTCAAAGGGCTGCTGTACGCCAAAGACCTGTTGAGCCTGTGGCCGTCCGGCGGCACGAAGTCCATCCGCGAGATCATGCGGACGGCGTTTTTTGTGCCGGAAAGCAAACGCTGTGACGTGCTGCTGAAAGAAATGCGCGCCAATAAAATCCACATGGCGGTGGTTGTGGACGAATACGGTGGGACGGCGGGACTGCTGACCATTGAAGACCTGATCGAAGAGATCGTCGGCGACATCCAGGACGAATACGATGTGAACGAGGAAGCGGACTACATCCAGAAAGGCCCGGATGAGTACATCGTAGACGCCAGTATCAACCTGGACGACTTCAACGAACTGATGGAGGTCGAGCTTTCAACCGAGGACAGCGACACGCTGGGCGGCTTCGTCTTCACCCAGTTGGGACACGTGCCGGAAGTTGGCGAAACGGTTGACCATCCCAGCTTTACGCTGCGGGTGGACTCCATCGAAGGGCGGCGCATCCGAAAAGTACACATCGTTCGTAAGCGTCAGGAGCCGCCGCCGAATGATGCCGAAACCGGCAACAGCGGTCATGCCCCGCTGCACGCCCAGCCGGTGACGACGGATTGACCATGACTGCTGTGCCGGATACCCAGGAATTGATTCGCCTGGCAATCGCCGCCAGCGAGAAGGCTTACGTCCCTTACTCACATTATCCGGTCGGGGCGGCGCTGCTGGCCGCTAATGGCACGATTTACACCGGCTGCAACGTGGAAAACGCGGCCTACCCGGCCACCATCTGCGCCGAACGCACGGCGCTGGTGAAAGCCGTCAGCGAAGGCCAGTGCCATTTCGAGGCGCTGGCGGTGGTGACACGCAGCGGCGGTTCGCCCTGTGGGGTCTGCCGCCAGATGCTTTACGAATTCGCCCCGAACCTACAGGTGATTATCGCCGACCTAGAAGGCAATATCCACACGACCTGCTCGCTGGCCGATCTGCTGCCGCATGGCTTCGGCCCGCAGCATCTGGAGTAAAACCATGCCCGCGCAGGAACGCGCCTTTCGCACGCCGGCGATCATCCTCAAGCGGCGTGATTTCGCCGAAGCTGACCGTCTGCTGACGATCCTCACGCCCGAACACGGCAAACTGGATGTGATCGCCAAAGGCGCGCGCAAACCCACCGGCCACAAAACCGGCCATGTGGAACTATTCACCCGCGCCGATATGCTCATCCGCCGGGGGCGTGACCTGGACATTGTAGCGCAGGCGGAGATGACCGCGCCCTACCTGGGCATCCGGGAAGACCTGGCGCGGGGCGCGTATGCCAGCTATGCCGCTGAACTGCTCGACCGTTTCACCATCGAAGGCGAAATGGACACCCGCGATCTGTTCCAACTGGTAGACGATACGCTGGGCCGGCTGTGCGTGGACGACGACCCACGCCTGGCTGCACGATACTACGAACTGCATCTGCTCGATCTGACCGGGTTTCGACCGGAACTTTACGAATGTGTGGTCAGCCGCGAAAGCATCCAACCGGAAGATCAGTTCTTCAGCTACGCGCTGGGCGGCGTGGTCAGCCCGCGTTGCGGCTACGAAGGTGTGGGCGCTGTGCCGATCCCAATGGTGACGCTTAAACTGCTGCGGCACATGCAGCGCAGCCCCTACAGCCACGTCAAAACCCTGACCATCTCGACGGCGCTGCACGACGACATCGAGCGGGTGATGCTTGGTTACATCACTTTCCTGCTGGAACGCAAACTTCAGAGCGTGGAGTTTATCCGCCGCATCCGGCCATAGTTCCTTTTTTCTACAGTTTTTCGCCAGGTGATATGATATGATTTTGTCGGGGCAGTTCAAAGCTGTGGAGGGTTGGTTCGTGATTGAGCGTCAAACGCTCGACATGCGAATACTTTCGGGTGACCACGTACCGGCGGACGCGCTTAAGGCGGTGCTGACCGGCGATGTGCCGCCTGATGATGATCTGTTTGATCTGTACGCCGAACGCCTGCTGATGCACGCGCTGGATACCCGCGACGCCGAAGCCGCGAACATCGTCGCGCGCCTGATGGACGAACGCCCCAATCTGGACGAACGGCTGTCCAGCCTCTTAAACGATACGCTGCACATCCAACCGGACGCGGCCTATGCCTTCATTCGCGTCCGTTTGAACGACAACCCGGATACCCGCTGGTTGAACCGGCTGAAGATGGCGGCGCTGTACTCGCTGCGGGTGGCGATCAACGATGGCGACAGCGACACGATCATTAACTGGCTGACGCTGGTGGCGCGCGAACCGGCGCATTATGACCTGGGCGACGTGCTGCACTATGGCATCCTGGCGGCGCAGCCACGCGCGCGGCAGGATGGCGAACTGGGGCGACAGTTAATTGTGCTGTCCATCAAACGCGACCCGGCATCGCTGCCGAAGCTGCTGGCAGACGAGGAACTGATGAAGGCACTGCCGGACAATTTTGGGCGCGTGATGCGCGATCATACCGGCGACCCCCTGCAGCTGCTTCAGATGCGCGGCGCAGAAGTCTTCCTGGTGGCGATGGCGCGGGCGGCGATGGCGCGGGCCGGAGCGGTGTTTACGCCGGCAGTGGTCAGCCAGGTCTGGGAACTGTATTCCGGCGGGACATCGAACGGCGGGACGCTGCCCACCGATTACCAGGCAGAAAGCATCATTCAGGAATGGATGCAGCATGGCGTTCAGTACCTCAGCCGCGAGGCGCTGGAGCGGCTGCTGGCGCTGGTGATCGCCCACAAACGCGACGATCTGGCCTTGCAGCTCATCCACCAGGCCAACGAGTCGAAAACGCTGCTGCCTTCGCTGGCGCGGGCGCTGGAAAACAGCCAGCGCGCCACCCACGACATCCTTGATCTGGTCAGCCGAATCACTACCGCCGGAGACATGACGCCGCAGCAGGCCATCGCCACCTACATCACCATGCTGGGCGACCTGGAATGGCGCAAAGAGGCGCTGCCGCTGGCGCAGCAGCTCGCCCGCAGCCTGCAACAGCACCCCAACATAAGCGTAAGCGATGAAGTCCTGTGGCATATGCTGGCGCTGGCTTCGGAAACCCGCGACGAACTGACGGCGCGGGCGGCCAGCCGCCGGCTGGTGAGCGAACTCGAAACCGTTGAAGATGACGGCCTGCTGGTCGAAGACCTGCGGCGGCTGTGCGCCCAGGTGAGCTGGAGCGATACCGTGCGCCAATCGCTCACCAATTGGTGGCGCGGTTTTACACGCGGGCTGGCGCTGACCCGGATGCAGCGGCTGGACAAGGCGCTGGAAGGGCGGCGCGGCCTGGATGACGAACGCGGTGTCATGCAAACGCTGGTCGCGGTGCGCCGGATGCTGGGGTCGCATTCGCTGGCGGAATTTGCCGAACAGGTGAATGCGGCCTACACGGTGCTGGAAGCCCTGGCCGAAGCCTTTGATGGCTGGTCAAAGCGAGCCGTCGGCTTCGATTCGGCGGTTGTGCGCGCCGAACTGGACGACCGCAGCGACGAGCTATCGCCCCAGCAGCGGCAGGTGCTTGCCAATAACCTCAAGGAACTGGCGCAGTTGGTCGGCAGCATGGGCGACAGCCGCACGCGCGGCGCGCTGATGCGACGCAGCGACGATCTTGACCGCGACCTGATGTCCGGCGAACAGGCCCCCCACAGCGCCGTTGATACAATGAAGTGGCTGGCCGGTTACTGGGGCGGGATGCAGGCCGCCGAACCCGACGCCAATTCGTAGCGTTATTTCGGCAGTTCCTCCGCCGGGATGTCCTTCAGAAAACGATTCTGAAGATCGCGCGGGGAAAGCAGCGGGGCGCTGACACCCCAATCCAGGTTGATCTGGGGATCGTTCCACGCCACGCCGCATTCGTCCTTGCCGCCGTCGTAGTAGTTGTTGACCATATACATCAGCGTGGCTTCGGTCAGCGCCAGAAAACCATGCGCGACGCCGATGGGGATGAAAACGCCCAGGTTATTTTCCTCGCCGATTTCCAAAATCTGCGTCGCCATATAGGTGGGCGATGAGGGGCGCAGGTCTACCATCGCGGCCCGGATGCGCCCTTTTGGCACGTACCAGTAATCTATCTGTAGATGATGGTAATGCAGGCCGCGCAGCACGCCGGGGCGGCTGTCGGAGCGGTTGCCCTGCAAACGTTCCCAATCCACCCAGGGGAACCAGGAACGGCGGAACGTCTCCATAAAACGCCCGCGTTCATCTTCAAAGACCCGAATCGGGACCGTATAAACGCCTTCGATCAACTGCGATTCCTGAACCGGCGGTAAAACCTGCATGGTCTGGTCTTTCATCACCATTCGTCTACGATCTCCATAGCTTGCGCTGCCCTGTGTGGGTTCCACCTTTTTATTCAAAGGCCCGCCCCTTGCCCGCGCCTAAACTAGCCCGGCGGCAGGCTGGCCGCGCTGCCCAGAATCCGCTGGAATTCCTTCACCCACCGGAGCGCATCGGCCTTGCGGCGCTCATCCAGATCGGTGAAGGCGGCGGCGGCCTGTTCCATCATCCGCAGCGCGGCGGTATTATCGCCGGTGCGATGAAAACACAGCGCCAGATAATAAAGCGTTTCCGGGCGTTTGGGGTCGCTGCGGTAGGCGTCGCTGAAGTGCGCCAGCGCCTCCTGCCAGTTGCGGTCTTTATAGGCGATCACCCCGCGCCCGTAGTGCGCCAGCATCTCGAAACGGTGGCGTCTGAGCGCCTGCTCAAAATCGGCCTGCGCTTTATCCAGTACGCCATCTTCCAGGTAAAAAAAGCCGCGCGCCGCCCAATATTCGGCGCGCGTGGGCAGCAGCGTGATGGCCTCGTTCATGTTCAGGATGGCGTCATCCAGGCGTTTTTTCTGGTAGGCTTCCAGCGCCATCCGGTAATATTCGTCGGCCTCGTAGCGGGACAGTCCCAATCGCTGGTTGATGAAGGCCATGTTTATCCCGTTGGCCGCGTGAAATATTTATCTTCAACGCCTTCGGCCACCCAGCCTTCTACCGCGTTGATGCCGAAAATCACGTTAAACCAAGCGAAGCCATCCACACATTCCGGCCCCGCCAGGACGAGGAACGGCTGTCGCGGCGCGATCTGAGCGATGATTGGCTCGGACAATCCGGCGCCGGAGCGCACATTCAGCGCCGATTCATCTTCGTCGGTGACTTCGCCGCGCGTGCCGGGATACAAACGCGACTCCAGGGTGTTTGGGCAGGAAACGATACCGTCGGCAGGCGGCGGGTCGCTCGGCAACCGGGGCAGGCCGAACAACTGGCGCTCCTCGTCGGTGAGCGGGCGCGACTCGCAGCATCCCTCCGCAAAGGCGATCAGGTTACGGACGTTTGTCCAGGTCTGCCACAGGCGCACGCTGCCATCCTGGCTGACGGTAGCGACGCTTTCGCCGCTGGGCGACCAGGCCGCGCTGTAAACAATATCGCCATGGCCGGAGAGCGTGAGCATCAGCGCGCCGGTGTTGATGTCCCAGAGCCGGGCGGTGCCGTCGCGGCTGGTGGTGACGACGCGCTTGCCGTCCGGCGACCAGGCCGCGCCGATGACATCATCGGTATGGCCGAACAGGGTATAGAGCAGTTGGCCGGTATCGGCGTTCCAGATGCGCGCAGTATCGTCGGTGCTGATGGTAATCACGCGGCGGCCATCCGGCGACCAGGCCACCCGTGTTACCGAACCGATATGCGCGGACAGATAAAAGGCCGAATAGCCGGTATCGGCGTTCCAGATGCGCGCCGTGCGGTCGCTGCTGGCGGTGGCGATACGCTTGCCATCCGGCGACCAGACGGCACGATGAATCATCCGTTCGTGACCAACCAGAATACGCAGCGCACCACCGGTAGCGGCATCCCAGACACGCGCCGAGCTATCGCTGCTGGCCGTCACAATGCGCGTACCGTCCGGCGACCAGTCCACGCTGTTCACATCGTTGGTATGGCCGCGCAGGACGGCGATCTCTGACCCGGCGGCAGCGTCCCAGACGCGGGCAGTATCATCGGCGCTGGCGGTTGCTATGCGCGTGCCGTCCGGCGACCAGACGGCCAGGAATACATCTTCCAGGTGGCCGGACAGCGTCATTAGCGCCGCGCCGGTGGCGGCGTCCCAAACGATGGCAGTATCATCACTGCTGGCCGTCACAATGCGCGTACCGTCCGGCGACCACAGCGCGCGGTTGACCGCGCCCCGGTGACGCAGAACCAACTGCGGCTCGCCGCTGCTGCTCCAGACGCGGGCGGTATTGTCGGCGCCGGCAGTCAGCAGGCGCGTGCCATCAGGCGACCAGACGGTCGAATAAACCGCGCCGGCGTGCTGGTCAAGCACCCGCTGCGCCAGCCGGGTCTGGACAGCCTGCGCCAGCGCGCGTTCAATCTGCGTGGTGTAGGCATAGTTTCGCAGGGCTTCCAGCGCCAGCAGCACCGCCCGCTCAGGGCGAGGGCCGCTGCGTTCGGCCTGCGATTGCCCGGCCAGCGCCAGCGACTGGGCGCGGTCGCGTTCGCGGGCGACGGCGGTGGCCTGTGACTGGGCCAGATTACGCTGCTGTTCGGCTTCACCCTGGGCGGCGGTGGCGATGGCGGCCTGCGTCTGCGCGATCTGCGCCTGAACTTCGGCTTCGGCCTGGGCAGCGGCGGCGATGGCGGCCTGCGTCTGCGCGATCTGCGCCTGGTCTTCGGCTTCGGCCTGGGCGTCTACGGCGGTGGCGGCGTTTTGATCGGCCAGATTGCGCTGGACGTTAGCCTCGCCGAACAACGCCAATGCAATGACCGCCAGCGCGATAGATACCACCAGCGCCACCGAAACCCCGGCCAGCAGCGAACGCTGGCGGCGCGTTTCGGCGCTGCGGCTGGCGGCCAGGAATTCGGCGTGCAGGGGCAGCGGCGACGGCTCTTTGCCGACCGCCTGCGCCAGCCATTGTTCGGCATCGCGCAGGTCGTCGCCGCGCAGCAGCAGGCTGGGATTCTTGCCGTTGTTTTCCCATTCTTTGGCACGCACCAGCAGGCGGGTATGTTTGCGCACGTAGCTTAAATCGGTATTCAGCGCATTGGTCAGCGCCCGGAAGGCCGTTTCAAAGCTGTCGCTCTCGCGGAAGAAAATCCAGTTATGCGAGCTGACCATCGGATGCATCAGCTTACGGTCGGCAGCATCGGTGATCTCGCGGTAGAGGACGGGGATGATGCGTTTGTTGTTGGCGACGGCGTGCTCGACTTCCTGGCGGCAGATGTCCGAACGCACCGAATCCGGCGAGATGATAAAAATGAAGGCGTCCGCCGCTTCGATACCGGCCTGTACCTCGCGCCACCAGTCGGCAGTCAGGGGAATATCCTCCCAGTCTACCCAGGTGTCGCGCTGCTGCTGCGCCAGCTCGGCGTGCAGACGGCGCACAAAATCCACATCTCTGCGCGAATAAGAGATAAAAACATCAGCCATCCCGAACCGCCTTCACAACGTGCCGATATATAACAGCCATTATAATATGGCGCGAGCGGCCTCACAAACGCGGGATCACGCTTTGGGCTTGAGCGGCAGACGAACGATGAAGGTCGTGCCGGCGCCGACCTGGCTTTCGACGCTGATGCTGCCGCCGTGTCGTTCGATAGCCTGCCGGGTGATCGCCAGCCCCAACCCCGTACCCTGAATCTGGCCGACGTTGGAAGCGCGGTGGAACGGTTCAAACAGCCGCCGTTGGTCGTCTTCGGGGATGCCGATGCCCTGGTCGCTGACGCGAATGACCGCTTCATCGCCATCGCAGGCCAGTTCGACGGTGATCGGCGCGGCCTCTGGCGAATACTTGATGGCGTTGGTCAGCAGATTGGTGATCGCCCGCCGCAGCAGTTTTACATCCACCTCGGCTTCCACGCGCCGCCCCGTGCCGGAAAACCCGATGCAGCAGGTCATCCGGTAGGCGAGCTGGATTTCCTCGATGATGTCCCGGCAGTAGGTTTCCAGGTCAACTGTTTCGGGATTGAACTCAGCGCCGGTGAAATCCGACTTGCTGATGGTCATCACGTCGTTAATCATCTCGGCCAGGTGTTCGGTCTGCGTTTCGATCACCTCATACGACTCGCGTTTTTCCTGTTCGGTCATGCGGTCGCCGTAGGTTTTTAACATGCTGTTCGCCAGCCGTATCGCGCCCAGGGGCGTGCGCAGTTCGTGCGACATCATAGAGAGAAAGCGGTTCTTCAGGTCGCGGAGTTCGCGTTCGTTATCCAGCGCCAGGTCAAGCCGCTGTTTTTCCAAAAGCTGCCCTTCCAGGTATTTGCGTTCGGTGAAATCCTGGATGACGCCGGTAAAGAGCCGCTTGTCGTCCAGCCGAAGCTGGCTGACGGCGAAATAGATGGGGAACAGCGTGCCGTCCTTGCGCCGCCCGGTAATTTCGTCACCCAGCCGCCCGATCTTTTCGACAAAATTCATCAGCGCGCGTTCGTTATGCTGCTGATCGAGTTCGACCATCAGGCATTGTATCGGCTGGCCGATCAGTTCCGACGGTTGGTAGCCGAAGATAGCCGCGCCCGCCGGATTAATCGTTTCGATCAGACCACGCCGGTCGAAGGTGATGATGCCATCCACCAGATTATCCAGGATGGTTTCCAACCGCTGTTTGCTGTTTTGCAGTTCCACCTGTGCGCTTTTGATTTCGGTCACGTTCTGGTGCGCGACGACCACGCGGCGGTAGTTCCGCCACTCAAAAGCCGTCACCTGGATGACGAACCAGCGCCGCTCGGCGGGACTGTGGCAGGGGTATTCCAGATCAAACTGCGGCAGCGAACGCGCCAGAACGCGGCGGATGCCCTGAGCAACGGCGATAGCATCGGGCGTGGCGGCGCGGTCACAGACGGCCAGATAGTTGGAGCCGATACCGTAGCGGCTGTCGGTGTAGCCATTGGTGTCGGCGAACGACCGCCAGGCATGGTTAACGTGGATGATCGTTCCGGTTTCATCGAGGATGGCGATATGGGCGGTCAGGCCGTCTAAAGCGGCCTTAACAAAACTTTCCGCCTCGGCCAGACCGGGCAAATCAGCGTCGCTGGCCGAACCAAGCAAGGATTTCACAGGCGCTCCCTGAATTTTTCAAACGCTATCTTTTTATTATAACGTATTTGTACCGGATGTGGCAGAGTACGTGAAATTTTCTTAGGTTTTTCTGCTGGACGCGGCAAACATTATCTGCTATAATTAGAACAAATGTTTAGAGAGGCGGGAAACATGAAGCCTAAAAACATCAAACGGCTACAGGAACGGGGGAAAGACCTGCGGGCTTATATCCTGAATCCTAACCTGGTGGTGGTCGAAAGCACCTCGCACCCGCTGGCAAATCACGTCGTCACCATCAAGTATCTGCCGGACGACCGGATTTACGCCCGCTGCACCTGCCCCTGGGCGATCAACGGCGGCGTGGCCTGTTCGCATGTCATCGCCGCGCTGGAACACCTGGCCGAGGTGCGCGGGCGCAGACTGAGCTTCTGGACGAACGAGGCGGACGCCCAGCGCCAGAAACACCGGCTGTTCTTCCTGACCGGCGGCCAGCGGAATGATGGCGTCTGGATCACCAGCCGTTCCACCCGGTGCGCTAAACGCCATCATCGAACGAACGAAGCAGCCTGACGCGGCTATCGCCCCCGCCAGACCTGATCCTGCTGCGCCAGCAGTTCCTCGAACGAAACCGGCTCCCTGGCGGTATCTTCCAGCCGGTTTCGCAATTCGGCCAGTTCGTGTTCATCCAGCGTGTTAATGACCACATCCACCCGGCTGCCGGCTTCGCCGCGTTTAGCTTTAGCGGCCTGCACAGCTTTTCGGGCCTGCGGTTCGGATTCCGCGCCGGCGTTGCGCCAGATGAAAAAGGTGCTGACCACCGCCGCCAGAGTCACGATAAAGGCCAGCAGGATCATCGGCCCCATGCGGGCGTCAAACTGCTGATTTATGCCGGTGATGACCTGGCTCATTAAATCCTGGGCGATCCCCTGTGCCTGGCTCACCATCTGCTGCCAGCGGTCCCAATCAACTTCGGTGAAGCCGCCCCCAGGGCTGACCGGGTAAGTCGGCCACAGGCCGGTGAAATCCGCCGTCACCCGCATGAAGTGGTCGAAGATATTGTTCATCATCATGGCAAAGGCGATCCAGATGGCCGCCGTCGAAAATAAACGCTCGCGCCCCCGCATGAACGAATCCTCCGTTATTCCCTTAAACAACCGCCACAGCCAGCGAACAGGATAAAACAGCCACCCCAAAATCGCGCGGAAAAACCGCCGGAGCGCGCGGAACATGCTTTAATATCCTCGCGTGCGGCGATCTTCATCCTGCACCAGTTCTTCCAGGGTCAGCAGTTCGCCGTCTGTTTCGGCCAGGCGCGCCCGCAGTTCGGCCAGCTCGGCCTCGTTCAGCCGCTCCAGCACGCGGTCAACCCGTCCCTGGCGCTTGGCTTTTTCGGCCTCGGTCTGGCGCGCGGCATGGCTGTCCCCTGTCTGGCTGAACCAGACCACCGCCGTCACGCCCACGCCCGAACCGATGGTGAGCGCGGCCATCCAGAAGTCCAGGGCATTGTTGACGACCATCGCCACCATAATGACCGTCAGCGC
The DNA here is from genome assembly GCA_013388735.1 of Chloroflexota bacterium. Classification (GTDB taxonomy): domain Bacteria; phylum Chloroflexota; class Anaerolineae; order Aggregatilineales; family Phototrophicaceae; genus CFX2. The sequence continues at coordinate 29,615 of JACAES010000167.1, read as the reverse complement.
CGTCCAGATCACTGCCGTCGAAATCAAACGTGTCAGGTTGTTGTCCATTGTCCAATATCCCTTTTGCGTTAGCTTCTTTGTCTACGTCCGGTCAGCAGGTCGTCGAGCATCACCCGTTCGCCGTCGCTTTCGGCCAGGCGCGCCCGCAGTTCTTCCAGTTCGGCCTCGTTCAGCTTGTCGAGCATCTGGTCAATGCGCCCCCGGCGTTTGGCTTTTTCGGCCTCGGTTGGTTCGTTCTCCCTACCGCTCGTCCAGACCACGATAGTCGCCACCATCGCCGCGCCGATCGCCACCGCCGCCATGATAAAATCTACCCGCGTGCCGGTGAGCATGGCCGTCACGCCCAGGATCGCCAGGGCAGCCCAGACGGTCACGGTCGAAAGCGTCCGCGACAGATTGCCATCCATAGCACAAAACCCCTTCCCCATATACTGTGTCGTAATTATATAGTACGCACAGAGCGGAAAAGGGGTTGCAAATGGGTGAAAACCGGGAAACGATCAGCCGTTTTGCGACAGGCGCGGGTCGCCAGAAGCGACCTGGATGACCGCCGCCCAGGGCTGGTAATGGGTGTAGATGGTATCGCGGCGGATTTCCTGGCCGCTCGCATCCAGGATGATACGCTCCCAGGTCACATCCGCGCCTTCTTTCGCCCAGTCCACCTGGAGCGACTGCCCCGGCGCAAGTTCGGCGTTAGCCTCATAAACCGTCGCCGGCGGGGATGACAGATTGCGAATGTCCGGCCCCTGCATGACCACCTGCCGGCCCGGATTGGTGCTGTACAGGCGGAACTGAACAGCATTGCTGCCGGGGAAAACCGACGTTTCGATTAACAGGTGATAGGGGGTATCGTTCAGGAATTTAAAGTCCGCCGTCGGCTGGTAGATGGCGGCATCCAAGCCGGGCGGGAAGTTGTTCTGCTCGTAGAACCCGACCCGGTAGCCATGTGAATACCGCTCGGTGATGGGGAAACCGGCAGCCAGCGCTGCACGGTAGATGGTGGTGCTGACCTGGCACACGCCGCCGCCCACACCGTCTACGGTGCGCCCGCCATAAATGATCTTTCCCTGAACAAAACCGGTTTCAGGGCTGATGTCGCCCAGGTACGTATTGAACGAAAAGACCTCGCCAGGGGCGATGATGAGGCCGTCGAAACGCGAGATGGCCTCAAAGATGTTATCCTTGCGCGACTGAGTTGAGCCGGTGTAGTAGGTAGTCGCTTCGCCCACCAGTTCGGTTATGCCAAGTTCGGCAGCGGTCAGCCCTTCGTGAAAGGCCGGTAGCGTATAGGTGAAGGCCATCGGCACAGTGCGGTTGGCCGGGTCGAAGATGGCGGCTTCCAGGCGGCGCAGGGTTTCGTCCACATCCAGTTCGCGCCCATTAAGCGCGGCCTGGATAACCTCTAGCTGGCCGGTATCTTCATTGAAGTGAAAACGCGCATTCCGGGTCGAGCTGATTAGACCCGGTGCGAGTCCTTCTAAATAACTGCGGAAGGCCGCGACGTTCACGCCCAGGTCGAAATGCTGCGCGCCGCCGGCGTCCGGCACGACGCGCACGTCCAGCAGCGCGGCGATCTGCTCGACGGTGGCCGTCCAGGGGCCGAATGTGCCACCCTGGGGGTTATCCGCCACCAGCGTAACCGGGCCGCTGAGCGCAGCGCGCGCCCTGGCGGCGGCGGCTTCGGCGTCCCAGATCAGCGGCGGTGTTTCGTTGACCACCAGCGGAATTTCCGCGCCGGTATCCAGGCGGCGGACGGCGGATTCCAGGCGTTCCAGCGTCGTGCCGATGTCCAGCGTGCGCCCGTTCTCGCCGGGGGTAGTCGCCACCAGCGCGCCGCTGATGAGCAGCGCCGCGTCCTTCGGCGGCTGGTTGATCTCCTGAGCGATGGCCGCCAGGCGCACAAGGGTTTTGCCCTGGTCATAACGCACGACCGGGGCGATGCTGCGCCCGTTCAGCCAGATGCTGGCCTGCGAAACCAGATTGGCGGCCAGATTTCCGGTGTGTCCGGCGTCATAAGCATCGGCAGCGGTCGTCCCGGCATCGAAGGTGACACCCAGTTCGGCGGCGCTGATCTGCCAGAAACGATCGCCGTAGCGAAACGTAAACACGGCCTGGTCGGCATAGGTGAACCGCTCGCGCAGCGCCGCTTCGGCCTCGACAGTGGTCATGCCGCCCAGGTTCACACCCAGCGCCGATACACCCGGCATGATGCGGTCGCTGTAAGCAAACCAGAAAGCCATCACCAGCATGACCAGGGCGGCCACCGTCAGTACGCCCCCGCTGACCACCAGCACCGGCAGGCGCGCCAGCCAGGGGTTCACCGGGCGACGGCGCATGGCGTAATACTCAGGCGTTTGCATCAGCCTCCCTGTTCGTATGCTTCAACAATCTTCAGCGCCTTATTATATTCGTCTGAGCCTTCGGCGGCGGTATCCAGCACTTTCGAGGCTTCTAAATACTGCTCCATCGTGATCTTCTGGTCTTTCTCTCGCCGCTTCTCGTGGACTTCGGCATCCAGTATCGCCCGTTCTTCGGGGGTCATGGGGCCGGATGCCTGAATAGCCTGATTGATTTCATCTTCGCTCAGTGTATTCTGCGCTGCCAGCAGCGCTTTCAGTTTATCGAAAGTTTCGGACATCAGGAACCTCCGACGGGTAAGAGAAAATAAACTGTTCTATTCTACCATCAATCGCCGGAGATTCGATTTAAAATTCTGTTCAGGATGCCCCGACTTAGCCAATGGGTGTTTCGGGCGGGCGCGGCGGGTAAAGCGGGAAAATCAGGGGATCGGGCAAAGCTTCGAGCGCCGCTGTGCCGAGCCGGATGCGGTTCACCGTCAGGCTGCCCAGGATTTTCGGCAGCATCGCCCGGATGCGTGTTGATTCGCTGACGGGTGAGCTGATATTACAGACGACCATCTGCTGCATACCCGGCAGCATCAGGGCGATGAGCATGGTCATGTTGCCGTCGCCATTGTTGGACAGGTAATAAGCGGCGTCGTGCTGCTCCCAGACGAAGCCATACGGCTCTTCGACGTGCGCGCGCCCCATATATTTCTGGTCACGGACGATCTGTTCCAGGATTGACCAGGCCGCATTCTGATCGTCAGGTATTTGAAAGCCGGCGGCGGAATGGATGAAGATATGCACCTGAATGCCGGGCATGGCGCTGCCGCCGGAAGCAATCGAGCCGAAACGCTCCGCCAGCAGAATGCCGTCATCCATTCGCTGAACTTCCCACCCGCGCGGTTTTTCGATGCCGAGCAGGATGCCTTGCACATCCTGTTCGACCCATTCCGCAGGGGTTGGTTCGAGGGTCGCTTCCGGCGAAGGAGACTGGCTGGCGGAGGCTGCCGGCGCGTCCGCTTTTGACGTTAACCAAGCCTGACAACCGCTCAGGATCAGGCCAATATATAACAATAGAAGGCTGCGTACAATCAACGTTGGATACCCAGGCGCTCATCCGGTATGCCGATGGATTCATGGTAACATGTACCCGGTATCAGTGGTAGAAACGCTAAACAATCTCTCAGCAAAAAATAGTCAGTTTCTTCCCAACCGTTGCCGCACCAGACCCACCAACCAGCGCAGTTCCTCGATTCGCAGCAGCGCCGACAGGCCGAAAAAGACGGCGACGCTCACGCCACCGGCCAGCCCAACCAGCGCCATTTCGTGCAGCAGCGTGGTCGCGCCAAAGACCTCCTCCAGCGGCGGCAGGATGGCGGCAGCGGCCAGCCCCATCACCCCCGAAGCCAGCCCGGTTTTGACGATGGTCAGCCCTAACCACTGGTGGCCCAGGCCGCGCATCCGGCGCACCAGCAAAAAGGCCGACACCAGCGCATGAACAACGTGTTTTACACTGTCGGCGATCATCAGGCTGAACAGGCCATAACCGGGGAACAGCGCCAGCGCCGCCAGCATGTAAACCATCAGACTGAGCAGGCCAATGAGCGCCGGGGTGAGCGTATCCTGCCGGGCGTAAAAGGCATACACCAGCAGCAGGTCTACCGCCGCGAAAGGCAGGCCAACCAGATACAGGCGCAGCGCCAGGGCGGTCATGGCCGTATCGTGGGCAGTGAACGCGCCGTGCTGGAACAGCAGCGCCACAATCGGCGTCGCCAGCGCGAACAACCCGACCGCCGCCGGCAGAATCAGCGTGATCGCCAGCCGCAGCCCCAGGCCAAGCGTATCCTTAAAGGCCCGGTCGCCCTCCAGGTTGACCAGCGCCGCCTGCCGCGCCAGCGTGGGCAGGATGGCGATGCTGATGGCCGTCGCTACTAACCCTTGCGGAAACTGGATGAGCGTGGTCGCCCAGTTCATGTAACCGATGCTGCCTTCGCCGGTCTGGCTGGCGAGGTTGTAGCTGAAGGTGCGGATCACCAGGGTATCCAGGATGAGTGAAAACATCACCGGGGCGTACAGCAGCGCGATCTGTCGGATGGCGGGATGATTCCAGCGCAGCGTCAGGTAGACTCGCGCGCCGCGCATCCCCGGCAGTTGCAGCGCCAACTGCGCCAGCGAGCCGACCAGCCAGCCGATAGTAGCGGCGACGATGCCTTCGGCGGGGCGAGCGATCAACCATTCAATGGTCAGGTTCGGCCCGATGATGGGACGAATTTGCAGCGGCGGCGCAAAAATCAGCATGATGATAACAATCGCGCCGTTAAAGACGGCCACCGCAAAGGCCGGCCAGGTGAACTCTCGCAAGGCGTACAGCGTGCCGCTGAGGACGGCGAACAGCCCCAGGAAGATCAGCGCCGGGGCGGTCAGCCGCAGCAGATCGGTCGCCAACCGCCAGGTGGCCGGGTCGAAACCGCCGCCGACCAGACGGATGATGTCCGGCGCGAACAATTCGATCACCAGCACCATCAGCGCCAGCGCCACCGTCACCAGACTGAGCAGCACCGAAACCAGCCGCCACAGCGCGTCCCGCCCTTCGCGGGCGGCGACCTCGCTCAAAACCGGGATGAGCGCGCTGTTGACATGCCCGCCGATCAGCAGGTCGTAAAGCGCCTTCGGCACGATGATCGCCACGTTAAAAGCGTCTACCGCCCGTGTTGCGCCGAACAGGTTCGTCAGCGCGATTTCGCGCGCCAGCCCCAACACGCGGCTGGTGATATTGCCCAGCGCCATCACCCCGGTGGCGCGAGCGACCCCGGCGTTGGTTTCCGCCTGGCTTAACTCGGCCTCGGCGGACAAACTGTCCATCGCCATGTACCATCCTCTTTTGCCGACAAACAGCCGTTAAGCATAGCACAATGGATGTGGTTCGCCAGATGTGAGGCGGGAATACGCCGGGCGAACGTATCAAAGCCCTCGCCTCTCGATTATCCTTCCGGGTAGTCACCGCCGAACTGGTTCAAACGGTTGGCGACCGGCACGTTATAGGCGATGTTTTCGATCTGCCACGACGCCCAGGGCGGGTCGTCCTGCCACTGCGTTTCGGCGCGCACCGGGACGAGCAAGCCGTTGATTTCGCCCCATTCCAGGATGTAGTTTTTCCAGAGGACGCGCTCCGGGAAGTCGCCGTAACGCAGCGTGCTGAGGCTGGACAGCAGCCCGGTTTCCGGGTCGAAACGCAGCGTGAACATTTCTTCTTCGGCGGCGTTGGGGATGATGAGCCGCGCGGTCGTATCGTCTATCGCTTCCCAGCGCACGCGCGGGTCGGTGAACAGCACCGACGGCATCCACACCAGCGCCTCTGACCAGAAACCCTGGTTGGCGGCGCTGTCGGTATGCGGGTCGTTTTCGATGTGCTGGCCGGGGATGTCCATAATGGCCTTGCCATCGAGATACCGCTCGTTGATGGCGATAACCGGCAGGCCGAACCAGGTGATCTGGAAGTAGTGGTAGTAATCACCTTTGGCGTCGTAGCTGATTTTGATCCGCGCGTTCAGCCGCAGGCCGCTGCGTTTGATGCTGGCGCGGCCTGCTACCACGCCGCTTTCGACCACCGGTACGCGATCACCGCCGAAAACCGCTCGCGCATGGCGCTGCACCGGGGCGGGCAGATCTGCCGGCAGTTCAACCGTCCCCAGGTCACGGCTCTTAAGATCGAACTTGAAGCCGGAAGCAGCGGTTTGCAGCCCGGCCCAGCCGATCACCAGCACCAGGCCGGCCAGCCCGACCACAGCAAAAATGATTTTGATGACCATTTCAGTTTCCCTCCGGTGAGTGTTTGAGCGTACCCTGGATGAAAATATCGGCCATTTGATCGCGCAGCGTCTCCGCCGGCATGTTCGGCGACAGGCCGGTTTGAAAGACCAGCGGAACAATCAGCGACGACGAAAACAGTGCGTCGAAGGTCTGCGCCAGCGCCTCCGGCAGCAGGTCGTCGCGCACGGCACCGGCTTCGATCTGCCGCCGGAAATAATCGGCAAACAGCGCCGTGTTCTGGCGCGCGCCTTCCAGGGCAGCCTGGCGGATTTCCGGCACATCCAGCGCGTCGCAGAGCATGATCCGCAGCAGTTGAAAGTTTTCGATGGTGGACTGCATGGCGGCCCGCGCCATGTAACGAATGTCGTCCGGGTACGCGCCGGTGAGGTTCTGCTCGAACGTGCCGGGAAAACCGGCGGCATTAAACTGTTCCACGAAGGCGCGCAGCAGATTTTGTTTGCTGCTGAAGTGCCGGAACAGCGTCACTTCGTTAACGCCGGCAGCCGCCGCGATGGCGCGGGTGGTGGTGCGGGCATATCCCTGTTCGGCGAACAGCCGGCCTGCCGCCTTCAGAATACGTTCGCGTGTATCGGTGTCCATCCTGCCTCCTGATGCAAGCAAGTAAGCACTTACATACACCAGCATAGGGCAGGCAAACCATGCAAGCAAGTGATTACTTGCACAACGTGGAGGTGATATTTGTCAGGTGCGGGTTCTGGCTCAGCCCATTAGCAAACTGCCGCGCATCTCCATCGGCAGCGAAAACACGTACCCGGCGGCGAAGGCCAGCGCCAGCAGCAGCAGCGCCCAGGGCAGCAGTCCCGGCACGGCGTCCCGGCGGTAAAGCCGCATGGCCGTCCGGTTGGCGAGCGCCAGACTCCACAGGAAACCCAGCACCAACGCGGCCACCTGCACCAGCCCGATAAGAATGCTGTCCGCCGCGCCGCTGAAAGCCGCCCAGTCGCCCGGCTGCCCCAGGAATTCCTGAATGACGGGGATGATGGTCAGCGGCGCGATCAGAAAATGAAAGCCGTAATGCGCGAACCAGACGCCAAAACCGAGCGGCACGAAGGCCGGGGTGAAAGCGGCCACCGTATGCCGCAGCGACAGCTTCTTTCGGGTCAGCGCGCGGCTGAGTACCCCGGCCAGCAGCGCCAGCACGGTGGGCAACAGCAGGCCGCCCACCCCGAAGATCAGCCCGATCAGCAGCCATTCGCTCTGAATGCCGAAAGTCTTGATGAGCGCGCGCTGGAGTTCATAAACCGGCGGCACCATGCCGAAAGCGTTCACCAATCCCAGAGCGGCCAGCATCATCACCAGCAGCGACACGTCCCAGCGTTTCGGCCAGGCTGGCGGGTGCAGCAGTTCGCGGCCTGGCTGGCGGACGAACAGACCAACATTATCATGCGGGCAGGCACGGACGCAGTCTAGGCACATCGTGCAATCCAGGTTGCTTTCGATCTGGGGGGCGAACAGCAGCGTGCCGCAGCCCGGCGTCCCCTGCGGCCCATGCCTCACTTCGCGCTGTCCGCCGGGGATGTCGTCCAGGCGAACAAGCGGCGTCGGGCTGTAGCTGCCGTTGATGCACTCTTTCCCGGCGCACGCCCGGCACACGTCCGGGTCGTAGACGCCGATCTGAGTAGGCGAAAGGGTGGAATAAACGAAGTTGAATGTCCCCAGCGGACAGATGTACTTGCAGAAGGCCGACTCGGTGAACACAACTTCCAGCACGAACGAGGCCACAAAGTAGGCGACGATCAGCCAGGCCGTGAGCGCCGGGCTGGCCCACAGGTCGAGTGCCTCGTAGGTCACAAACAGCAGGAATAACGAGGCGATGGCAATCCACTTGTTCCGCAGCCGCCGGGGAAAACGCCGCCCACCCAGACTCAGCCGCTTCGCCAGCGTGCGCGGCAGCGTGAAGGGGCAGGCCATACAGAACAGGTTGCCCGCCAGCAGCAGCACCAGCACGGCGAAACCGCGAAAATGCACCCAGGGCGCGACCGTCGCCAGGTTGCGGGCGGCCAGCTGCGGGCCGGTAAAACCGTCAATGACCAGCAGGACGGCAGCCGCCAGCAGCGGAACTTGCAGCGCCAGCCGTCCCCACCGCCAGCACAGCAGCCGCCCGATCAGCGGCAGCCGCAGCACATCCAGCAGGCCAGGGGGGCGGTACAGGTCGTTATGAGAGGAAGTCACGATACAGGCCTCACATCAGGTTACGGCGTGGCCTCTGCCGTCGCCATGCCCATATTCATGTCCATGCTCGCGCCTTCGCCGGAAACGGACAGATCAAACCGCCGGCTGGTGGTCGTGCCATCCGGCAGCGTGATCGTCAGTTCGACGAACCAATCGCCGCCCATCGTCCACTCAAACGGGATGCGGTAGCGGCCATCCTGCCCGCCTTCCACTTCCGCCAGCACCGGAGCCATACCCGCATGGCTCATATCGCCGCGCGCGCCGATTTTAGCGCCGTCTACCGGCTGGCCGCCGGCATCGGTGATGGTAACGACCAAAGCCGCCTCGCCCACCCGCGCCGGGTCGGGTTCAACGGCCATTTCAACAGACAGGTTTTCGGCAGGCGTGGGGGTAACAGCCTGCCCCCGGCAGCCTGCCGCGACGATCAGCAGCAGTCCGGCGACCATCAATCGGAAAAAAGCCAAAACGCGATACTCCTTTTTGTCAGTCAGAATCACAGCCGAAGTACAAACGATGTTCTTTCCATCGCCCCTCCGTCGCCGTCAGACCGCGATCCGCACCGGAAGGCCGGTTTCGGCGTTTGACGGCGGGCGGCGAAACCGATCTCTACTATCGCGCGGCGGGGGCGCGGTGTCAAGCAACCGGTTATAATAAAAACGAATAGAAAGGGATGGAGAGATGGTTGTACAGGAGCGGATTCGCGTCCCGATTGAAACGTTTGAGCAGTTCATCAACCTGCCGGAAAACGCCGACCGGCTGTTTGAGTACATCGGGGGGGAGATTGTCGAAGTGCCGTCTAATCCGTACTCATCAAAAATCGCCATGTTGATCGTCGGCGCGTTGCTCAACTATTTACAGCAGAACGACATCGGCCACGTAACCGGCGAGGCCGGCGGGTATCGCATCTCCGGCGAGCGGTATGCGCCGGATGTGGCCTTCATTTCCTATGCGCGCCAGCCGGAACTGCCCTACCACGAACAGTATAACCCCAACCCGCCGGAACTGGCCGTTGAAGTCCTGTCGCCCTCCGACACCGATGACCGCCTGCGTATCAAAATCGGCAACTACCTGGCCGCCGGCACGGTTCTATGGCTGGTCAGCCCGGAAGCAAAAGAGGTTGAAGTGTATGCGCCCGGCCAGCCGGTGAAGGTCATCGGCGAGGGCGGCACGCTGGACGGCGGGGACGCGCTGCCGGGTTTCGGGCTGGCGGTGAAAGCCCTATTCGGCAGGTAGTCTGTGCCGATTCGTTCTCCCCTGTTACACTATCCCCCGTTTGAGCCAACCTCGACGGGACTTTTATGGACGCTCTGACGCGCCGGATTCGCCTGTTCACCGCGCTGATTGTGCTGCTTCTGCCGCTGGTCTTCTTTTATAAGCTGGTTTTCACCGGCATGATCCTGGCGCGCGGCGACGTATACGCCTACTTCTACCCCTACTGGCAGGCGCGGAACGCCGCCTTAAGCAGCAGGACGTTGCCGCTGTGGTCACCGGAACTTTTCATGGGCGTGCCGCTGCTGGCGAACAGCCAGGTCGGCACGTTTTACCCGCCCAACTGGCCGCTGGTGCCGTTCGACCCGCCGACCGGAGTCGCCATCAGCCTGCTGGCGCACATCACCTGGGCGCTGGCCGGGGCGTATCTGCTGGCGCGGCGAACCATCCGACTGGAGCGATTCCCGGCGCTGCTGGCGGCAGTGATTTTTGCCCTGGGCGGGTACATGGGCGCAAAGGTGGAAAACATCAACCAGCTTCAGGCATTGGCCTGGATGCCCTGGCTGTTCGCCCTGTTCGACGCGGCAGTAGGCCAGGCCGCCGTTCGCCGCTGGGCGCTGCTGCTGGCGGTCGGGCTGGCGCTGCAAACCCTGGCCGGACACCCGCAGACGGTTTTCATTACGGTGGTCGGACTGGCGGTTTACGGCGCGGCGGCCTCTTTTGCGCCGACGGCGCGGCGGGCTTCGTGGCAGGCGAGACTGCGCCCGGCGCTGGTGCTGGCCGCAGCCGGAGGCGGCGCGCTGCTGCTGGCCTCGCCGCAGCTTTTGCCAATGCTGGAACTGATGGGAAGCTCTAATCGCAGCGGCGGCCTCAATCCCCAGCAGGCAATGGCTTTTTCGCTCAATCCATTCGTGATCGGGCGCGGCCTGCTGCCGAGTTACGATGGGCTGCTGTTCGGGGAATACATGGCCTACACCGGCGTGATCGGCCTGGGGCTGGCGATTCTGGGCCTGTTTAACCGTATTCCCACCCAGCACCCTCAGACGATTCGCCGCCTGCCCTGGGTTGTATTGGCCGTCGTGGGTTTTGGGCTGGCGCTGGGGCTGTACAACCCGCTGTACTGGACGCTGGCGAACCTACCGGGTTTCAGCTTCTTCCGCGTTCCGGCGCGCTGGCTGGCGCTGTTCGCGCTTAGCGTGGCAGTGCTGGCGGGGTGTGGCCTGCAAGCGGTGGCAGCGGGGCGCATCCGGCGCTGGACACTGGCGGCGGCGGTGGTGGTGATCGTGGCGCTGGCGCTGGCCGCCCGCCTGACCGATCAGATGGCAGTGGACGTGATCGGCCCGGCGCTGCCGACCGAAAAAACGCTGATCGGCTGGGGGGGCGCGCTGGCCGTCCTGTTGGCCGCGCTGATCGTCCGCCGCGCGTCCTGGCGGGTCGCCTTCCTGGGCGCGGCGGCGCTGCTGGAACTGTTCCTGGCCTCGCGGGTGCTGGCCTATAACGAAGTCGTGCCGCCGGATACCTTCCACGCGCAGCGGTTCACCATTAGCCAGCTTCGCGCTTATGCCGACGGGCAGACCCCACCAGGGCGCGTCCTCAGCATCAGCGGCCTGCTGTTCGACCCCGGCGACGCCGACAGCCTGATCGCCCGCTACCGCGAAACCGGCATGTCTGATCTGGCGATACGCATCGCGCTGGTGGATACCAAAATGCGCGAAACGCTGGCCGCCAACCTGCCGCTGGTGTGGGGCGTGCCGAGCGTGGACGGTTTCGACGGCGGGCTGCTGCCGACCGGCTGGTATACCCAGTTTACGTCTCTGCTGCTGCCGCCGGGCGAACTGCGGACGATTGACGGGCGGCTGCGGGAAATCCTGGCGAAGCCGGAATGCCGGGGCGCGTGCATCCCGGATGCCCGCTGGCTGAACCTGACCCAGACGCGCTATCTCATCACCGATAAAGTATACGACCTGTGGCACGAGGACGTGGCCTATGATACGCAGTTTGAGATCGCGCTACAGCCGGGCGAAACTACGGCTATTCGCGCCGTGCCGGATTTCGAGGCCGACGCGCTGGATGTGCTGTACGCCTGCGCGGACGCCGGCTGCCGCGCCCCCGACGCGTCTTTCTATGACACGGCGGGCAAAGCGGAAATGCTGGCCGCCGTTGCAGACCGGATGGAAGTGGGTGGTTTTCGTCTGGCGCGGCTGGCGCTGCCACGCGACAATTTCGCGGCGCGGACGCCTGCCCGCATCAGCCTGCGCGCCCATGAAACGCCTGTGACCGTGACCGCCGCTACGCTGGTGGATACCCGCACCGGCGCGTTTGTGTCGTTAACGCTCGGCCCCTGGCGGCGCGTGCTGTCCAGCGACATCAAACTGTACGAAAACCTGGACGTGCTGCCCCGCGCGTTTGTCGTGCAGCAGGCGCTGTTTGTGCCGGATACCTGGGCAGGCAGCGAGGACGCCCTGAACCTAATGCGCGACCCGGCCTTCCGGCCAGAGCAGACGGTCATCATCGCCGGCGACGATTCCATCGCGCCTGCCGAAGCGCCGGAAGCATTGGCAGCGGATGTCACTATCGAAGCCTACACGCCGGAGCGAATCGAAATCAGCGCCCGCGCCGACGCCGGCGGTTGGCTGGTGCTGACTGATGCGTATTTCCCCGGCTGGCAGGCCGAGATCAACGACCAGGCCGTGCCGGTGTACCGCGCCGATGTGATGTTTCGCGCGGTGTGGCTGCCGGCGGGGGACAGCCGCGTGATTTTTACTTTCGCCCCTACCGGCTGGCCCTGGATATTGCTGCCCGGCGCGGTGGCCTGGCTGACGGCGGCGATCCTGCTGTGGCGCGGCAGGCAGACAACTAAAACTATATCGCAGACCGGCGCGCCACCTGTTCTATCCACATCTACGGCTGGACGATAGGTATCGTATCCAGATTGCCTTCGACCACGCGCAGGTAAGCCGACCATACCCAGCCGGTTGTGCCTTTCCACACCACCTGCCACCACTCGCCGCTGGCCGTCCGGGCCACCACGCCAACCGTGCCGCCCCAGACGACGCGCCCGATTTGTTCCGAGTAGATAGTCGGCTGGGCGCGCAGTTTGAGGGTCGAAAACGCCATCGCTACCACGCCGGTCGGCGATGATGCCGCCGGATTGCCGGTGAGGGCAAAGCTGCTGATAACCGGCGCATTAAATTCGTTCTGCGGGATATAGAGGTAATAACCAAGCGCCCAGCCCTGCCGGTCGCTTAATTGCAGCAAAAACCAGCGCGCGTTCTGGTCGCGCCCGATCACCTGGTAGGTCTGCCCGCGCAGAACACTGCCGATGCGATCCGAATACACTGACGGCGCAGCACGCACGTTTAGCACCGGGGCGCGGATGACCGTCGCCGTGATCGCGCCTTCCGGGATGGGCGGCAGGCCGGTCGGGGCGGGGGTGGCGGTCGGGCCGGGCGTAGGGCTGGGGCCGAGCGTTGGCACAACGCCGCCGAAAGCCCACTGCACCTGAATCATGGCGATGTCAATGCCTTCGAAGTATTCGACCGTGATATTATGCGGGCCGGCGGTCATAGCGCGCACAAACGTATCGGTGGTCTGCGCCCGGGGGACGAAACGATCCAGCATGATCTGGCCGTCCACGAACACGCGCACGCCGTCATCCGAAGTCACGGTGAAGGTATAGTTACCGTCGGCGAAGGTCTGCGTGGAGGTGAAACGCGCCGAGAAGTTGTCCGCGCCGATGCCCGGCACGGCCACGCCGTTGACGACCGGCGCGCCCGTTCCCCAGTTGAAGTTGATGCCTCCGGCGATGCTGACAGGGACACCCGTTCCGGTCAGGTTGTTGGACGGGAAGAAGATAGCCGACCAGTTGGTGCCAAATTCCTGCGCCTGTGCCGCGCCGATCATCAAGCCAAGCAAGACGGCGACGAGTACAAGACCGATGCCAGCGGTTTTCGACATGCGCCCTGAACTCCTGTATCAATCCATTTTCCCCAAGTATAGCGTTTTTATGCGTAACGGACGATGGTACAATGGTGAACTTCTGCCGCCGGGACGGTGTGCTGCAAAAGATGGACCGGCAGAGCATTTTCAATTCGGCGGTTGTCGACGGTGGTGTCAGATGAGGAGCTTACAAGAATGCAGACCTATCTCCAGGGATTATCCTATCACAAGGGAATACGCCGTCTAACCTTGAGCGTCATCATCCCCTGTTACAATGAGGTTCAAACGATTGAAGAAGTCCTCAACCGGGTAGAAACGGTGGGCCTGGCCGATGAGATCATCATTGTAGATGACGGCTCGACCGACGGCACGCGCGAGATTTTGCAGCGCCTTGAAAGCGAGAACCGGCCTCACCTGCGCATCCTGTATCACCAGACCAACCAGGGCAAAGGCGCGGCGGTAGTCACCGGTTTTTCGGCGGCCAGCAGCGAAGTATTTTTAATCCAGGACGCCGACTTTGAATATGACCCGCGTGACTACCCGGTGCTGCTCAAGCCGCTGGAAGAAGGCATCGCCACCGTTGTTTACGGCTCGCGCTTCCTGGGTGGGCCGCGCAAAGCCATGAACTTCTGGAACATGATCGCCAATCGCAGTCTGACGCTGGTGACCAACATCCTTTATAACGCCATCCTCAGCGACATGGAAACCTGCTATAAAGTGTTCCGCGCCGACGTGGTGCGCGGCATCAAGGTTCACGCGCGGCGTTTCGACTTTGAGCCGGAAATCACGGCCAAAGTGCTCAAACAGGGCATTCGCATCTACGAAGTGCCGATCTCGTATAACGGGCGCGAATGGCACGAAGGTAAAAAGATCAAGTGGACGGACGCGCCCATTGCCCTATGGACGCTGTTTAAATACCGCTTCGTGAACTGAACGAACGCCGAACGAACGCCGTCCGGCGCCTGATGGCGCGCAGACCCGACAGCCGCAGCAGGCTCGACGAAGAGGGTGGCAGCAGCCTCCTGTTTTTGCGTTAAACCGATCTTCCGTCCCGCGCCGGTTTTTACCCGCTTCTAACACAAGTGTGATAAAACTACCGCGACTCGTATCCAACCTTTGATTCTGATAGGGTAAACCTATGGCAGAAACTTTTACCTTTCAGGCGGAAATCCAGCAGTTGTTGGATATTCTGGTACATTCGCTGTATACCGAACGGGAAATCTTCCTGCGTGAACTGATCTCCAACGCCTCCGACGCGCTCAATCGTATCCAGTTCGAGCAGCTTACCAACCGGGACGTGCTTGACCCGGATGCTGAGCTGGCAATCGAAATCAAAGCCGACGAACAGGCCGGAACGCTAACCATCAGCGATACCGGCATCGGCATGGCCCACGATGATCTGGTCAATAATCTGGGCGTGATCGCCCGCAGCGGCGCCAAAGCCTTCCTCGAAAAACTGCGCCAATCGTCCGGCAACAGTGCTGTTTTGCAGGATGTCATCGGCCAGTTCGGGGTGGGTTTTTATTCGGTTTTTATGGTGGCGGATAAAGTGCGCGTCGTCTCGCGTTCGTACCGGCCCGGCGAGCAGGCTTACGCCTGGGAATCCACCGGCGGCGCGACCTATACTATCGAACCTGCCGAGCGCGAAGTGCGCGGCACGGATGTGATTATTTACCTGAAGGAAGACGCCAAGACATTTTTACAGCTCTGGACGCTCAAAGACATCATCCGGCGGCATTCCGACTATATCGCCTTTCCGATATACGTCGGGGACGACGAACAGCCGACCAACAAACAGACCGCTATCTGGCGGCAGGACCCCAAAGACATCACCGAAGAACAATACAACGACTTCTACAAAATGCTGACGCTGGACTGGGAAGCGCCGCTGCATCACCTGCATGTACGCGCCGATGTGCCGCTCCAGTTTTATGCCCTGCTGTACATCCCGGCCAACCCGGAGCGGAACATTCTCAGCCCGCGCAAGGAACCGGGTTTGAAGCTGTACGCCCGCAAGGTGCTGATCCAGGAATACAATACCGACCTGCTGCCGGAATATCTCCAGTTTGTGCAGGGCGTAGTGGACAGCGAAGACCTGCCGCTGAATATCAGCCGGGAAAGCGTGCAGGCCAACCGCGTGATGGTCAACCTGAAAAAGACGCTCACCGGGCGCGTGCTGTCCGACCTGAAGCGTATGGCGCAGAAGAACCGCGACGGCTACCTGAAGATTTACGCCGCCTTCAGCCGTTTCATCAAACAGGGCGTGGTCGTCAGCCCGGTTGACCACGCCGACATCGAACCGCTGCTGTTTTTTGCCAGCACCCACAGCGAAAACCCCGATCAGCTTTTTTCGCTGGATGAGTACGTCGAACGGCTGGCTGCCAACCAGGATGATATTTATTATGTGATGGCCGACGACTTTTACACCGCCAGCCGCAGCCCGCACCTGGACGCCTTCCGCGCGCGCGGAATCGAGGTGCTGTACCTGACCGACCCGGTCGATTCGATCATGGTGATGGGGCTGCCGGACTATAAAGGCCACAAACTGCACAGCGTGGATGACGCCAATATTGACCTGCGCGACATCGGCCAGGCCCGCAAGGACGAGGCCGCGCCCACCCGCGAGAACCTGCCGGACGATAGTTTTAAGGCCCTGCGCCAGCGGTTCGCCGATGTGTTAGGCGAGCGCGTGCGCGACGTGCGCCAGAGCAAAACGCTTACCCGCAGCCCGGCGCGGCTGGTCAGTGACGACGAAAACGCGGCGCGCAACATGTTCCGGCTCAACCGCCTGCTCGACCGCGAGGTCGAACTGCCGGTCAAAAGCCTGGAACTGAACCCGCGCCATCCGTTGATGTACAATCTGAGCGCCATGCTGGCCGCTTCGCCGGACAACCCGGTGGTGAACCTGGTCATCGAGCAGATTTTTGAAACGGCCCTGCTGCAGGACGGCATCCACCCCGACCCGGCGGCGATGGCCGACCGGCTGACCCTGCTGATGCAGGCCGCCACTGGCACACCCGCCGCCGATCTGGAGGTGCCGCCAGAACCGACCGCCGCCCCGGATGTGCCGCCTGCGCCCGATGCAGATGCAGTTGCGGACGGGGATGCAGATGCAGACGACGAAACGCCGTAAGCCGAGAGGCCATTTGAAAAGCGAATTACTGCCGGTTGATTTGCGGGCGGGTCTGAGACACTCCCCGGCAACGCACACCCATTTTCAGGCGTAGGGGCGAGTCTAGAACCCGCCCAAATCGGGGGATTCGACCGATGAGCCAGCAGCCCTGCGATTACTCGAAACGGAACGGCGTCCGTCCGATTTCATAGGACGACTTTCACAGTTTATGCAAGGCGCCGGTGAAGGCCGCCGCGCCGTTCCAGCCGGAGATCATCCCGGCGGTCGGGCGCGACGGTTATCATCCCGGCACGCTCATCGCCCCGGTGCTGCGGACAGAGATTCACCCGGTGCGGCTTTTGCGCCGGGTCAACGCCTGCACCCCTGAGACCGGGAAATATATACCGGCGCGCTGACCGAACAGGGCGTTGAGCCATCGCCCGATCTGCCGCTTCCCGCGCCGGATTTCGCCCTGGCTAAAGCGCCAGGAAACGTTCGGTGAAGCTGGCCTTCGGCCTGCCGCCCGCGTCCACCAGGCCGTAACCGTCATCCATGCCGTCTGCCCAGGCATACCAGATAGCGGCGGCTACCTGCCCCGCGAACTGCGATTTGCAGATTCGCATGAACCCGGCGGCATAGTCGGCCACCTGCGGCGCGATGCTCAGATCACCCTGCCGCCCCAACACGCCCCATTCGGTAATCCAGACCGGCTTACCGGGCAGCACCGCCGCATAGAGGCGGATTTCTTCCTCCAGCGGCCCCCAGTTGCTAAAAACATGCCCGGCCATGCCGCGTCCATAAGGGTGCGTGGCGATTCCGTCCGGACGCACATCGGCGGGCATGGCCGCCAGGGTCGCGCGGGCGTAGGCGCTGCCTACCTGCGGGCCGCGCGTATGGCCGCCGGTGATGATGGGCGTGATCGGGTCAACGGCGCGCACGGCGCGAATCGTTTCCGCCAACAGGTGGCCGTAATCCGCCGCCGGAATGGGGACGGCGGCGCGGCCTTTGCCCGCTTCGGTATCCTGCTCATTCCAGATCTGATAGGCGTGAATGAAGCCGGTCGGCTTCCACAGCTCCACACTGCGGCGGGCGAAGTCGGCATAGGTGCGGGTCAGGTCGCGCCAGCGTCCGCTATCCATGACGTTCCAGTTATACCCCGCGCCTTCGCCATAAAGCTGGTGCGTAAAGACCATCAACACCTTCATCCCGGCGCGGGCGTAAGGCTCCAGCGCCGCCCGATAGCGGTTGAAGGCCGCGCCGATGTCGGTATTGCCGTAACGCCCGCTGCTGTTGTCATCCGTATGCGGGCGGTCAGGGTTGAGCGACACATTAAACTTCACGCGCACCCAGCCGATGCCGCGCATCAGCACCGGGTCGGGGCGTCCGAGCGGGTTATAGATATCCAGGTTCACGCCCAGCACATTACCCATACTAACCGGCGTGCCGGGCGCGGGAGCCGGTACGGGGGCAGGAGCGGGCGCGCCGCTGATCTGCAAATACTGAGCCGCCACGAAGCCGGTTTTCCCCGCCGGATTCCGCACCTGAAGCCACTGGCCGGGGACGCCCAGCTTGCCCCGCGTGGCTTCCGCCGTTTCCAGCGATTCAAGGACATCCGTGGTATTGACCTGGCCGATGGGCTGGCCGTCTACCGGTCGCTCGCGCAGGCGAACGCCGTCAAGCGTCGTGCGCACGTAGACCTTTGACACGGGCGCGGCAGGCGCGGGCGGCGTTGGAGCCGGCGCGGGAACGGGTGGCGGGGCGGCGGGCGGCGCAGCCGGTGGCGCCAGCAGCTTCGACACGTCTACCGCCTGCTCGACCGTGAGCGTAAAACTTTCCGGCCCGGCAGATTCGGCCAGGATATCCCCTGCGGCGACGGTCTGCCCCGGCTGGACGCGCACGGCGCGCACGTTCCCATAAGTAACGGTGTAGGCGCCGTTTTTCACCAGCACGACGCCGCCTGTAGTAGCAATCACCTGTCCCGCCGCGCCGGCGCTGACGAGCGTCCCGGTGGGCGCGTAAACTCCGACCGCGCCGGTGGCCGGATCAAACGGCGTGGTGTAGCGGGCGGGCGCTGCCGCCGACGGCCATCGCAAGCTGAACGCTCCCATAAATAAGCTCCTTGAAAAAACTATTTCCAGAAAAAGCGCGCGAGAATGTTAGACAAACTCATTAAAGCATAAAAGTTAATCGGCGGCCTGCGGCGCCGGACGGCGCGTGCGATCTTCGACCTCGCGGGTCGCCAGCAAAAAGCCGGCGAAGATGATGATCGCGCCCAGCATCTCGCCGACATACTTAAACGACGGGTCGCCCAGGCGGATGAGCGCGCCGCCCAGCGCAGGCATCAGGCCGCCCAGCGCGATCAGCCAGTTGCCGGCCATCCGGTCGCGCAGAATTTGTTTGCGCTGGAACAGGATGGATGAATAGATCGCCCCGCCCACCAGCGCGATTGTCCCCCACAGATTCATGATGGGCGAGAAAAACCGCACCGTCCCGCGCGAGTCGCCGGCCATGATGCCGGGCTGCACGACGCCGTTTTCGTCGGGATGGTCGCGGTAAATCTCGGTCATGTCCGCGCCGGGACGCCAGGCCGATTCGTTGAACGGTGTCAGCAGCAGCGTCCAGGGCAGCGTCATCACCCCGACCAGGATAAGCGCCATTTGCAGGTTGCGGGCGATATTGCCGCGCCGCACCAGCAGATACACCGTACCCTGCCCCAGCCAGGCCGCCGTCATCAGCGCGCCGCACCAGTACCACAGAGCAAAAAACAGCGGACTCCAGACCAGCGACAGCACTACCTGAGCCAGCGTGCCGACGAAATAGGTCAGCAGGCCGATTCCCCAGGCCAGCAGATGCGGGGCGGGGTGGCGTTGGGCGCGTTTTTGCCACCACCGGCGCAGCACCAACGCCGCGAAGATACCGCTGGTGGCGGCGCTGACGGCAGAAAGGATGAAGGGGAGCGTCAACATGACAAGAAACCTCATTCGGTCGCGTAACACTTGTCGGCGCGGGAATACGCCGGACGAAATTCTAGCTCGAAGCGCGGCGTAAATCTACCAAAAACTGCATAAAACTTCAGCAACCGGTGATGATTCTCAGGAAACCAACGCAGGCGGCAGGTGGTGAACGCGGTTGATGTACCACACGATGACATGGCCGTCGGCGCGAAAATCCAGCCGGGTGATGCCGGTGTTGTACAGACGGTAATGCAGGTGATCGGACGGCAGCATGTTCAGCAGCGCCTTGAGCAGGCAGTCGCTAAATGTTCCGTGCGTGACGATGGCGATGCGTTCCTGGCTGTGGGCGCGCCGCCGCAGCGCGGCAGCCACGCGCACCGCCCGCGCAAAACAGCCGGCGATGTCCTCTTCCTTGCTGGCCGGATTCCACCAACCGGCTTCGGTGATGCTGTCTGGCAGTATGTAATCGGGAAAATCGGCCAGAATTTCGGCGCGACTGCGCCCCGGAAAGCCGACCACACCGCGTTCGTCGGGATAGCGCAGGTACATGCCGCCGTGTTCGTGTACGTCCGGCCAGACTTCGACCGGCAGTCCCAACGCCTGGCCGATGGGCTGCGCCGTTTGCAGCGCGCGCAGCATAGGGCTGCTGTAGAGTCGGGTGATGTCGAAGCCGGTCGGCATTTCCGCGCGATTTTCGGCGGGTTGTTCGACCAGCGTTTCCAGGTTGACCGCTTCGGCCAGATAACGGGCAGTGGCTTCGGCCTGCTGCTGACCCAATGCGGTCAGAGGTGGGTCTACATCGCGTCGGTGTTCGTAATCAGAATAGGCCATCATGATGACGTTGTTGGCCGATTGGCCGTGCCGGATGAGGTAGAGTTCCATAGGGGCGCTCGTTTCGGTGTAATTGGCGGAACGCCCGGAATTGTACCGCACATACCGGAAAAGTCATCGTGTATAAGCATCGCTGGTCAGCGGCCACATCGGCTTTACGTCCAGTTCCAGCCCATGTCGCAGGCCGGCCCGGTAGCGGTAAAAACCGGCGGCAGCGATCATGGCGGCGTTGTCGGTACACAGGTTCAGCGGCGGGTAGCGCACCGGCAGCCCGGCCTCGGCGCGCATTCGCTGGCGCAGGACCTGGTTGGCGCTGACACCGCCTGCCAGCAGGATTTCCGTCACCTGATAGGCTTTGGCGGCGCGGGCGGTTTTGTCCACCAATGCGCTCACCAGGGCGTCCTGGAAGCTGGCGGCCACGTCGTTGATCGAAACATCGGCGCGGAGGCGAGGCGTCTCGCCGCGCCGGCGCGGTTCGCCACTGGCGGGCGGCACGGTCACTTCGCGCAGGACAGCAGTTTTGAGGCCAGAAAAGCTGAAATCATAGCTGTCGTCACGTTTGGCGCGGGGGAACTTGTAGGCGATGGCGTTGCCCATCATGGCGGCGCGTTCGATGTTCGGCCCGCCGGGGAACGGCAGCCCCAGCAGTCGCCCAACTTTATCGAACGCCTCGCCCGCCGCGTCGTCCAGCGTGCCGCCCAGCCGCCGGTACTGGCCGTGATCTTCCATCAGCAGCAGTTCAGTATGCCCGCCGGAGACGATCAGCACCAGCACCGGGAATTTGATCTCGCGGTTTGGTTCGGTCAGCCACAGGGAATACACGTGGCCTTCCAGGTGGTTGATGCCCAGCAAGGGTTTGCCGGTCGCCAGCGCCAGCCCTTTGGCGTAGTTCACGCCCACCAGCAGCGACCCGACCAGCCCCGGCCCGCGCGTCACGGCGATGGCATCTATCTGATCGTAGCCGACGCCCGCATCGTGGACGGCCTGCTCGACCACCGCGCCGATGGCTTCGATGTGCGCGCGGGAGGCCACTTCCGGGAACACGCCGCCATAGCGCGCGTGCAGGTCAATCTGCGAGGCGACGATAGTAGAGAGAATCGTCCGCCCATCCAGCACAACGGCGGCGGCGGTTTCGTCACAAGAGGTTTCGATACCCAGAACAGTCGTCATTCATTCATCCTTCCTCGCGCGGCATTATAGCACGAAATCTATCGTTATCTGGTGAAAAATTGCGATAGAATGGAAACACAGTAAGGAGACAGAACTTTAGCCATGCTCGACAGCGACCCACGACGCGCGCCGGTAAATGAGGCGCTGTTCCAACGGCTGCTTGAAAACAGCCTGTTTGGAATGTATCTGATACAGGATGGCCGGTTTGTTTACGTCAATACGCCCCTGGCCTCCATGTTGGGCTATCGCTCCGACGAACTGATCGGCTTTGAGATAGTTAATTTTATCCACCCGGACGACCACCAGATGGTTGCCGAAAACCTGCGTGTCCGGTTGGAAGGTAAGGTCGAGGTGCTGCACTATACGCTGCGCGGGCTAAAAAAGGATGGCACAATCACCTACTTGGAAGTTCTGGGACAGCGGGTAGAACACCGGGGACGTCCGGCTGTCCTCGGCACGCTGCTGGATATCACCGAGCGGACGCTGGCTGAAACGGCGCTGAAAAAACGCACCGAGCAGCTTCGCCTGCTGTACGAGGCCAGCCGCCGGCTCAGCCAGTCGCTTGACCCGGCGGCGGTTTACGACGCGCTGTACCAGGTCGTCGCCGGGGTGATGGACTGCGATATTCTGCTGCTTTCGGAATATAACCCCCATGATAACCTCATCCGCTGCGTGCATATGCGTTATGAAGGCCAGGTCAAAGACCCCGGCCAGCTTCCCCCGATTCCACTGAACCCGGAGGGACACGGCACGCAGAGCGTCGCCATTCGCACCGGGCAGTCGCTTTTGCTGAACGATTATATTGCCCATCTTCAAACGTCGGCCAATGTGTATCGTTTTAACGACCGGCAGGTGACAAAGATTGCCGTGCCGGATGAGGAAGACAGCCCACACTCGGCGCTGATCGTGCCGCTTAAGCTGGAAGGCGAGGTCGTGGGCGTGATACAGGTCTTCAGCTACCGGCTGGACGCCTACACCGATGATGACCTGTGGCTGCTGGAGGCGCTGGCCGCGCATGTGGTGGTGGTAAGCCATAATGCCGTGCTTTACGGCCAGATACAGGATGAACTGGCCGAACGCCGGCGCATCGAGGAGTCGCTGCGCGCTTCGGAAGAAAAATTCCGGGTCATTTTTAACGAATCGCCGGATGTCATCCTGATTATCAATGAGACGGGTTTCATTCAAAGCGCCAACCATGCCGCCCGGACGCTGCTCGGTTACGACGAAACACAGCTCATCGGCCAGCCTTTCAGCGGCCTGCTGCCCGCCGGCGAAAAAAACGCACCGTTTTCCTGGGTGTTTAATCCCGTCGAGGCCGGTGCGCGCCTGGGATCATCGAACTTCCGGCGCGCCGACGGTTCAACC
This sequence comes from Chloroflexota bacterium, assembly GCA_013388735.1. Classification (GTDB taxonomy): domain Bacteria; phylum Chloroflexota; class Anaerolineae; order Aggregatilineales; family Phototrophicaceae; genus CFX2. The sequence goes on along the minus strand of JACAES010000167.1, from coordinate 6,687 downwards.
CTGCCGATAGACTGGACGGCCAACCGCATCGGTTGGGAATCCGGCTGGGCCTGGCTGCTGACGCTGCGCGACGCCAGCGAACGGCGGCTGCTGGAAGAAGAGCGGCTGAAGGCCGAGATGCTGCACCTGGAAATCCAGAAGGAACGGGAGTTAATCGAGCTGCGCGAGCAGTTCATCTCCATGATTTCGCACGAGTTCCGCAACCCGCTGGCGGTGATTTTATCGTCTAGCGAGCTGCTGGAACGCTACCGCCACCACATGGCGGTTGAACGGCAGATCGAACACCTGCATGAAATTCAGCACCAGGTGCAGAATATGTCGGAGATGATCGAGGATATTCTGAAGATCAGCAAAGCGCGGGCCGGCAAAATCAAGTTTAACCCCGCCCCGTTGGATGCCAATGAATTTTGCCGCGTGCTGCTCAAACGGCTGCAAGAAACCGCCGGCCCGCGTCACCGGCTGGTGTTCACCAGCGACGGCGAGTATACGGGCGTGCTGCTGGATGAAAAACTGCTCTCGCACATCCTGATGAATCTGCTCACCAACGCGATCAAATATTCCCCCCAGGGCGGCGAGGTGCGCCTCAGTTTATCCTCGGCGGACGGCTATTTAATTTTCCAGGTCAGCGACGAGGGCATCGGCATCCCGGCGGCTGACCAGGAGCGTCTGTTCAAGCCCTTCCAGCGCGCCACCAATGTGGGCGAAATCGAAGGCACAGGGTTGGGATTGGCAGTCGTCAAGGATAACCTCGATCTGCACGGCGGCACGATCACCGTCGAGAGCCAGGAAGGAGTCGGTACGATCTTCACCATCTGGCTGCCGTGCCAGGCCGCCGCAGCCGGCTGAGCGCCACCCCGGCGAACGCCCACCAGACTACCATCGCGGGGAACAGATAGCGGGGCAGCGCGTCCAGAACCAGATGCACCAGCAGGATATAAAGGATAAAACCGAAGGATGGCATCGCCACGCGCCAGTTCCGGCGGCTGACCCATAAACCGGCCAGACCCAGCAGCAGCCCGGCATAATGGAAAATGTAGATGACCAACTTGTGCCAAAACCACTCGCCCTGCGCCAGCCGCAGCAGCCCGACGGGTGAGCGGTCGGTCAACCACCAATCCACCGCCAGGTCTTTCAGGCTTTCGCCGCCGTAATAAATCGTGCCGTGCGGCTGTAAAAGCGCCGCCGTCAGGTCGGCCAGCCGTCGGCTGATGTACCCCGGCACATCCTGGGCGATGATCTGCGCGGCGGCGTGCTGGAAAATCTCCTGCCGTTCGCCGGTATCATCTGGCACATCCCCACCGGCAGTTTCGGCCAACTGCGCGTCGAGCGCCTCTGGCCCCTGCCAGTCGGTCGCGCTGATGAATAAAAAGGCGGCGAAGCCTTCTCCGCCGATCACCAGCCGCCCCCAACGCGCCAGGTTATAAAGCGTCCAGGTGGAAACCACCAGCGTATAGATTGCCAGCAGCAGCGCCGCCTGCCGAAAACCGCGCCGCAGTCCCCCGGCCAGCAGCAGGTGTATCGCCAGCCCCGCCGGGAACAGCAGCAGGGCGGCGCGGGTCAGCGTCGCCAGACCGAACAGGGCGGCGGCAGCGATCAGGCTTCGGGCGGCGTTCGCTTCGCCGGGCGCAAAAATTCGTGTGTAAAGCCATAAAGCTGCCCCGACCAGGAACATAAACAGCGTTTCCGACAGCACCGCCGCCGGTTCAACGATGAACGCAGGCGATACCGCCAGCGCCGCCGCCGCGATCAGCCCGGCGCGTTGGCCGCCGAGGATCGCCGCCAGCCGGTGGGCGAAAAAACACAGCGCCGCGCTCATCAACACCTGGAACAGCCGTATCATGATGATGGCGGCAGCCGGGGGCAGGACGGCCTGCCAGAAACCGGCGAACAGCAGGTACAGCGGCGGCGTGGGCAGGTAGGCCAGCCGCACCGGCACGCCGGGATGCGGCGCATCGGGAATCGTCACGTGGGTGTTGTCCTGCCCCGTGACCAGCGCATAACCGTTGAGCAGATACCAGGCGCTGTCGCCGCCGGTGCTGTAAACGTCGAGCGGGTTAAGTGAGAGCGCGTGCGCCAGCCGCAGGACGACCGCCAGCGCCAGGATAAGCTGTAAAAGTGTCGGGGTGAACCGGCGGTTCGTCACGAGCTGCCTCATTCCGCCGAAAAATCAAAACCGTACAGGACGACATGCGTGCCGCTGACGTTTGCCACTGCCACAAAACGCGGGTCGCTCTCCGTCCCGGCGTACAGCGGGTCGAGCGAGGGGCGGTCGGGCGGCATCATCAGGTAATCCACGCCGTAGCGCCGCGCCACTTCCAGGATCGTATCGCGGTCTTCCATCGGCAGCATCACCGACCGGATGCCGACGAATCGCAGCATAAACGGGTCCTGCGCCATGAGGATGATCTCGCCGTCGCCGTTGGTGTCCGGCATGGCGCGCGCGCCTGCCGCCACCTGCCGCATGGTATCCAGATAACTGCTGGCCGCCCGCGCATCCGCGCGCACCAATTCGACGGCATTGGCCGCCGTGAACAGCATCGCCAGCGCCATCGCGCCCAGGCGCAGCCGTTCGCTGCTGATCGCCCGCTCCAGCGCATAGGCCGCCAGCGGCAGCAGCAGCGGAATGAGCGTGATATAGGCTTTTTTGAAGCTGCCACCCTGGCTTTTGAGCGGCACCAGCACCGTATAAAACACGAACGCCCCGCCCAACAGGATGAGCGCCGGAGCAAGGGTGAGCAGCCGGTCGCGGTCGCGCGCGGCCAGCAGCATCAGCAGCCCGCCGGTCACCGCCACCGGCAGGAACACGTCCAGCGTGGTATACAGCAGTTTGGCGCTGGCGGCCATCTCGAACAGCCGCTTGCCGATCAACTGCGCCGGCGTCTGGCTTGCCAGCAGGGTTTGCAGACTCAATTCAGTGTCATAAACGAAATGTTCCCGGAAATCGGTCAGGTAAAACATATCGTCCAGTTTGGGTGTGGTCGGCGTGCCGAAAAGCTGGATGTTTCGCAGGCTCCAGGGCAGCGCCACCAGGACGGCGACCGCCGGCACGAGCGCAGCATAAATCCAGCGCCGGCTGGCGTACCGGCGTCCCCACACGCTATAAACGACCAGCGTAACAGCCAGCATCGGCAGCAGCAGGGAACTGTCGCTGCGCACCAGATAGGCCAGCCCCGCCGCCAGGCCGCTGCCCACAAACGGCCACACGCCGCCCCCGCGCAGGCCGCGCGTCAGCAGCAGCATGCTGGCGCACACCAGCAACAGATTGGGGATGGTCGTATCCGTCCGCACCGAATTCAGCACAAATTCCGGCAGGGCGGCAGCGGCAGCGGCGGCGAACAGGCTTCCGCCCTGCGAGCAGCCAAACTGCCGCGCCGCCAGATAAGCGATGACCGGGACGAGCGCGCCCATCAGGGCAAACAGCGCCAGCGCGCCCGGCACGCCGCGCCCGAAAAGCGCCATCGAAGATGCGGCCAGCGCCCCGGTGAGCGGCATCCAATAGTCTTCCGGGTGTTCAAGCCGTTCCGGCGGATTATTGAACTGCCACACGTAGTCAATGTTGAAGCCGCGTCCTTCCAGCAGAAAGCCGCCCAGGTTGTAGTAGTGGTTCGGGTCGCCCACGCCGGGATGCGAGACAAACGCGGCCAGCACCCCCAGCCGCAGGACAAGCGCCCCCAGGCAGATCAGCAGCAGTTTATGGGCAGCTCGCATGGTGAAACGGACATCTCCCTTGTCAAATGTGCTGCCAGTTTAGGCTACCGGCGCGCGGGCGGCAAGGGTCAGGCGCAGGCCGGACCTGTCAGCAGACCGGCGGCCTTACCGGCGAATGGAGTCCAGTTTAGTCGGGCGGACTGCATTGCACCGGGTTTTCCGCGCTACAATTCATAACACAGCTTTAATCATTCTCCGCGACACAGGTCTGTATAAAGGAGCTTTCATGACCGTTTCGCCCGCTTCGCCTGCCCGGCTGGCCGCGCTGCGCCACCGCGATTTTCGCCTGGTCTGGACGGGCGAACTGGTTTCGACCATCGGCTCGCAGATGCAGTTGTTCGCCATTGACTGGCACGTGTTCCAACTGCTGCGCGGCCAGACGCTGGTTTTTGACCTGTTCGGGCAGCCGGTCACGCTCAACAGCCAGGCGCTCGGCCTGGGGCTGCTGGGGCTGGCGCGGGTGATTCCGATTATGCTGTTCGCGTTGGTGGGCGGGATGCTGGCCGACTCCCGCGACCGGCGCAAACTGATGGTTTTCACGCGGGTGATGGCCGCCGGGCTGGCGCTGCTGCTGGCGGCGCTGACCCTGAGCGGGGGCGCGACCGTCGGCCTGATTTACGTGGTGATGGCGCTGGCGGCGGGGATAACGGCCCTGGACACCCCGGCGCGGCAGTCGCTTGTGCCGAACCTCGTCCCGCGCGAACACCTGGCGAACGCGGTCAGCCTGAATACGCTGATGTGGCAGGTCGCCACCATCGCCGGCCCGGCCATCACCGGCATCGTCATCGGCGCGGGGGCCTCGCAGGAAGTGGCGATGGAGACAGAAGCCCTGAACGCCCGCGTCGGCGCGGTGTACGCTATCAATGGGCTGTCGTTTCTGGTGGCCGTCGGCACGCTGGCGTTGATTCGCTACCGGGGCGGCGCGGCCAACCCGACCGGCGGCATCGGCTGGAAGCCGCTGGTAGAAGGGCTGCGCTTCACCTACAACTCGCGCATCATCTGGGGGACGATGCTGCTGGACTTTTTCGCCACCTTTTTTTCGTCGGCGCGCACCATGCTGCCGATCATCGCTTCGGAAGTGCTGGGCGTAGGGGCGGCGGGCTACGGCCTGCTGGCGACCGCGCAGCCGGTAGGGGCGCTGCTGGCCGGGATGGTGGCCGCGCTGCGAAAAGAGATTTATCACCAGGGCAAAGTGCTGCTGGTCAGTGTGGCGATCTACGGCGCGGCGACGGCGCTGTTCGGCCTTTCGACCAGCTTCGTCCTGTCCTATATCTGTTTTGCGCTCACCGGCGCGGGCGACACCGTTTCGACCGTCATTCGCGGCACGGTTCGCCAGATTTTGACGCCCGATTACCTGCGCGGGCGCATGACCAGCGTCAACATGATGTTTTTCATGGGCGGGCCGCAGCTCGGCGAACTGGAAGCCGGGCTGGTGGCGTCGGCCTTTGGCGCGCCGGTCGCCATCTTCACCGGCGGGCTGGCGACCATTCTGCTCACCGGCTGGATATCCTGGAAGTACCCGCGCTTGCGGAACTACACCAGCGACACGGCTAGGGAGCAGTTAGCCGCGAGTGTTTGAAACAGGCCGTTAAGGGTATAAATGACGTTGGAATGATGCACAACACCTAACCGGCAGTCGGGAGCAGTGTTATGTCCGGTCGTACCAATGTTTCCTCCGGCGCGAAATGGGAAAACATCGTCGGTTACTCGCGCGCTGTGCGGATAGGTAATATCGTGGAAGTGGCCGGCACGACCGCCGTTGATGAAAACGGCCAGGTTGTCGGCGCCGGTGATGTTTATGCACAGGCGAGGTACATCCTCGAAAAAATCGAGCGGGCGCTTAATCAGGCCGGAGCCGCGCGCACGGATGTGATTCGCACCCGCATGTTCGTGACCGATATCAGCCAATGGCAGGAAATTGGCCGCGCGCACGGCGAATTCTTCCGCGACATTCGCCCGGCGGCGACGATGGTCGAGGTTAGCGCCCTCGTCAGCCCTGAACTGCTGGTCGAAATTGAAGTATCGGCGGTGATTGGGTAACAGGCGAGCCGCTTAATGATTCAACGCCTGCACCACGCGCAGCAAAAACGGCTGGCAGCAGGTATCCACATGATACGCAAGCTCCATCTGTCCCGCGTCGGAAGCGTACTGCACGCTGACCCGCACGCGCGGCGGCTGGCCGTGTTCCGGGCAGAGCAGGCCATCCAGTTTGTGCGCCACCTGCTGCCTAACGGACGCTTCGGTGTGTTCCAGCATTTCGGCCAGTTCCCAGTCGTCCGCCAGGGTTTCCGGCGTAGTGAGTTCGCCGTCCACCTCAAACTGCACCGTGATGTCCATGATGAAAAATTCCCTAATTCGATAATTATTCACGAGTATAACGCGCTTTGCCCCACTTGCGCCCTATATCGGCCTATGCTAGAGTAGGTTATCGAGAAGCGCTGTAAACCCCCAACCTTCGCACTTTGGGGATATCAGGTGCGCCGGCATTAGATAACATTTTCGTATATACTATTTGCATGACGAAAATACGCGACACGAAATCCAGCATCGTTGAAGTCCGCCGAACCTACAAATACCGTCTGTATCGCTCGAAGCGCGATTTTCGGCTGCATGATACGATCAACATTTCGGGCATCATCTGGAATCACCTCACCGCCTTGCAGAAACGCTACTACCGGCTCACCGGCAAGCACATCTCCGAAAATCGGATGAAAGCGCACATCGCCAGGCTGCGGATGAAAACGACACGGTTCGCCCACTGGCGGCTGGTCGGGTCGCAGGCGGTGCAGGACATCTGCGAACGTCACGAGCAGGTCTACGAGAACTTTTTCGAGAAAAAAGGCGGCCTGCCGCGCTTCAAGAAGGTGAAAAAGTACACTTCCTTCACGCTCAAACAGGCGGGATGGACACTGCACGCGGAGGAAGCAGGCAAACGCTGTCGCCGAATCACCATTGATGGCACGGTCTACAAGTTCGTGT
>JACAES010000014.1 GCA_013388735.1 Chloroflexota bacterium | reverse complement strand
CATGAATACGTTCGATCAGCGAACCGGCGATCAGCAGCGCCGAAATCACCGCGATCATCCCGGCGAAAATCAGCAGCCCCGTCGTCAGCACCAGATCGTGCGCGCTGATGAACATCAACTGCGCCGTGACGAATACGTTCACGAACACCAGCAGCACCGTCAGCAGGATGATCGTCAGCAGCGTCCAGCGCAGGCTCGTGAACCACTGCGCCAGCCGTTTTTTGTACAGCATGTACACCACGCCGACGGTCGCCCCCCCGCTGCCACCCATGAACAAAAACAAAAGCTGCACATCCTGAAGCGGGGGATTCAGCGCCGGCACGACCACAATCATGGCCGCCGCAAAGGCAACCACCACCGTGAAAACCAGCCCTAACAGTGGATAGAGGTTAGTCCGGGTCAAACTTGTAGCCTGCGCCTCGCACTGTATGGATATAGGTCGGGTCGGACGGGTCGGGTTCGATTTTTTCGCGCAGCCGCCGGATGTGGACGGTCACGGTGCTTTCGTCACCGTAAAACTCGTAACCCCATACCTGGTTTAACAACTGCTCCCGTGTCAGTACCTGCCGGGGATGCCGCGCGAAAAACCACAGCAGATCAAATTCTTTGGCCGTCAGCACCACCGCTTCGCCGCGCAGCGTCACGACACGCCGGAGCGGGTCAATATGCAGCCCGGTAAACGTAAGCGGCTGCTGCGCCGGTTCGCCGCCAACTGCGCTGCGCCGTAGCACAGCCTTCACCCGTGCCACCAGTTCGCGCGGGCTGAACGGTTTAACCACATAATCATCCACACCCAGTTCAAACCCCGTGATGCGATCAATCTCATCCCCACGTGAAGTCAGCATGATAATCGGCACGCTGCCCAATGCGACCTGATACTCCGGTACGTTCCGCAGCGACCGGGTAACGGTGAAACCGTCCAGCCCCGGCAGCATGATGTCCAGCAAAATCAGGTCCGCCGGTTTTTCGCGGAGCCGCTCCAGCGCCTCCGGCCCGGTTTCGGCCTCCACTACCTGAAAACCATCCAGTTCCAGGTAGCGCCGGACGACTTCCCGCAGTGTGCTTTCATCATCAACGATATAAATCACCTGCGCTTTACTCATAAACCTATCCCCAAAAGATTACATACATGTTACAGGCAGACGCTCGCCGGACGCTCACCCCATTTTTACCCTACGCGCTGAACAGATGCGATACAATGATCGAAAAACCGAGGTGCGCGATGATTCGACTGGTGTTTTTGCTGCTGCTGGCGCTGTTCCCGACCGCTCTTTTCGCTCAGGATACAACCATCATCGGGCCGGACACTTATCCCGAAGGCATCAGCCCGCTGACCGGACTGCCGGTAGATGACACCGTCTACCTGGAGCGGCGTCCGCTCAACATCAAAATCAGCAATTCCCCGGCCTACGTGCGTCCACAGTCCGGCCTCAACAGCGCCGATATCGTCTGGGAGCATCTGGTCGAAGGTGGCGTCACCCGCTTTACCGCCATCTTCTACAGTCACGCCACAGACCATGTAGGGCCGGTTCGCAGCGCGCGCCTGGTGGACATCCCGCTCACACGCATCTACGGCTCGTTGTTCGTCCACTCCGGCTCCAGCAATGGCACGCTCGACCGGCTGCGCCAGGACTCGGTTATGCCCTCGCGGAACTTTGGCGGCGGGGACTGCCCGCCTTTGTGCCGCTTCCCGCAGGAAGGGCTGGCCTTCGAGCATACGCTCTACGGCGATACCGAAGCCCTGCACCGGCGCGCCGCCGAAATCGGCCTGGACACCACGCCTGACCCGATCACCGGCATGGCTTTTTCAACCGCCGTTCCCGTCGGCGGCCAGCCCGTCACCGGCGTCAACATCACCTATCGAAATACCGAAACGCAGTGGACGTATGAAAGCGGACGCTGGCTGCGCGCTCAGGACGATGAACCGCACTTCGATGCCCTGACCAGCACCCAGGTTAACGCCGCTAACGTCGTCGTCCTGGAAGCCGACCACATCGAACAGCCAATAGTGTATGACGGTTACTGGGGTGCGGCCAACTATGCTTTCGAGGTAGACCTCACCGGCAGCGGCCATATCTACCTGTTCCGCGACGGCCAGATATTCGAGGGACAGTGGCGGCGTGACGACGATAATGCCCCTCTGCGCTTTTTCGACTGGGACGGAAACATCCTGCCCTTCAAGCCGGGAACGACCTTCTTTAACCTGGTGCCGCGTTGGGCGGACGGCTACCAACTGACGATCTTCCTGTCCGAGCCGCTGACCGCTTCTGTTGTGCAGGACAGCGTGATCCTGCGAAATGGTCCCGGCCAGAGCTACGGCCAGAAGACCTTCGCCCGGCGCGGCGACTCACTGACGTTGATCGGGCGGGACTGGCGCGGCGGTTGGGCGCAGGTGCTGCTGCCGGATAATACAACAGCATGGGTTTCGGCTGCGCTGCTGAACATCACCGGCGACCTCAGCCGTTTGCCCGCCGTCCGCTCCACCTTTGAATAATCGCGGCTCGCGGAGCGGTTTTTCAGCGCCGGTACAGGGTGGGATCGAACGAATCGCGCAGGCCGTCCCCGACAAAGTTGAACGCCAGCACGATCAGGCTGATGAGGACGCCCGGCGTGACCCATAACCACCAGGCGCTGGTCATCCAGGCTTTGGCGTCCTGAAGCAGATTGCCCAGGCTGGCATCCGGCGGCGGGACGCCCAGGCCAAGAAAGCTCAGGGCCGATTCGCTGAGGATAGCCGATGGCACGGCCAGAGTCGCAGCCACGATGACAGGCGCGAGGGCATTGGGCATCAGGTGCGTTGTAATCATGCGCCAGGGTGAAACGCCAATGGCGCGGGCGGCCATCACAAAATCGCGCTCTTTGAGCGATAAAAATTCGGCACGCACCAGCCGCGCTACGTCCATCCAGCTAAACAATCCCAGGATGAACACGACATTCCAGATGCTGGCCGACAGCAGCGCGTTTAAAGCCAGGAACAGGATAAAACTGGGAATCGCCAGAAAGATGTCCGCCAGGCGCATAAACAGGTTATCCACCAGACCACCGGCGTATCCGGCCAGCGATCCCACCGTCACGCCGACCGCAATCGTAATCAGCATGGCGAAAAAACCGACCGCCAGCGAAACCTGCATTCCGTACAGCGCGCGCGACAGCAAATCCCGGTTGAAGTCGTCCGTGCCGAGCGGATGTTCCAGGCTGGGCGCTTGCGGAAAACCCCGTTTGACGCTGGTGTTGCGTGGGTCAATGGCGTTGGGATTGTAGGGCGCGACGACGTTCGCCAGCAGCGCCAGCAGCACAAAAACAGCCAGCACGCCTGCGCTGCTGAGTGCCAGCCGGTGACGCCGGAAGTGCCGCCAAGCCAGCTGCCAGGGGTTTTCCGGCTGGACAGGGGAAGTATTGAGGCGTACAACCGATTCATTCATAACGAATCCGAGGGTCAATCCAGTGATAAGCCAGATCGGCCAGAAAGTTGCCGATGACGATGAACAGCGCACTCAACATCGTCACGCCCATGATGATCGGAAAATCGCGCTTAAGGGCGGCGTTAACGCCAAGCAGCCCCATCCCCGGCCAACCAAACACAAACTCGATGATGAATGAGCCGGATACGAGCTGCGGGATAGACAGACCGACCAGCGTCGCCATCGGCATCAGCGCATTGCGCAGGGCATGGATACGCAGCACGCGGCCTTCCGGCACGCCTTTGGCGCGGGCCGTGCGGATATAATCCTGCGACAGCACTTCCAGCAGGCTGGAACGTTGGTAGCGCACCCAGCGCGCCAGCGAGGCTGTGCCAAGCGCCAGCGTCGGCAGGATGAGATGGCGCGCTACATCCAGCACGGCGGCAAAACCCTCGTAACTTTCGCGCACGTTACGGATTCCAGTGGTCGGCAGCCAGCGGAACTGTACGGCGAACACCTGCATCAGCAGCAGCGCCAGGAAAAACCCCGGCATACTGATACCGATGAACGACAGCGTGGTGATGAAATAATCTGCCAGCGTGTAGCGCCGGACAGCCGAGAGCAGCGCAATCGGCAGCGACAGCACCAGCGCGAACATCAGTGAGCTAAGCCCCAGCAGCAGCGTGGCCGGCAGCCGGTCGCCGATTTCAGCGGTGACGGCGCGTCGTCCGGTCAGCGAAAATCCCCAATCGCCCTGCAAGGCGCTCCCCAACCAGCGGATATACTGGATGTGCAGCGGTTGATCGAGTCCCAGTTGGGCGCGCAGGCGCGCCATATCTTCGGCGCTGGGCGGCGGTTTGTTCGGGTCAATGTAAACAATCGTCGGGTCGCCTGGCGCAGACTTGATTATCAGAAACGAAAAGATGGAAATCCCGATGAGCAGGGGAATCATCTGAAGCAGGCGGCGAATGAGAAAAGCGCGCATGAAATCTTTGCCCTGTGACAAGGCGACGCAGGGGCGAGTTGGGAAACCCGCCCCCTACGGTCTACAATGCGTGTTACGTAATTACTGGCTCACCTGGTAGATACGTTCAGGATGCTGGAATCCGGTGCTGATAGACAGGTCAAGCACCGCTGCTTCAATGTTAAAGCGGTTGCTGATAACAACCGGGTTGGCGTTGCGATACAGCGGCAGCGCCGGCAGTTCGTCCCAAAGGATAGCCTCAATCTGCTCGTAAACGGCCATGCGCTCGTCGAAGTCCGTCATCTTCTGCGCCTGCGCGAACAGGTCGTTCACTACAGGGTTGTTGTAGTTGCCCAGGTTCGGGCCGAGCGCATCAGTCGTGATGTAGAAGTTTGCGTAGCTGTTCGGTTCCGGCCCAATCTGTGACCAACCGGAAGTCAGCACATCATAAGGTTTATCTTCAATGCGTTCCTGGTAAAGCTGCTCGACCATCGTCGCCAGGTCGCGCGTTTCCAGTTCAACCTGGATGCCGATGTCCTGCCAGTAGGCCTGCACCACCGTCGCATAATCAAAGTAGTTGCGGAAGCCCTGCTGGAACGTGAGCAGGTTAACCACCCAGGGCTGGCCGTTCAGGTCACGAACGCCGTCACCGTCAGAATCGGTAATGCCCGCCTCGTCCAGAAGCTGCCCGGCGCGTTCAGGGTCGTAGTCGTACCCGCCCAGTTTGTCCTGGCTGTAGAACGGCACCACCGAATCAAAGTGCGAGTTCTGCACCACGCCAAAACCCTGGCGCACCGTGTCCACCAATGCCTGCCGGTCAATGGCGATCATGAGCGCCTGGCGCACGCGCTTGTCCTGAAACTGTTCCTTAGCCATGTTAAAGACGATCTGGAACTGCGAGTCGAAGTCCGCCGTGACGAAGGTGAACTCGGCATTGTCCTGGAACTGAGCGACCGACGCGCCGGGGACGTTCAACAGGAAATCAATCTCGCCGGTGAGCAGGGCATTGACCTGCGCTTGTTCGTCAGGGATGATGCGGAAGATCAGGCGATCCAGGCAGGGACGGCCCCGGAAGTATTCCTCGTGCGCTTCCAGGGTGATGCTTTCGCCCGTCACCCACTCTACCACTTTGAACGGCCCGGTGCCGACCGGCTGGCGGTTGAACGGCCCTTCGCGCAAGTCCTGGCCTTCCAGCACATGGCGCGGCACAATCGGCACGCTGATGTCAGTGAAGAACGAAGCATTCGGTTCGGCCAGGCGCGCAACAACGGTATAATCGTCCGGCGCTTCAAACTGAATCGCCTGGTCGCCCTGGTAAAAACGCGGGCGGAAGGGAGCGATGTCTTCTTCCGAGGTCTGAATCGTCTGGAAGGTATAAACCACGTCGTCGGCGGTCAATTCTTCACCGTCGTGGAACTTCACCCCCTGATGCAGATTAAACGTCCACGTCAGGCCATCGTCGCTGACCGAATAACTTTCGGCCAGATCGCCGGTGATCTGCGTACCCCAGTTCTCGCCGCCCAGTGTCAGTGGATTAAAGAGCCAGGACAGCACCGCGCCGGAAATACCATCATTGGCATAAATGCCATTCAGGCTGACAGGATTGTCGCCAATGGCCGTGATGAGAGTCCCCCCGGTGGATGGACATTCAAACGCTTCCTGCGCCAGCACAGGCGTCATAAACAGGCCACCGAGAAGCAGTACCAGAATAATAAAAGAGACGGGTCTAGTGAACATCTTTATAAACATATAGCCTTTCCCTCCTTCTAGAGGCAGATTATAACATATCTCCCGATATTGCAACGCACAAATATATAGGGGTGGGGAAGATCGAGGGCATACAAAGTCAATGAGATGAAGCGCGAAAAACAACGGGATTGGCGCATCGGGATAACCGTGTTCATGCAGATCCGGTGTATATTTCCATCGCTGTGAACCGGATGCATTACGTCCATTCTTGACCTGTCGGTCGTGGGCTTGGCAGCAAGGGCATGTGTTCTTACCCTTATTTTAACTCATGCCCCTTCTTTTCCCCACTTCCCCAACCAGGGTGCATTTCAAGTTGGTGCAGAGTGCTTTTGCACCCGCCCCCTCGCACTCAGGGGACGGCCCTCACCCCCGTCCCCTCTCCCGAACGGGCCTTCGGCACTGGGCGAGGGGTGAAAATCAGCACCGTCGCCTTTGCTTCCCCCGTCTCCCAGCCGCGAAGCGGCGGTCGAGAGAAGGGGGTCAGGGGGATGAGGGCGAAATCGCACTGAAGTGAAATACACCCTCCCCAACATTCACACTCTGAAAAAGTTTCGTTTTGTGCTATAATGACTTTGAATGAGATTGAGAGTGAATTGTGCGGTTAAATACTCCGCTGCCCAGTCCCCGATCACAGTCAAAACCAAACGACGAGTGAAGGCGTAAACGCCTTCACGATTATTTTTGAGGCCATATGCAGTTTCATGATCTGAAATTGATTGACCCTTTGCTGCGTGCTGTCAGCGCCGAAGGGTACAACGAACCCACACCGATCCAGGCGCGGGCGATCCCACATATCCTGGATGGAAAAGACCTGATCGGGTGCGCCCAGACCGGCACGGGTAAAACTGCCGCATTCGCTCTGCCCATTTTGCAGCGGCTCCTTACCGAGACTCCAGGCCGCGCGCGGGGCGCAACCCGCGTGCTGGTTTTATCACCCACGCGCGAACTGGCAACCCAGATCGGCGACAGCTTCGCTGCTTATGGCCGCCAGACCCGGCTGAAGCATATCGTCATTTTCGGCGGCGTGGGGCAGCAGCCCCAAGTCGAGGCGCTCCGGCGCGGCGCGGATATTCTCGTCGCCACACCGGGACGGCTGCTTGACCTGATGAATCAGGGCATTATCCGCCTTAACAGCATCGAGATTTTCGTGCTGGACGAGGCCGACCGGATGCTGGATATGGGCTTCATTCATGACGTGCGCCGGATTATTAAAGCCCTGCCATCTCAGCGGCAAACTCTGATGTTTTCCGCAACCATGCCGCAGGATATTCAAGACCTGGCCGCACACATCCTGGTAAACCCGGTACATGTCGCGGTCACACCCCAGGCCACAACGGTCGAAAAAATCGAGCAGTCGGTTTTTTTCGTCGAGAAAAAAGACAAACGCGCACTGTTGGAACATCTGCTGGATGACCAGGCTTTTCGTCGTGTGCTGGTTTTTACCCGTACCAAACACGGGGCCAACAAACTCGCGCAGCAGCTTGACCGGGGTAACATTCGCGCCGATGCCATTCATGGCAACAAATCGCAGTCCGCGCGCGAACGGGCGCTGGCGAACTTTAAGTCCGGCAAAATTCGTGTCCTGGTGGCGACCGATATTGCCGCGCGTGGCATTGATGTCGAAGATGTGACGCATGTCATCAACTTCGATCTGCCCAACGAACCTGAAAGTTATGTCCACCGTATCGGGCGCACAGCGCGCGCCGGCGCGGGCGGCATCGCCTATTCCTTCTGTGACATCGAGGAACGCGCCTACCTGCGTGATATTGAAAAGCTCATCCGGCTGCGTGTGCCGGTCATCAGCGAGCATCCTTATGCGTCGCCTCTGGCTGCGCCGGTTTCCCGCCCGGAAAATCCCGCGCCGGCCAGACGCCAGCCCGCAGCCGATGGTCGGGAAGCGGCTGACAAACCCCGCCGCCGCCGCTCGCGCTCAGGGGGACAACCGCATAATGGATACACCCCTGCTGCCGGTCGCGTTAATCAGCAGTAGCGGCGCGCGTTCTGCGCCACCCTGACTGCCCAAAGGTTTATGCTTGTAGAACGGTCTGATGTCGAGGATTTTATGTACCAGTCATTCAACCTTTCCCACCAGGACGCCGCCCAAATCATTACGTTTATCCAGGCCGAACTGGAGCGGCAGAACAAAGGCGCGGCGGTCGCCGTTGTGGATGCACACGGCGAACTGCTGGCCTTTTTACGCACCGACGGCTGCCCACTGGCTTCCATCAATATCGCCATTAACAAAGCTTTCAGCGCCAGCCGCGAGCGTAAAGAGTCCGCTCAGCTAGGCCAATCTGCGCGTCAGGACGATTTTCCCCTGCTTTATTACGGCGACATCCGTTATGTCGGCTGGGGCGGCGGACTCCCGATTGTTTACGCAGGGCAGATTGTCGGCGGCGTTGGAGTCAGCGGTTTATCCGAAGATGAGGACATCATGTTGGCCCGCCTTGGCCTGAAGGCATTTTCCGCTCCGGGTTAAACCACCCTTTAACACCTGCCGGCAGCCGTACAGCCTACCCTTAACCGGGGAGATTAAAGCCAAAGACTGCCGGCAGGGCGATTACATATCAAATCTTAACCGGTTCATAGCCCTTTCAGACCCCTCCCCGTGTACGGAGAGGGGGACGAGTCAGGCGCGCATTCAGCCTCCCCCGTATATGGGGGAGGTGTCCCGAAGAGACGGAGGGGGTCGAAAAGCCGATTGAGAACACCTATACCGTTTATATGCGATTGCCCTGAGACTGCCGGTTTTTATTTGGCAATTCGGCGAGAAAGGGGTAAGCTAGAAAGTCAGTGAAATTTCCCTGTATTTCACTTCTCAACAGACCTTTTGTCCAACGAAGTTTTATTTAAGGAGCGAAAAATGGCACAGTCAAAAGGTTTTAGCCGTCGGGACTTCCTGAAGGGAAGTCTGTTTGCCGGGTCAGGTCTGGCTATGGCTAACCTGCTTTCGTTAATTGAATATCGTCGCGCTGTTGCTCAGGATCAGCCGCTCCGCGCAGCCATGTCCAGCGCCGGCCTGGCCGGCACCTGGAACGCCCAGGGGCAGGAAGCTGCTCAGTGGTGGTGCGATCTGCTCGGTGTCGAACTGACCTGGTTTGACGGCGAATTCGACCCGGTTATCCAGCGCGGCAAGATTGACCAGATGGCGACGGAACAATGGGATTTCGTGGCTATGCAGCCAAACGCTATCGGGGCGCTCGTAGAACCGGTGCAGGCCATGATTGACGCCGGTATCCCGGTGATTGACATGGACACGTTGATTGCTCCGCTTGACCAGCTTCAATCAATGGGCATCCTTACCTTCATCGCCCCCAATAATGTGTTCATGTCGGAGTCGGTGGTCAATGTGCTGGTCGAAAAGATGGGCGGCGCGGGCAAGATTGCCCACATCGGCGGGCAGCCCGGCCACACTGGCGCTCAGGCGCGTGGACAGGGCTTCCTGAACATCGTCGCCAAGTACCCGGATATTGAAGTTGTCCTCGACGAACCCGGCGACTGGGACGTGGCGAAGGCCGCTTCGCTGACCGAAACCACTCTGAACCGTCACCCTGACCTGAAGGCCATCTTCGCCGACAACGACGACATGGCGCTGGCAGCCCGCCAGGCTGTTGAGAACGCCGGTCTGGGCGAACAGGTGCTGGTCGGTGGCGTGGACGCGATGACCCCGGCCATCCAGGCGGTTGCCGATGGCAAGCTGGTGGCGACGGCCCGTAACTCTGCAACCCGTATTCATGGCTGGGCAGTGATTGCGGGCGTGTATGCCGCGACGGTCGGCCTGGAAGAAGCGCGGGCTAACGTGCCGTTCTTCGTCCTGGCGGATGGCCCCCTGATCACCAACGAGATTGACGCCAACCCCGATCTGGCCGCCGAACCCTGGAAACTGAACAACTATGGTCTGAGTGTTGTTCCGGGGCTGATGTGGGCAGAGGAACAGCTCGTCTTCTAAGATTTTGTGCAGAGGTGGTATCTTCTTTGTAGATGCCGCCTGTTCACCCGGCTGGAAACCTGAGGTATCCGAGCGTCGTTCGGATACCTCAAAAATTAATACCGGAAAATGTTTATGAATGCCGCTCCAATCCTCCAACTGCAAGCAATATCCAAACGATTCGGCACTATCCAGGCGCTTGACCAGGTAGATTTTGATCTGTACGAAGGCGAAATCCATGCACTGGTCGGCGAAAACGGCGCGGGCAAATCAACGTTGATGCGCATTCTGTCCGGCGTTTATACCGAATATGAAGGCGAATTTCTGCTGGATGGAAAGCCTGTCCACCTGCATTCCCCTCACGATGCGCTGGACCTCGGCATCGGCATGATCCATCAAGAGCTGAGTGTCATGCCGGAACTTTCGGTTGCCGAGAATCTATTCCTAGGACGGCAGCTTACAACGCGCTGGGGAACGGTTGACTGGAAAAAGATGCATAACACTGCCGAGCAGGAACTCGAACGACTCGGCTTTTCCCATCTGGATGTGCGTCAACCGTTAGGAAACTACTCGTTGGGGACGCAGCAGGTCGTGGAAGTGCTGCGGACAATTATTTCGGGCGCGCGGGTCATTATTATGGACGAACCCACGTCTGCACTCTCACCGGCAGAGGTGGAGCGCCTTATCCGATTGATTGATAAACTGCGCGAGAGCAAGCGCAGTATCATTTATATCTCGCACTTTCTGGAAGAAGTGATGCGCGTGGCCGACCGGGTTACTGTCCTGCGCGACGGCCAGAAAGTCGCCACACTGAACGCGCCGGAAACCAACGTGAATAACCTGATTTCGCTGATTCTGGGACGCGAAGTCAACGCGACACTGCCGCCCGCCATCAGCACCTCCAACGGTCATACCCTGATGGAGGTCAATCATCTGACCGCCGACGTGTTCAAAGACATCAGTTTTACAATTAACCAGGGTGAAGTCCTGGGTATTTACGGCGCAATCGGCGCGGGTCATTTTGATCTGGCGCGGGCGCTGTTTGGCATGTATCGTTTCGATACCGGGACAATCACGGTAGATGGGCATCGGTTTAAACCCAATCACTCTGCCCGGTACGCCATCCGGCACGGCCTGGCTTTCGCCACCGAATCGCGGCGTAAAAGCCTGCTGATGGAAGAAGCGATTTACCGCAATGTAACGCTTCCGCATCTCAACCGGATTGGATCGTTAACGCCCACTCAGTCACAGGAATTGAAGGTCGCTGCGCCTGCTATTCATATGGTCAATGTGCAGCCGCCGGATCCGCTTAATCCGGTTGGAAAGTTGAGCGGCGGCAACCAGCAAAAAGTCGCTATCGCTCGCTGGCTAACCTTCCCGCCCAAAGTGCTGGTGATGAGCGAACCAACACGCGGCATGGATGTGGGTGCTAAAAGCGAAGTTTTGAGCCTGCTGCGGAACTTCCGCAACCAGGGCTATGGTGTACTGGTTGTATCATCCGAGCCGGAAACGATCTTAACCGTTTCTGACCGTGTGATTGTCATGTCACACGGACATATTGTCGCGCACATGGAAAACAAGGATTTAAATAAAGACGTCTTGATGAGGTTGCTATGACCACTCAAACCGAAAAAACGCCTGAAATCGCCGCCTCACCTTCCAAACCCTTGATTTCAGGCGTTTGGATGCGGCGTATCACTGCCCTTGCGCCGGTTTGGACGCTGCTGGCGCTAGGCATCTTCTTTGCCCTGACCTCGCAGACGTTTTTGCGCCCGGTTAATCTGAACAACATCCTGTCGCAGATTTCGACGCTGGCGATTTTTGCCACCGGTATGACTTTTGTTTTGCTCACAGGCGAAATTGACCTCAGCATCGCGGCGGTTGCAGCGCTGACCGGCATGATCTCCGCCTACCTGTTCGCTAATCTGAAAGTCCAGGAGCCAATTCCCCTGTTGGTGGCGCTGGGTACCGGCACCCTAATGGGGTTTTTGAGCGGCATTGCTTCGACGCGCTTTCGCATTCCAACCTTTATGTCAACGCTGGCGATGTCGCTTATCGCCGGCGGCTTAACCACCTACCTCAGTAAAGGCCGCACCATCTCCCAACTCCCGGAAGTTTCAGTCTTCCTGGGCAGTGGTCGCATCGGCGGCTCGAACGGTTTCCGGGTGCTGGTGATTGTGGCGGCTGTCTCGCTGCTCGTGGGGTATCTGGTTCTGAAATATACCCGGTTTGGCCGCTACGTATACATGACCGGCGCAAGCAAACCGGCGGCGCGGTTGGCCGGTATCAACACCAATGTCATCCTCACCGCCGTGCTGACCATCTCCGGTTTTTTCGCCGGACTGGCAGGCGTGGTCAGCACGGGGCGGCTTGGCAGCGCGCTGCCGGCCGCGATCCCCAGTTTCCTGATCGACACAATTGGCGCGGTTGTACTTGGGGGTACGTCGCTGAACGGCGGGCGCGGCGGCATGGTGCAAACGCTGATCGGTCTGCTGATTTACGGCACACTGCGCAATGGGTTGGATAATATTCCTTCGATTGACCCACTGCTGAAGGACGTTATCACCGGCATCGTATTGTTCGTCGCGCTGGTCATCAACGTTCTGCTGGCGGGACGCGCGCCACGCGACAAGACCGGGTAGCATTTAATCTTCCAATGCAGGTCAGGGGCGCGCGGTTGTGCGCCCCTTCCAAAACTTCTTTTAATCTTTCAATAATCACCAGGCAGCAAACGCTATGTTCACCGATCTTTCACCAAAATACCACCCGCTTACCGTCGAAACCGTCCCCGCCTATGTCAGATCGCGCCCGGAGTTAAGCAGCATTTTTCGATCTGATGACGACATTGAGTCGGTTGAAGTCGGCGATGGTAATCTGAATCTCGTCTTTAAAGTCTGGGCGAAGGCAGACCCCGAACGCACGGTCGTTCTCAAGCAGGCGCTTCCTTACCTGCGTCTGGTGGGTGATAGCTGGCCGCTCCCGACCGACCGCGCCCGCATCGAAGCCGCTGCGCTCGAAGCAGAATCGCGGCTATGCCCGCAGCACACGCCAAAGGTGTATTTCTACGACCCTGATCTGTACCTGATTGCGATGCAAAACCTGAATCACCATATCATCATGCGAAAAGGGCTGATACAGGGCATCAAATATCCGTTATTCGCCGAACACATCGGCCTCTTCCTGGCGCGCACGTTGGCCTACACATCTGACCTGGTGCTGGATTTCCGCACCAAAAAGCTGGAGGTCATGCGCTTCACCAACCCGGAACTGTGTAAAATCACGGAAGACCTGGTTTTCACCGAACCATACCGCAAGACCGAACGCAACCGTTTTCACCCGGAAATCGAACCTCAGGTGCTGGCCTTGCAGGCCGATGATTCGCTGCGGGTGCAGGTCGCGCAGATGAAGGAAAAGTTCATGACTCATGCGCAGGCGCTGATTCATGGCGATCTGCACACCGGCAGTATCATGATTAACCAGACCGAAACCTACGCCATTGACCCCGAATTTGCTTTCTATGGCCCGATGGGCTTTGATGTGGGCGCGGTGATCGGCAACCTGTTCCTCAGCTATGCCTCGCACGAAGTCCGCACCAAAGACCCGGACGCCCGCGCCGATTTCCGCAAATACCTGACCGATACCGTCCTCCAGCTCTGGAAGGTATTTGAGCGCGAGTTCAGCAAAGTCTGGGCCGACGTGGACTCTATCAACATGCCCAAAGGCTATCAGGAAGATTATATGCTGCGCGTGCTGCAAGACTCGGCAGGTCTGGGGGCGTGCAAGATGATGCGGCGCGTCATCGGCCTGGCGGGTGTGGAGGATATTCGCGGCATCGAGAACGTAACCGACCGATCAATCGCCGCCAGCCTGGCGCTCAACATCGGCCAGGCGTTGATTATGAACCGGCGCGAAATACGGACGATTGAAGAACTGGTCGAAGTCGCCACCGGCTGCCGTCCGTCCTATCCCTGGAAGGCGTAGCCCGATGAACGTACATGGCAAACACTACCGAACCATCTGGATTCATGAAAACAATCCGCATATCGTCCAGGCCATTGACCAGCAGGTCTTGCCACACGAGTTCAAAATCCTTGATCTGACAACGGTAGACGAAGTTGCACACGCCATCAAAGCGATGCTGGTGCGCGGCGCTGGTCTGATCGGCGCGACTGCCGGGTACGGTATGTATCTGGCGGCCTTAAACGCGCCCCGCCACAGCCGCGAAGCCTTCCTCGAAGCAGTGCGCGCCGAGGGGGAAAAATTAAAAGCCACCCGCCCGACGGCCATCAACCTGGAATGGGCGGTACATCGCCAGATGCGTGTCATGGAAGCGGCGGCAGACGTTGAAGCCATGATCGAAGCGGCGTTCCAAACGGCCAATGTGATCGCCGACGAGGATGCCGAATTCTGCCGGCGCATCGGCGAGCATGGCGTCAGCCTGCTGGAAGCCATCAGCCGCTGCAAAAACGGTGAGGTGGTCAACGTGCTGACGCACTGCAACGCCGGCTGGCTGGCTTTTGTGGACTACGGCACAGCTACCGCGCCGATTTATGCTGCCTTTGACCGGGGCATCAAAATTCACGTCTGGGTGGACGAAACCCGCCCGCGCAACCAGGGCGCTTCGCTGACGGCCTGGGAACTCGGACAGCATGGCGTTCCGCATACCGTGATCGCCGATAACGCCGGCGGCCATCTGATGCAGCACGGTTTGGTGGATATTGTCATCACCGGCACCGACCGCACCACTTACACCGGCGACGTAGCCAACAAAATCGGCACCTACCTCAAGGCGCTGGCGGCTAAAGATAACCAGGTGCCGTTTTACGTGGCGCTGCCGTCATCATCGTTCGATTGGCAAACCCGCGATGGCGTAAAAGAAATTCCGATTGAGGAGCGCGGCAGCGAGGAAGTGCGTTACATTCGCGGCCTGCACGACGGCCAGGTTTTTTCGGTGCTGGTCACGCCGGAGGGCAGCCCGGCGGCGAACTACGGCTTCGACGTGACGCCGGCGCGCTTAATCACCGGCCTGATAACCGAACGCGGAATATGCCCGGCTACTGAAGAAGGCATCCGAGCGTTATATCCCGAACAGCGAGGATAGATTTATCGCAAGCCGCCGGACAGAGCCGACCAAATCAAGGCGCGCTGCGGAGGATGTGAATTGCCCCAGGCGGTGATTACGGCTTATACACTTCGCGCCCTGACGATCTGCCCGCGCCGGGTATGGCTTGACCACAATGGCGATACCCAGATGGCTGTCGAGGCCGCGTCGGATTTATCTTATCGCGGCCTCGAACATGAAAGAGCCATCAGCGCGGCCATGTTCGGGCCGGCACAGCCTGTGCTGGCCGCTTCCTGGCCGGAAGCGGCAGCCGCCACACAAGCGCTCATGCAGCGCGGCGTGCCGGGCATCCAGGGAGCGGCACTGGAAAGCACGGTGACATTCTTGCAGCCGGTCGCCGTCCGAGGCCGGGTGGATTGGCTGCGGCGTGTTTCACAACCGTCACAGTTGGGGCGCTGGTCATACGAACCTATCGAGATCAAACACCGCCTCCAACTGAGCGATGAAGACAAACTCCAGCTTGACCTGTACATCTGGCTTTTGCAGAACGCCCAGGGCAGCACGCCGTCGGGCTGGTTCTGGCTGGGGCGCGACGAGGCCGGCGGCCCGGCGCATCAGATCGAACATGAGTACCAGCCGGAGCGGCTGTTCACCGTGCTGCAGCAGGCCGCCGGTATGCTTCAGGCGGCGGAGGCGCCGCCGAT
Organism: Chloroflexota bacterium; assembly: GCA_013388735.1. Lineage (GTDB taxonomy): Bacteria > Chloroflexota > Anaerolineae > Aggregatilineales > Phototrophicaceae > CFX2. The sequence goes on along the minus strand of JACAES010000014.1, from coordinate 13,622 downwards.
CTTTCTGGCATCTCACTGCCAGCTTTGCCGGTGGCGCGCCGCCTGTGAGCAAACAGCTTCGGCTAGCCAAGATATAACTTTGCTGCCGGGTTTATCCCGCATAACCTGGGAGCATCTCCACCACGAGGGCATCCAAACACTCAATCAAATCCTCGATATTCCGCCGGAGTCGTTAAGGCGCATCAAAGGCATCGGCCAGGCGCGCGCACAGGAATTTCACATCTTCGCTCAGGCGGTTGTGAGCAGCCGCCCGGTGCAGCGCCATCCCCTGCCGGAAACGCTGCGGCAGCCCAGCATTATGTTCGACCTGGAAACTCGGCTGGATAACGGCCTGCCCTGGTGTTTCGGCTGGCAGGTGGACGGCCAGGCCGCGACCGCCGCCATCGTAGACCCGTACTGCCAAGATGACCAACTGGCGCTGCCGGATGGCACGCGGGTGATCGTGGTCGCGGACAGCGACCAGGGCTGGCAGCTGATCGCGGAAACCGCGCGCGAACACCCCGGTTTGATTCTGCATTGGGGGTCGTTCGAGATGGGCGTACTGCGACAGACCGCGCCGCCCGATGTGGTTGCCGCCCTGCAAAGCCGCCTGCATGACCTGAACAAAACTTTCAAAAAGACCTGTGTGCTGCCGGTGCGCGGCACGAGTATCAAAAAGGTCGCGCCGTACCTGGGTTTCCATTGGCCGCCGGGCGCAACCGCCCTTTCCGCCTGGGCCGACTACAACGCCTGGCTGAAGGATAACGACCGCGACGCCCTGGCGCGGGCGTGCGCTTACAACCGCGCCGATGTGGAAGCGCTGACGGTCATCTGGCGCTGGCTGACCGCTCTCTAAGCGTGCGAAGCACACTCATCCGATGTTCCTGACGGAGAATTCAGCCATCCATCCAGACCAGCGCCCCCGCCCCGGCGGCGCTGCTGGTCACCTGCGAACGCGCGAAACGCAGGTGGCCGTGCGTAACCGGCAGCGTGCGCGCCCGTACCTGTTCTTCCAGGCCGGGCAGCAGGTAGTCGTAGAATGCCAGCCCCAGGCCGCCGCCGACGATAAACAGGCCGGGGTCAATTACGCCCACACAGCAGGCCAGCGCCGCTGCCAGCTTGCCGGTCGCCTCGTCCAGCAGGCTGCGCGCCAGGGCATCACCCATCCCGGCGGCATCTAAAATATCACTGACGGTCGGGGCAACTATCGAGGCTAATGCGCTGGACGGGAAATCCGCTCGGTGTTCATGAAAACCGGCCAGCAGCCCGACGCCGGACGCATACGCCTCGGCGCAGCCGCGCAGCCCGCAGCGGCACGGTCGCCCCTGCGGATCAAAACTGACGTGGCCGAACTCCATCGCCTGAAAGCCCCTGCCGAGCAGCAGCCGCCCGTCCATGACCGCGCCGAAGCCGATGCCCGTCCCGATGGCGACATAGACAAAATCGCGCTGGCCGCGCCCTGCCCCGAACATCCATTCCCCAACCGCGCCTGCGCTGGTATCCCGATGAACGGCCACCGGCAGATCAAGCGCCAGGCGGCGCAGCAGTTCGTCCCGCACCGGCACATCCGTCCAGTCCAGGTTGACGGCGCGGTGACAGACGCCGGTATGCGGGTTGACATATCCCGGACAGCCAACACCGATGCCATCCACCGGGCGGTCGGCCTGGACGAGCAGATCGCGGATGCCTTGCGCGATGCGGTCGAGGATGGCCGGCGCGCCGGTTTCCGGCAGGGTCGGCAGGCGGCGCTCGACCTGTACCTGCCCTTCTCGATCAACCAGACCGAGCGCGATTTTCGTCCCGCCGATGTCTACACCCAGGCTGAGGGGCGCCGCGTTCACCGGGTGATCGTCACCTTGCTCAGGCCGTGCGGACGATCTACCGGATGGCCTTTGGCCTGGGCGAGATTCATAGCGAACACCTGGCCGGGGATGACCGCCGCGATAGGCGTCAGCCATTCCGGCAGGTGGCGCGGCAGCGGCATTCGCTGGCGGGCGCTTTCAAAAGCGGCTTCGTCGTTGGAGATGACCAGCACCTCCGGCTGCCGTTCCCCAACTTTCGCCAGAAAATCCAGCATGGCGGGCAGGGTTTTACCGGCAGGCGCGACCACGAATACCGGGAAACCCGCCTCCACCTGAGCGATTGGCCCGTGCAGGAAGTCGGCCTCGCTGTAGCCATCGCCGGTCACGTAACACAGTTCCTTGACCTTGAGGCTGATCTCAAAGGCGGTGCAGTAGTTATAACCGCGTCCGATGGTGACGAACCGGCTCATGTAGCGGTAGCGTTCCGCCCAGGCGGCGATGCCTGCCGACAGCGCCAGCGTCTCGCCGATCTGCTCCGGCAGGGCGCGCAGGTCGGCGGCCAGCGACTCGGAGCCGGTCAGCGCGGCGGCCAGCATGGCGACGGCGGTCAGTTCGGCGGTGTAGGTTTTAGTGGCGGCCACGCTGATTTCTTCACCGGCGTGCAGATACAGGTGATGGTCGGCGGCCAGTGCCAGCGGCGAAGTGGCGTCGTTGGTGATGCTGATCGTCAGCGCGCCCTGGGCGCGGGCGTCCGCTACCACGCGCGTGACATCCAGCCCCTGCCCGGACTGCGAGATGCCGATTACCAGCGCGCGGGCGAGGTTCGGCGGGGCTTCGTACAGCGTATGGATGGACGGCGCGGCCAGTGCGACCGGCATCCGCGCCAGGATGCCGAGCGCATACTGGGCATAGCGGGCGGCGTTGTCCGATGTGCCACGCGCCGCGATGCAGACAAAGGTCGGGTCGAAGCGCCGGATGGCGTCCGCGAACCGCTGGACGGCAGCGGCCTCTTCACTCAGCAGCCGGCGCAGCACGTCCGGTTGTTCGTTGATTTCCTGTTCCAGGTGTGATTGGGGCATAAAGGTATCCTTCTGGCGAAAACGGCGATAGGCATTTTTATCACGGATTCATTTATACCCAACCACCGCCAAAACAGCGAAACGAAAACATTTTCATAATATAATAGACACATTATTAATAATATCAGCAGCGCGCCCCACACCAACCGTTGCCCCTTTGCGCCTTTGCGTTATGTGTTTTCGCCTCTGCATCTTGGCGTTGGGGTTTTTCTCTGTGCCTCTCAACCTTTGAGTCTCTGTGTTAGGCTTTTTCTCCGGTGTACTTGCGGCAATTCCAAAATGGTCTATAATTGTCTATACAATTCGGAGTGTGCTGTTGTGTGCTGTTGGATGGATTTGGCGAACGGTGCATTTTTTCAAGGAGTCATCGCGGTGCAGGCTTATCAGGTAACGCAGAGCGACGTTGATTTTTACCAGGAACACGGCTACTGGATTGCGCCCAAACTGTTCAGCGACGAAGAAGTGCGGCTGTTCCGCGAGCATCACGCCAGGGTCGTCGCCGGCGATTACGAAACCGGCCAGCCGCCCTTCGACCGCAATCTGCCGCCGGGCGGCCCGGTCAATCGCCTGGTCAAAATTGATAACAGCCATTGGTCGGACAGCGCGATCTCGCGGCTGGTCACTCACCCGTTAATCGGCGCGATTGCCGCGCGGCTGGCGGGCGTGTCGGGAATCCGCCTGTGGCACGACCAGCTTCTTCACAAGCCCCCCCAGGCCGAAAGTCAGGCCGGGGCGGTCGGCTGGCATCAGGATTACCATTACTGGCAGTGCGCCACGCCGGCAGATATGCTGACGGCCTGGATTGCGCTGGTGGACGTGGACGAACACAACGGCTGCATGGAAGTCGTGCCGGGCAGCCATAAATGGGGTCTGCTGCCGGACAGCGACTTTTTCGAGCAGGATCTCGACACGCTCAAACAACGCATCGAGGCGGTTTCTGGCAGGCCATTTGAAACCGTTCCCTGCATCCTGCCCGCCGGCGCGGTCAGCTTTCACCACTGCCTGACCGTTCACGGCAGCCGCCCCAACCAGAGTTCAGGCGCGCGTGTTTCGATGGTCGCCCATCTCATGCCGGACGGCACGCGCTACCGGGCCGGCACGCCGGCAGAGCCGCATATGAACGTGCGTTTCCTCAGCGGCCAGGACGGCGACGAATTTGCCGGGCCGTATTTCCCGCTGCTGTACCGTGAAGGGCAGGCAGACAATACCTGGAAGGCAGTCATCTGACGATGTTTGACATTCGCCCGGACAGCCCGGTTGCGCTCTATATGCAGTTGGTAGAGCAGCTTCGCGCCAAAATCGAAAGCGGCGAATGGGGGCCGGGCGCGCGCGTGCCTTCCGAAATCGAACTTGCCAGAGAATACGGCATCAGCCGGGGGACGGTGCGGCAGGCGATGGTGCGGCTGCATTCGGACGGCCTGCTGGAGCGCGCGCCCGGCAAAGGCACGTATGTCGCCAGTCGCACCCCGGTGACACACATGCTGATCGGCGTCGTGCTGCCCTATCAGGCCGACATGCTGGCGCTGGAAATCCTGATCGGCAGCGAAAAAGCCGCCCGCCAGGAAGGTTATCACGTCATCTTTTCGCAGACCAACGACGACCGGCAAATCCAGACGCAGGATATTCAGTTGATGCGCGACAAAGGGGTGGCCGGGCTGGTCATCTTCCCGGCCACCGACACGCCTTATGATGAAACCATCGCGCGCCTGCACGCCGAGCATTTCCCGTTTGTGCTGGTAGACCGGTACTTCCCCAGGCTGGATACCGATTACGTGGTGGTGGATAACTTCGACGGCGCGTACCGGGCGACGCTGCATCTGATCGAACTGGGACACCGGCGCATCGGCTTTCTGACACCCGGCAGCCTGGACACAACCTCTATTCATGATCGTTACGCCGGCTATCGTCAGGCGTTGGCCGACCACGCTCTGCCCTACGACGAAACTCTGTATTATCTTTATCAGGGTTTGATGAAAACCGACAACGACCTGTTATCGCTGCGGGACATACTGCGCCATCCCAACCGCCCTTCCGCTATTTTCGCGGTAACAGACCTGCTGGCGCTGCGCCTGTTGGAAGCCGCCCAGCGCGAACAGCTTGACGTACCGGACGATCTTTCCATCGTCGGATTCGATGATATTCAGCAGGCGTCGCTTGTCAGCGTACCGCTGACCACCGTCGCGCAGCCGCGCATCGAAATCGGCATCCGTGCAGCAGAAGCACTCATCGAGCGAATTCGCGGCACCCGTGTGCAGCCGGCACAGATTGTCTTACCCACGCGCCTGGTTGTCCGGCTTTCCAGCGGCAAGGCGCGCACCGCCCGGTAAACAGCGTATCGTTGTAGAAAGGAGAGCATATAAAAAACCGAGCGCAAACACGCATCCAACCATCACGTAGGGTTTAAATTACTGGAGAAAGGTATTATGAAAGCTGCAAAACTGATTCTCGCTCTGGTTGTTCTGGTTTCACTGCTGGGTGTTTCCGGCGCTCTGGCGCAGGATGCCGTCAAGCTCACCGTTTCTTTCCCCGGCGACCCCCGTTCCGAAACGGTTAACGCGCTCATCGAAGGTTTCGTCGCCATGAAAGCCGAAGCCGGCGTCACCGTTGATGTCGTCATCAACGAGCCGACCGAAGGTTACGGCGACCAGCTCCTGCTGGACTTTGGCGCGGGCGTTGGGCCGGATGTGTTCTCGATCAGCGCCGAAACCATCCCCGAATATGTCGCTTCCGATCTCATCCAACCGCTGGATGAATTTGTCGCGGCCTGGGACGAATGGGACAACTTCCCGCAGGGCATGAAGGATATGCCTTCAATGGGCGGCTCGGTCTACGCCATCATGTACAACACCGATACCCGCGTGCTGTTCTATCGCAAGGATGTCCTGGAAGCTGCCGGCGTGGAAGTGCCGTTTGCGCCCACTAGCTGGCAGGAAATCTTCGACGCTGCCGAAAAGATCAAGGCTAACGTCCCCGACGTGATCCCGATGGAAGTAGAATCGGGAACCATCTGGGGCGAAGGCACGACGATGGACGGCTTTTTCATGCTGTTCCGGGGCGCAGGTGGCGAACTGCTCGACCCCGCCGACGGCAAATGGATTGTGGAAAGCCCTGCCCTGCTGGACGCTTTCTCGTTCTACGAAACCATGTTCGGCCAGGGCTACTCGGCAGCAGAACCCTTCATGGAACCGGAACCCTGGGTCTTCTACCTGCAAGAAGGACTGGCGAATGGCAAGGTTGGCATGGCTGTCGTGGTCAACGTTGTGTGGGGTCTGTACGCCCCCGATGGCCCCTGGGCCATCGAAAACCGCGATGAAGTCCTGGCCTGGACGCCCATGCCTGCGCGTGAACCCGGTGCCGGCATAAACGGCCAGGATTTCGTCAGCATGGGCGGCGGCTGGGGATGGGCCATCTCCAAGAGCAGCCAGAATCAGGAATTGGCCTGGGAATTCGTGCAGTATATGACCAGTGCCGAATCCATTACCCAGTATACCAAAGGCGTCGGTGGTATTCCTTCGCGCCTGGACGCGGCAGTGGACGATGAGCATGTCGCCAGCATCACCGAACTGGTGATGCCCTACCAGTCGTTCCGCCCGCTGAGTGCTGATTACAACCGCGTCTCTGAACAGATTCAGATTGCGACCGAGCGCATCATGCTGGGCGAGGCCACCGCTGCGGAAGCGATGGCGCTGTTCGCCGAAGCGGTGGAAGGAATCGTGGGCGCAGACAACGTGAAACGTCTGCCGCTCGACTGATATATTGCATCCTGTGATGGGCGCTGTCCTGACAGGCGGCGTCCGTCACATGCTTCAGCTGCTCCCGTAGGACTGGAAAATACATTCGTATGCTGCGCATCAACACCCGCTCAGTACAGATTCTTGGACAACAAATATCCCACCGCCGCCTCAGCGAGCTGTCGCTGCTTATCTTCATGATGCCTGCCCTTGTTCTGGTCATCGCCTTTGTCATCGTCCCGGCTGCCTGGGCCATCCTCATCAGTTTCACCAATCAAAGCCTGATCGGGCCGAACGCGCGCAACTTTTCTTTCATTGGTCTTGAAAACTATGTCAGACTGTTTAATGATCCCGGTTTTTGGAATTCGCTGGGAACAAGTTTTATCTTTGTGTTCGGGTCGGCCTTCTTAGGGCAGTTCGTCATCGGTTTTTCCCTCGCCCTGCTGCTCAAATATGCAGGCGTCCTCAGCCGGGGCATCGTCGGCGGCAGCGTCCTGCTGGCCTGGGTCATCCCGGAGATCGTCGCCGTGTACATCTGGGCGAGCGTGCTGAATTTTCAGTCCGGTTCCGCCAACCAGATTTTGCTGGCGTTCGGCCTGGAAAAGCAGCGCTGGCTGATTGATATGCCGCTGCTGTCCATCATCATCGTTAACATCTGGCGGGGGACAGCCTTTACCATGCTGCTCTTCTCCGCCGCCCTGGAAGCCATCCCCGATACGCTTTACGACGCCGCTTCCGTAGATGGCGCATCACGGTGGGAACGTTTCCGTTACATCACGCTTCCGCTCATCCGTTATACCATCCTGCTTGATTTTATCCTCATCACGATGGGTACTTTTTCGGTCTTCGGTATGGTGTTCGCCATGACCGGTGGCGGGCCGCTGGGACGTTCGGAAATCATCGGGGTTTATATCTATCGCAATGCATTTGAGTACCGCGAGATCGGCTACGGGTCGGCAGCTTCGGTAGTCATGCTCATCATCAATCTGACGCTGGCGCTGGTTTACCTGCGGTTCACGCGCGTTGAATGGTCTGCGGAGGCATAAAGCACCCATGCACAGATCAGGCAATTCCCTGCTCCTCAGGCTGTCCGAATACGGCTTCTACTTGCCCATCCTGGTGTTTTTCTTTGGCCCGATTTCGTGGCTGGTGCTGGCGTCCATCAATAGCGACCCCGGTTCTGCCTGGCAGATTCCAGAACAGGTAACGCTGAATAATTACCTCCAGCTTGTTACCGAAAGCGACCTGCTGCTGTGGATGGGAAACAGCACAACGTTGGCCGTAGGAACGATGACGGTGACGGTGATCCTGGCTACCCTGGCCGCCTATCCGCTGTCGCGCGTTCCGTTCCCCGGTAAGGGCGTGTTTATGTATGCACTGCTGCTGGCGCGCGTGATGCCGATTACGGCGGTCATCATTCCGATCTTCAGCCTATCGGTTCAACTGAACCTTGTTAACACTTTCACCGGTGCGATTCTGATCCTGTCTGCCATGCAGCTTCCGATCTCGCTGTGGATTATGAAGAGCTTCGTGGACAGCATTCCCATCGAACTCGAAGAGTCCGCGTGGCTGGATGGCTGCAACCGGCTTACGGGTCTGATCCGCATCGTGTTTCCGCTCATGTCGCCGGGGGTAGCAGTCACCGGCTTGTTCGCGTTTCTGGCCGCCTGGGGTGATTTTCTGATTCCGCTCATTATCCTGCGTTCGCCGACAACCTTCCCGATTGCGATGGGGCTGTACCGGGCCTTTGGCGACCAGGGCAGCGTTGATTTTGGCTTCCTGACCGCCCTGTCCGTCCTCTACAGTGTACCGTCCATTTTGCTGTATCTGTTCGCGCGTCAGTACCTCGTCAAAGGGATGACGGCGGGCAGCGTCAAGATGTAGCGGAGTATCCAGTTTCATGCTCTACGATTCGATCATCCCCTGTTTCGGCGCGCGGTTTGCCGTGAACCTGCTGCCCGATGCCCGACGCTACCGCGTGTTTCCGCTCGGTACGTTTCACTATTTCGACTGGCAGCGAACCGATCGGGTTGGGATCAGCATCGGCACCTGCCCGCAGATCGTCAGCAGCGAAACAGCGCGCATCGGTGTGCGCTGCGGCACGGTCGAGCGGATTCTGCCGTTTGCCGACGGGCAGACCTTCGCGCACATGACCCAGCGCATCACGCCGCTGACGACTACCATCACGGCCACAGATTCACTGCTGCCGGTCGAAGCAGCGTTCTGCTTTCGTTCGTTTTTTTACCCGCAAAGTTTCGAGTACAGCGCCGCGCCCGCCTATGCGTTGGACATCACCATCACCAACACAGGCAGCGCCCCGTTGGAAGACATCGAAGTGTTTTTCGGCCTGCCGCTGGCGGCTGCGGCCATCACCCCGGATGGCATCCAGGCAGAAGCGCCGATCATCTTCCCGCCGGGCATTGACCATCAGGGCATTGACGGGCTGACCTTTGAACAGATTCTTGCGAGCGAAGGCGAGACGTTGTACGCCCTGTCCCCCACCCCCGAAGCGCGCCGCAGGCTGACCATAGCGCCCCAGACGCCCGTCCGGGTTACGTTCTGGCACATCGGCTACATATCGCAGCCCACGCTGAACGTGCGTGGCGACACGCGCCGTTTCGGCTACACAACGCTGTGGCAGAATGCCGGCGATGTCCTGCGTTTCGTGCAGTCGCAGCGAGAAGCCCTTGTCCGCAAAAGCCGCCTGTTCGAGTCCACCATCCAGGACGCGGCTGTCCCGCCGGAACTGAAAGCAATCCTGGCGGCGGCCTTCAAGGGCTTGGCCGCCAATGCCTGGTGGGCTGAAAAAGAGTGGTTTTCGGTGATGGAAATCGGCGCTTATCATTCCACGCTGGACGTGGATTATCAGTCCGCCGTATTTTTCTTCCAGTACTGGCCCGATCCGGTACGCGCCATGCTCAACCAGTGGGCGGATTTTTACATGCCCGGCAGCGGCTACATGGCGCATGATGTCGGCCAGCACCTTGAGGCGACCGGCAACCGCTACGGCGGGCCGGGCAGCGCCATGAAAGTCGAGGAAAACTGCAATTATATCCTGCTGCTGCATCACTACTGGCGCTGGACGGGAGATGATACGATTCTGCCCGGCAAGTCTGACCTGCTGAAAGAACTGGCCGACTTCCTCATTGCCTCGGACACTGACGGCAGCGGCCTGCCGAACCGGTTCTGCGACAATACCAACGACTGGGGCAGCGGCCTGATTACCGCCTCGGAAGAACAGTCCTATCACGGCGTGCGGATGGTGGCCGCCTTCGGCGCGCTGGCGCAGATCGCCCGCCACCAGGGCGACGAAACGCTGGCGCAGGTGTACGATGCCCGCGTGCAGCTGATTAACGACTCGCTGGCGAAAGGCTGGCGCGGCGATCATTATCCCATCTCGCTGTCCGATGCAGCCACAGCGCATCACTATTCGATGTGGACCCCGCACGGTCTGCTGTACCCTTTGCGTTCTGGTATGACGCTGGAAATTGATTTTGAGCGCCTGCGTATTGACCTCATCAGCATCACCGCGCGCACCCTGCGCGAACACGGCTGCGTCCACAGCACCGCCGATTATCGCGGCTGGCTGGCGCAAAACCTGTGGCGCGACTGCATCGCGGCCTATCTTGGCGTGGACTATCTGCATCACGTCCGACGCTATCTGGGACATGGGGAATACGTCAGCTATGAAGACTCCACTATTCTGGAAATCGCTAATGAACTGATGGTGGTCGAGGGAGCAGTCGCGGCGCATATTCATGCCGGCGAAACGCACCCGCATGCTCTGGTTGATGGGCATCCACGCCCGGCCTGTGGCTTTGGGCTGCTTTATGCGCTGGCCGGCGTGCAGGTGGATGCGGTGGATCAACGCCTGACTTTCGCGCCGCTGCTCTTCCCGCTGAAGATCGCACTGACTCATCAGGCAGACTGGCACAACGAACGTCTGGTCTGGCTGACCTTCCGACGTTCGCTGCCCAACCAGGACGGCGGCGCACAGGCAGTCCGCATCTGGTGTGAAGTCGAAGGTGATGAAAACCTGACCCCTGTTATCCTTACAACCGTTTCATGACTGTCCTATCAAGGAAAAACGCCCATGCCAGCCCCCTACAAACTCTATGTTGTGCCGCACACCCATTGGGATCGAGAATGGTATGGTTCGTTTCAGCTTTTCCGCACGCGCCTCGTGCGCCTGATGAATAAACTGCTGGCGCTGCTTGAACGCGACCCGGACTACAAAACCTTCAGCCTGGACGGCCAGACCATCATTCTGGAAGATTACCTGGAGATTCATCCCGAAAAGCGCGCGCTGCTCGAACGCTTCGTCCGCGAACGGCGGCTGCTGGTCGGCCCCTGGTACATCCTGCCGGACGAGTTTTTGAGCAGTGGCGAAAGCCTGGTTCATAACCTGCTGCTGGGCGGCAAAATTGCGCGGGCGTTCGGACATTGCATGAACGTCGGTTATATCCCGGATACCTTTGGGCATATCGCCCAGCTTCCGCAAATCCTGCGCGGCTTCGGCCTGGACAGCGTCATGCACTTTCGCGGGCTTGACCCGGCAGGGCTGAAAAGCGAACTCTGGTGGCAGTCGCCCGACGGCTCACGGGTGCTGCTGCATCACCTGTCTAACATCATCGGCTACAGCGACTCGGCGGCGCTGGACGCCAATCCGCAGCGGGCAGCCTATGATCTGCGCGCGCTGGCCTACTACAAGGCAGAACGCGCCGTCACACCGGTTCTGCTGGCGCTGCAAGGGGTAGATCATAACGAAGCGCGCGAGGATTTAACGACCATTCTGCACGTCGCCGAGGATACGATAGATGACGTACAGTTCATTCATGCTTCGCTTGAGGATTTCTGGGAAGCGTTGAAAGAGGCGCTCAAGGGGGCTGATCTGCAAACGGTCTGCGGGGAACTGCGCGACGTCCCCCGCAGCCAGGGCGGCATGAATTTTCTGCTCTACAACGTGCTGTCCTCGCGCGCCGACAACAAGCTGCAAAACGCGCGCGCGCTCAACGCCCTGGAACGCTGGGCCGAACCCTGGTGCGCGCTGGCCTGGGCGCAAGGGCTTGACGCTTATCCACAGGCTCATCTATGGACGGCCTGGCGCTGGCTGCTGCAAAATCATCCTCACGACTCCCTGGGCGGCTGTTCTGTAGACGCCGTGCATCGCCAGATGGCGACGCGCTTTGAATGGGCGACCGAAATCGCCGACGCCCTGACCGAAGAACGCTTCCGCCTGCTGGCAGACGATCTTGATCTGGCGGCCCTGGGCGAAAACGAAATCGCGCTGGTGCTGTTCAACGCCCTGCCCTGGGATCGTGACGAAGTGGTGACAGTTGATATTGATCTGCCTGTACACTGGCTGCAAAAACGCGCCGCAGCGGCCATGCCCGCGCCGCAAATCCTCACGCGGGATTCGCCTTATGCCGAAGTCATGGCGCGGCGCACCCGCGCCGAGTGGGCTTTTGATGCGCCGGTGCTGCCCTCAACGGCATTTCGCGGCCTGTGGGTGCGCCCGCTTGAGGGCGAAGCGATACCGGTGGAAGTCCTCAGCATGACCGATACGCCCGTCGCCAGCGCCCTGGCTTCCGGCCCGCGCGGCACGATGGATGTGCGCCGGGTGCGTGCCAGCTTCCGCGCGGCGATCCCCGCTTACGGGTACACGACCTATGCCATCTCGGTGGACGCGAAACCCATCAACTGGCCGCGCCCCGCGCGCAGTCCTAACATGCTACAAAACGAACACCTGCGCGTCGTGATTCATCCCAACGGCACGTTTGACCTGACCGATCTTGCCTCTGGGCAGTCTTTTACCGGGCTGGGACTGTTTGAAGATGGGGGCGACAGCGGCGACGGTTACATGCACTCGCCCCCGCCCTACGACAGTCTGTTGACGACATATGGCGCGCAGCCATCTGTCTCGCTGGAAGGTCAGGGAGTCGGCCATCAAAAGGCGCGCATTCGTTATCTGTGGGCGCTGCCGGCGCGTCTTAACGATGCGCGCCAGCGCCGCCTTGAAGAAACCCGCCTGTGTCCGCTGACGGTTGATCTTATCCTGCGGGATGGCAGCCGCCGGCTGGAGCTTGAAGTCACGTTTGATAATCACGCCAGCGACCACCGCTTGCGGGTGCTGTTCCCTACCGATCTGGCGCAGGTCGAAACGGCGCACAGCGCCATGCAGTTCGATGTGATGACGCGCCCGACTGCACCTGCGCCCATCTACCCCGGCCAATGGTGGGTGGAAGACCCGCCGCAGACTTTCCCGCAGCACGGATGGATGGATATTTCCGATGAGGCGGGACGCGGCCTGTGCGTCATCAGCGAAGGCGTTTACGAGTTCGCCGTGCAGAATACGCCGCGCCGCGAGGTCGCGCTGACGCTGCTGCGCGCGGTCGGTTTTCTGGGCGCGCGTCAGGACCTGACGACCATCATCGGCGGGGCCGGCCCCGGCTTCCCTACCCCCGAAGCCCAGCTTCAGCGTTCGTTAACCTATCGCCTTGCCCTGCGGCCTCACACCGGAAGCTGGCACGAAGACGAAGTATGGCGCGACGCGCTTGAATTCATGACGCCGCCGCGCGCGCTTACGGTCGAGGCGCATCCAGGGACGCGCCCGCCGCGTGCCGCCTGGCTGCACATCACGGGCAAAAACGCGGTGGTCAGCGCCATCAAACGCGCCGAGGAGTCCGAGGCGCTGATTGTGCGCCTGTTCAACCCTTCGCAAAAACCGACGCAGGCCGCTTTAAGCCTGCCGCTGCCGCTGCGCCGGGCGGCGATCACGGACTTACGGGAAATCGAACTTGAAATTCTGCCCATCGCCCCCGACGGTATCGTGACGGTGGACATCGCGCCCAGGAAGATCGTGACCCTGAGCCTTGTGCCGGGACTGCCGGGATAACTGCATCCCGGCGCTGTGAGTGAGTCTGCCGCCTGGTCAGGCGTGTTTAACCGGTTCGCCTGTCAGAACCATTCAAACAGGCTCGCCTGCATCGCGCCCATGTAGGCGCAGTCCTCGAACGTCGTGGGCTGCAAGT
>JACAES010000138.1 GCA_013388735.1 Chloroflexota bacterium | reverse complement strand
CGCCGTGATTTGAGCCTGTTTCGCCTTGGTTGGGACTTCCTGGAGCGGCGATTAGCTCTTTTTGATCCCATCCCCTGCGTCTCCATTCCGAACTTTTGTTTGATGTCCGGTGGCTAGTTCGTCTACAATAAGGAGTATCGCGGCCCAGGTCATTGTCCAACCACCATTAAGGAAGCCGAATGAAGAGATTTAGATTCTCTCCACCCCTCCGCCTGATGCTGCTCTACGCCGTCATTTCGACAGCCTGGATTTTATTTGGCGATCTGGCGCTGGCGGCGCTGGCGCGGGATACCCAGCAGCTTACCCAGATGCAAACGGCCAAAGGTATCTTTTTTGTCGTGGTGACGAGCCTGCTGTTTTATGGGCTGGCCGATCATGAGTGGCGCGCCATGAAAAACCAGAATGACGAACTGGAAACGCTGAAGGCCGACCTGGAACAGCGCGTCGCCCGGCGCACCGCCGAACTGGAGGCCGCCAATATCCAACTGCGCGAACTGGATGTCATGAAATCGGCGCTGATTGAAAACCTTTCCCACGATCTGCGCGGCCCGATTTCCAGCCTTAGCCTGCGGCTGGAACTGATGGAGCGGGTTGGCCCTGAACGCCAGGGGGAATATCTGGCCGGCCTCCAGGAGCAGGTGTCTTTGCTGCGGGAACTGGTCGAAGATGTGATGGATATGTCGCGCCTGCAAGACAGCCGGGGGCGGCTGGAATTCAGCCCGGTGGATTTAAACGCCGTAACGCAGGAAGTGGTGAATATCTACCGCCCGATTGCCCAGGCGTCGGGGCTGGAGATGGAATTTCAAAGCCAAGCGGATGTTCCACCGGTTTTGGGGCGGCGCAACCACCTGGCGCGGATGCTTTCCAACCTGCTCGCCAACGCCGTCAAATATACTCACAGCGGCCAGGTACGGGTGCGGGTGGTCTTCGATGCGGCGCGCCAGCGCGTGCTGGTATTGGTCAAGGACAGCGGCATCGGCATCGAACCGGCTGAAGCAGGCCAGCTTTTCGACCGTTTTTATCGCGGCGCAAAGGCGCGGGAGATGGGCATACCCGGCACCGGGCTGGGGCTTTCGATTGTCAAGGAAATCGTTGATCTGCACCAGGGGGAGATTATGGTAGACAGCCAGCCTGGGCAGGGCAGCGTGTTCCGGGTCTGGCTGCCGCCGGCAAACGGCCCCGCCGCCAAGTGACGAACCGGGCGCGCCTTTTCTGGCCGGGCGGCGGCTTTGTGCTATCATCGGAAAATCGAAAACGGTTCTTTTTGAGAGGGTTAAACCATGCGCGAGGTGGTGATTGTCGAGGCGGTTCGGACGCCCCTGGGGCGGCGCGGCGGCTGGCTGCGGGAAACGCACCCGGTACGGTTGGGGTCGGCGGTGCTGTGTGAAGTTCTGGCGCGGGCGAACTTCGATCCGGCGCGGGTAGATCATGTTCTCATGGGCTGTGTCAGCCAGGTGGGCGAACAGACCTTCAATCTGGCGCGCAACGTGCTGCTGGACGCCGGGCTGCCGGTCGAAATCCCGGCCACGACGGTAGACTTCCAGTGCGGCTCCAGCCAGCAGGCCGTCCATCTGGCGGCGGGGATGCTGCTGTCCGGGCAGGCCGACTTTGTGGTCGCCGGCGGCGTGGAGCATATGACGCGCGTGCCGATGGGGTCAAGCATCGGGAACGGCGGTCAGCCCTTCACCGACCGGATTATGGAAGCCTATAACATCGTGCCGCAGGGCGTGGCCGCCGATGAGATCGCGCAAAAATGGAATATCAGCCGCGAGGAGGCCGACCGCATCGGTTACGAAAGCCACCTGAAGGCCGCCCGCGCCACCGAAAACGGCTGGCTGAAAGGCGAAATTCTGCCGCTGCCCGGCCTGGACGAAGCAGGTCAGCCGGTGCTGGCCGACCGCGACCAGGGCTTTCGCGCCAACGTGTCGCTGGAAAAAATGGCAACCCTGCCGGTCGTGTTCAGCGCCGACGGCGTGACGACCGCCGGCAACAGCAGCCAGATCACCGACGGCGCGGCGGCGCTGCTGCTGACCACCCGCGAAAAAGCAGCGGAACTGGGACTCAAACCGCGCGCCCGGCTGGTGGCCGGGGTGACGGTCGGCAGCGACCCCCATCTGATGCTGACCGGCCCGATCGGCGCGACGCGGAAAGTGCTGCACAAAGCCGGGATGAGCCTCGACCAGATAGACCTGTTTGAAGTGAACGAAGCCTTCGCGGTGGTGGTCGCCATGTGGCAGCGGGAAATCGGCGCGGACATGAGCCGGGTGAACGTTCATGGCGGCGCGATCGCGCTCGGCCACCCGCTGGGCGCGTCCGGCGCGCGGCTGATGACCACGCTGCTGCACGCGCTGGAAACGCACGACAAACGCTTCGGCCTGCAAACCATGTGCTGCGGCGGCGGCATGGGGACGGGGACGATCATCGAGCGGCTGGATTAAACGCCGGGTGAAAGTCTGACCCTGGGTCAAAAACCCAGGGCCGTTTTTTACCGCCCGCTGATGACCCGTACCATCTCCTGCGCGCTGGTGATAACCGCCGCCGGCTGAGCGGGCTGGCGCTTGAAGGTCTGTTGAAGCACCGCCTTCAAAATGGACGGGGCGAACAGCGCCGATGCCGGGCGCAGCCCGTTCGCCGGGATGACCGGGGGGCGCTGCGTCATTATTGGCGCGTTGGCGCGATTACTTGGCTGCCATTAAGCAGATTTAACGGCTATTGCTTGACAATTTTTAGGCTTATCTACTACACTCTATTCCTGTAGCTCGACGACACAACAGAAAAGCGCTGTTTACCGAGGAATGGCAGCTTGAAATGTGACGGGGCTTGTCCGAATATTTACAAGAGTTAGGAGTTCTGCACGTATGTCTCAGCGAATCAGGGGTGTAGTGAAGTGGTTTAGCCCGGAGAAGGGTTACGGGTTTATCACCCCAGAAAGCGGTCCGCCGGACATTTTCGTCCACTACAGCGCGATCCAGGGTGCGGGCTACAAGTCCCTGGATGAAGGATCAAAGGTGGAATTTGAAGTTGTGGAAGGGCCGAAAGGAAAACAGGCAAGCGGCGTCATAAAAATCTAGTCATCGAGCATCACTCAGGCATATAATAGGTCTATCGTTGTGGATAGGCCTATTTTTTTGGTGAGGACACGGATAGACAGATTATGCCGTGTCCTCACGCTGCAAGGAGCAACCTTCGTGGATTGGCAAGCCATTCGTACCACAACCGCCGACATCGCCCGCGAGGCCGGGGCGGTGCTGATGGGTTATTATGATCGCCCGCATCGGGAAACCGTTAAAGGCGATGCGACCGACATCGTGACCGAGGCCGACCCCGCCGCCGAGGCGGTGATCGTCGCCCGGCTGCAAGCGGCCTTCCCCGACCATCACATCATCGGGGAAGAAGGCGGCGGCATGGGCGCGCCGGCGGCGACCGCCGAATACTTCTGGCATGTGGACCCGCTGGACGGCACGGCCAACTTCGCCAACAACATTCCGTATTTTTCCGTCAGCCTGGCGCTGGCCGACCGGGACGGGCATCCTCTGGTGAGCGCGGTTTATCACCCGGTCAGCGGCGAAATGTTCAGCGCCGCGCGGGGGTTCGGCGCGTGGCTGAACGACCGCCGCCTTCAGGTATCCGCCACCGCCGATCTTCAGAAGTCCATCCTGTGTACCGGCTTCCCGACCGATCTCGCCACCCACCCCGACAACAACCTGCGCGAGTGGATTCACTTCCTCAAGCTGACCCGCGCGGTGCGGCGTTTTGGCTCGGCGGCGCTCGATCTGTGTTATGTGGCGGCGGGACGTTTTGACGGCTTCTGGGAATCGCGCATCCACTCTTGGGACTGCATGGCCGGCCTGCTGTGCGTGTCCGAGGCGGGCGGGCAGATCAGCGATTACCGGGGCGGCGATTCCGGCAAACTGTATTCCGGGCAGGAAATCGTCGCCAGCAACGGCCACATCCATGTCGCCATGCTGGAGGCGCTGGACGAGGCATTGGCGATGCCGCAGGTTTTGCCGGTCTGAGGTGCCCCCTCATCCCAATCCTTCTCCTCCGAATTGAGCGGCGAAGGACAAAACCGGGCGGCTGGAGTTCCCCGATTGAATTCAGAGATGGGATAGGACTCACAAGCGAACCGGCCTGAAAGCGTTTTAGCCCGCCCGGAACAGCAGAATCGTTGAACCGAGCGTCAGAATATCGCCGTCCCGCAGGGGGCGGCCTTTTTCTGTCACCGGCGTATTGTTGACCAGCGTGCCGTTGGCGCTGCCCAGGTCATGAATCACCCAGGTATTATCCACCAGTTGCAGCCGGGCGTGCGGGCGCGACACCGACGGGTCTTGCAGGCCGACTTCCCAGGTGGCTTTACTGGTGGCGCGGCCAATGGTGATGGTGTTCAGCAGCATCGGGATGGTCGTACCTTCCTGGGGGCCGGTGGTGATAATGAGTTTGCCCTTGCCGGTGCTGATGGTAGCAGTGATGAGCGTCCCCATTTCTTCGGCGTTGCGCTGGTCTTCTTCGGTTACGGTGGCCGAAAAATACAGTATCGGCACGTACAGCCGGATGATGTCGCCGGACGCCAGCGGGAACGACTCGGTTATCAACTGGTCGTTGATGAACGTGCCGTTGGCGCTGCCCAGGTCGTCAATCATGAAGATGCCTTCCCGGTAGGTGACGACGGCGTGCTGGCGGGAAACATGCTGCTCCGGGATGCAGATGTCGTTGCCGGCCTGCCGACCGATGGTGGCGGTCGCGCCTTCGGCCAGCACGAATTCCTGCACGACGCCGGTCTGCGGGTGACGCCAGGTGATTTTTGCGAGACTGAGCGGAGCGGTAGACATGGTTAATTATGCGCTGCTTTCAATCGTCTGATTCGATTCTACCCTGTTCGGACGATTCTTCAAGCAAAAGATTGCGGCAGTTCGCCCGCCGTGCCAGAATTTGCGCCCTGACCGACTGTTCGCACTGCTGGTGAGTACACCCCGGAGCCGCCATGTTTCGCCTGTTGCTGTTTGCCCTGCTGGCGCTGGCCGCCTGCCGGCCAGATGCGCCGCCTGAAACGCCGCCGTCCATCGTGCGTATCCTCAATTTCTGGCAGGCGGCTGCCGGCACGCTGGCGGGCGCGCCGCAGACCTGGCGCTTCGCCGGGCGAAGCGGGGATGTCGTTCGCCTGCGGGCGCTGGGGCAAAATGTGACGCTGGCGCTGCTGGCCGAAGACGGCACGCCGCTGGGACAGGGCGGGCAGATCGAAACGGCGCTGCCGGCGGACGGTCTGTATACCGTGCTGGTGAGCGGCAGCGGCCCGTATGAACTGGGGCTGAGTTATGCCGACCGGCCCAACCCCGCCGACAGCACACCCTCGCCCCTGCCGGAAGTGGTCGGCGTGCCGACGCCCACGCCGCCCTATTACGCCGCGCTGGGCGACCTGATCGGCGCGCTGGCGAGCGGCGAAACGCGCACCGGGGCCTTCGCCGGGGCGGGGGAACGCCACGTGTACACCTTCACCGGGCGGGCGGGGCAGTACGCCGCCATCACCATGCGGCGCATTTCCGGCTCAACCGACCCGGTGCTGACGCTCTACGGCCCGGACGGCGGCGCGCTGGCGATAGACGACAACAGCGGCGGCGAACGCGCGGCCTTTTTGCGCAATATCCGGCTGCCGGCGGACGGCACGTACAGCATTCAGGCCGGCGGCGATGACTTCATCGGCGGCTATGAACTGAGCCTGCTGACCGGCGCGTCAGCCTTCCCGGTCACGCCGACGCTGATCGTCCGGCCCACGCCGACGCCCATTTTTGACATCCTGACGCCGACGTTCGCCGCGCCCGCCGATGGCCGCCTGAGCGACCATATCCCGGCGTTTGGCGTTTTGACCCGCCCCGGCGACGTGGCGCGTTACGCGGTCGAGGCCGCCGCCGGTTCGGTTATCAGCCTGGGCGTTCGAGCGGCGGCGGGGTCGGAACTGATACCGCGCCTGGAGCTGTATAACCCGCTGGGCGAACAGGTCGCTACGGCATCCGGCGCGACGCCCGGCAGCGAAGGCGAGGCGCTGATCCCGGCGCTGGATACTGCCGAAGCCGGCGTGTACCTGGCCTACATCACGGCGGAAAACGGCACAACCGGCGAATTTATCGTCGCCTACGGGCAAGGCTCGACGCGCGAGGACGTGCGGCGCGGGCGCATCGAACCCGACCAGCCGGTGGACGCCGGCCTGTCGTTACGCGCCGCCCGTGACCTGTGGAGTCTGTTCCTGCGAGCGGGCGACGAAATCAGCGCCGCCGCCCGGCCATCCGGCGCAGGGGTCGAACTGTCGCTGGAACTGGTCGCGCCGGACGGCGCACTAGTTGCCCAGGGCAGCCGCGCCGCCGGGGACGAGGATACGACCATCCCATCGGCGCGCGCGCCGGTCACGGGGCTGTATTATTTGCGCGTGGCGGCCTTCGGGGCGCGGGCAGATTATTCGCTGGTGTGGCGCGCCATCAACCTGTCGCCCACGCCCACGCCGCCGCCCGGCCTGGTGCCGGTGCTGCTGGTGGATGACTTCGCGCCCAGGGATGTCTACCTGTTTTACCCGTTCCAGGGGCAGGCCGGGGAACAGGTCGAAGTGCGCGTCGTGGCGCAGCCCGGCGGCGCACTCGATCCGGTGGCGGCGCTGGTCGCCCCGGACGGCGCGCTGCTGCTGGAAGTGGACGATGTTGAAGGCAGTCTGAACCCGTATTTTATCGTCACGCTGCCGGCGGACGGCACGTACCGCGTCCGCGTCAACGGCTACCTGAGCGTCGGCGTGTTTGAACTGGCGGTCAGCCGGCTGGCGCGTTAATGGCCGTTGTGTGTTTTGTCGCCCGAACGCGCTGCGCGCCGGGAAAAGCGTGAAAGACACGGATGTGCGCTTTTATCCCCCTCGCCTAGTTCCACAGGGATGGTTGGGAGACCGGTTCGGTGTCCCCTATCCTCGAACATTCGGCGGCGGTGCGTTATAATCACCGGCGCTTCGGCCAGCGCCGCCGGGCGGATGTCGAACGAGTCGTCCATACGATGAGCCTTTGTGTGAGATCGTCCGGTCGAGGACGGTTAAGCGCCTGTCCTCACCGGACATCTTATCGAATGTGCCGCCGCCCCGGCAATCAGGTCAATAGACCAGACTCAGGGAAAAAAGCTATGTCCGACCTGCTGCGCCCTTCTCCACGCTACAAACCGGTTTCGCTGTTCATCACCTGTCTGGTGGATATGATCTTCCCTCAGACCGGCATTTCGGTAGTGAGCATCCTCGATCATCTGGGGATCGAAGCGCGCTTTCCGACCGGGCAGACCTGCTGCGGCCAGCCGGCTTTTAACACCGGCTTCCAGGACGATGCCCGCGCCGCCGCCCGGCGTTTTCTGGAGGCTTTCCAGGACGCCGACGTGATCCTTACGCCGTCCGGGAGCTGCGCCGCGCTGGTGCGGCACGAATACCCGGAGCTGTTCCGGGGCGAGCCGGGCTGGTACGACCGGGCTGCGCGGGCGTCCAGCATCACCTGGGAGTTCACCGAATATCTGGTGGACGGCCTGGGCATCACCGATCTGGGCGCGGCGCTGCCGCCGACGACGGTCGCCTTCCACGACTCCTGTCACGGCCTGCGCTGGATGGGGCTGGGACGGCAGGCGCGCGCGCTGGTCGGCAGCATCCAGGGCGTCCACCTGACCGAGTTGAAAGGCCACGACGAATGCTGCGGCTTCGGCGGCACGTTCTCCGTCAAAATGCCGGAAATCAGCGCCGCCATGCTGCGCGACAAAATCGCCAGCATCGAAGCCTGCCCGGCGGACGTGATCGTGACCGGCGATGTAAGCTGTCTGATGCAGATCAGCGGCGGCCTCAGCCGCGCCGGGCAACCGCGCCGCATCGTTCACGTGGCCGATCTGCTGGCGCGCGGGCTGAAGCCAGAATAAATCTTGACAATCGCGCCGCGTTTTGTAAGCTATGCGGTCGAAAGCTGACGAGTGCTTGTGGAGTGTGGACGCGATGACCGAGGACGCCGCGCGTGCCGGATTGGTGTATAACCACCTGGACACCGGCATTCATGAATTCGTGTTTTTTCAACCGAGCAAGGCCGATATAGATCAGTTTTTTGCCATCCTGGAGCGCATCCTGACCGAAACACCGCACAACAGCACGCTGCATTATCTGGTGGATGTGACGCACAGCGACCGGGGCGTTTCGCTGGTGGCGATGGCGCAGCGGTTTCGCCGGCTGGAGGCGCAGATTCCGCACCGGGCGCGCGGGCGCACCGCCGTTTTACACCGGACGGGGGCGCTGCTGAACTTCGTGGACGATTTTATTCGCGCCCTGGCCCCACAGCGCGATATGACGCGCTTTTTTACAGCCGCGCAGCGCGACGAGGCGCTGGCCTGGCTGCTGTCCGAGTGAGACGCGGCGCGACCTCAGTCGAATGTCGGCGGGCGCGCCTGGTCATCCCACAGTGTGCCGCCGTGCGGCAGCAGGTTATCCGGCACGGGCTGGCCGTCCTGGCGCAGTTGATAACGCCGGCACTGCTGGTAGTTGCCCTGGCAGTACATTTCCATGTATACAACCTGGGCATAGTGCTTAAAATAACGAAAGACAGGACACTTTTCGAGGTACTGGCAGTCTTCCATAAGACGAATACCTTGTGCATTTCTTCGCATTATACTCTATATTCGGACGCTCAAACGCAGCCGGTTTGATGGGGGGAAACCATGCCCGCAGTCCATACGGCCACTTTCCGCGTGCGTCACTACGAATGCGACGCCTACGGCCATCTGAACAACGCCAACTACGCTCGCTATATGGAGGAAGCCGCCTTCGATGCCAGCGCCGCCGTCGGGTATCCGCAGTCCCGCTATCAGGAATTGGGGACGCTGTGGCTGGCGCGGGAAACCGAAATCGAATATCTGCTGCCGCTGCGCTACCGCGACGAAGTGACGATCAAAACCTGGGTGATGGATTTCCGCCGCGTGCGGTCGCGCCGCCGCTACGAGTTTTTCCGGGACGGCCAGCCGGTGGCGCGCGCCAGCACCGACTGGGTTTACCTGGACGCCGGCACGCTGCGCCCGGCCACCATCCCGCCGGAGATGATCGCGGCCTTCGCCCCGGACGGCCTGCCGCCCGCCGAACCGCGCGCCCCTTTCCCAACGCAGCCGCCCCCGCCGCCGGGCGTTTATACCCTGCGGCGGCGCGTCGAGTGGCGCGATATTGACAGCGCGCAGCACGTCAACAATGCCGCTTATCTGAACTACATCGAGGACTGCGGCATCCAGGTGGCGACGGCCCACGGCTGGCCGACTTCGCGCAGCCTGGGCGCCGGTTTTGCCGTCGTCGCCCGCAAGCATCACATCGAATACCGGCAGCCCGCCGTCCTGGATGACGAACTGGAACTGGCGACCTGGGTTTCCGCCGCCAAATACGCCAGCGCCACCCGCTATTACACCATCACCCGCCCCCGCGATGGCGAACTGGTGGCGCGCGCCAATACGCTGTGGGTGTGGGTGGATGCCCGCACCATGCGGCCTATCCGCATCCCGGCGCAGTTTGCCGAGGATTTTGGCCCGAACATCGTCTCGTGAACGATTTCACGATTGTTCCTGCCATCGGGGTGTGTTAGACTGGAATTAAACCGGAGTGGTTAACCCCTGCATGTTAGCCGCCTGGTGTGGACAAACAGGGGCTTCGCGCCAGGAGATTTCGTGAATACGAGTATCGCCATCACCCTCGCTACCCAGGCCGCCGAACTCACCGATCTGACCACCCGCTTTCAGGCTCGTTACAGCAGACTAAGCCGGCTTTCCCCCGATACCCCGGTAGATGCGCACCGTCTGGCGCACGCCATTTTTGAAAAACAACGCGACATCGCCCTTGTGCTCGATGTCGAGGCGTTGATCGAACCGCAGCCGCGCTGGCCCTGGTGGAAACACCAGCTCACGCTTGACCTAGCGGCGGTGAGCGACCTGGCGCGCGAGATCAACCATCTGATTACCTGCTGCGCCTACAGCGAAGCCGTCGGCAGCAGCGACCTGTCACCGGCGATTCGCAGTTCGCAGGCGGCCATCGCCGGGATGCTGCACCCGGACGCGCGCGCCGCCGCGCTCCAGCGTCAGTACCAGCGCCGCGCCGCCGGCAGCCTGCTTTCCTGGAACTGACTTTTCGTCATCAGATCAGACCTCAGAATATCCGGCACATTCACCCCGGCAGGAGCGTTTGCAGGCGCGTGCCGTTATCGTTCACGCTTTCGACCGCCCAGCCTTCGATGCCGCTGGCGGCGCGGATTTTCCACCATGTCAGCCCTTCGGCAAAACGCGGCCCTTCCAGCAGCGTCACGCGCGCGCCGCTGGGCAGTTTGCCGATGATCTCGAAGTTCGTGCCGGGGCCAAGCCGCAGATTGAGGTTATCGCCTTCGGTGGTGTTGACCGTCGCCAGGCCGCCTACTGCCAGAAAACCGCCGATGACCGGGGTTGCCGCTGCGATCTGCCCCGGCGAAATCGGCGCGGGCGCCGGCGCATCGGCAAAAGCCGCCGCCGCCACGCCGGGCGCGTAGATGGGTTCGGCAAGCTGCGCCCAGGGTAACAGCGCCGTCGCAGCCGCCGCGC
The DNA here is from genome assembly GCA_013388735.1 of Chloroflexota bacterium. GTDB lineage: Bacteria > Chloroflexota > Anaerolineae > Aggregatilineales > Phototrophicaceae > CFX2. The sequence continues at coordinate 10,482 of JACAES010000138.1, read as the reverse complement.
CGCCCGCCCACACGATCACCGGCTGCGCGCCGGGGGCGCTCGTCCATACCGGCGCGCCCGCGTTCAGGCCGCCGCGTGTATTGACGTAAACCAGCGTGGTCGCGCCGGGGTTAAAAGCGTCGGTGGTATACAGGAAACCATCCGGCAGACCGGCCACATCTTGCAGCGCCGTCGTCGAGGGCAGCGTCCCGGCCAGATTGCCGTCCCGGCGGATGACGTGCCACTGGCTGGAAAGGCCGTCCGCGCTGCCGGCGTTCACCAGCACCAGTTCGCCGTTCTGGATAAAACGCGCCCCGAACAGGGATTCGGCGGGCGCGTTGTAAAACGGAAACCGCGCGCCGCTGACCGGCTCGTAAACGTGCAGCGCATTGGCCTGGAAGAAGATGAACGAGTCGCTCTGGTTGGGCAGGCGGGCGTCGTACAGCGCCATCACCGTTTCGCCGGTTGATGGCAGGGTGTCGGCTTGCAGCGCCGGATAACCGGGATGCGCGATCAGCGCGCCCGTGTCCAGATTCCAGGCATAGCTGTCGTATTCGGCAGCGCCTTCTGTGCCGGACTGCACCAGCGTGAAGATCACGTCCCGCCCCAGGAAACGCCGGACGACCGGCGTCAGGCCGTAACCGCCGGGGATGCCCAGCACCCCCACCAGCGGATCATCGGCGCGCAGCGTGTGGGCGATTCCGCCGGTGCGCGTGTCCATCACGACGATGGCCCAGCCGCCGCCGTCCAGGCTGTAGCCGAACGCCAGGGCGGTATTATCATCGTTGAACACATTTTCGCCGGCGTTAAACTCGAAGGTGTCGCCAAGCGTCAGCGGCAGGCTGAAGGCCGCCTGGAGCGCGTCCCGCCGGCTGACGATAAGCTGCCCCTGGAAGGTGTCGCTGTTGTAGACCAGATAAGCGAACGGCGCGCCGCCATGCCCGGCGGCCACCCGGCGCGGGTAGCGGTCGAAGCCGGGTGACAGCGGCAGCACAAACGCTTCCTGTTCGCCGGTCTCGCTGACGCGGGTCATCAGGCCGGTTGCGCCGTCGAACAGCCAGGCCGTCCAGGTTTCGCCCTGGGCGGCAGCCGGCAGCGCCAGCAGCAGAATCACAACCCACAGCATTCGTTTAAACATCCGTCGTCCTCCTGTTGTCCCCGGCGGCAGCCCGCTTCGACTAACGTCCAGTATAACAGAGGGCCGGACAGAGAGCATAAGCCCTCTGTCCGGGTTGCGCCGGGTTTAATCTCCGGCGGGCGCTTCGGCTTCGGCGGGCTGGCGGCGCAGGACGCGCGCGTACAACGGCAGCACCGGCAGCAGCAGCGCGGCGCTGGCGGCCAGGGCAGCGCGCAGCCCCAGTGCGTTCCCGACCCAGCCGACCGGCGTCCCGCCCGCGATCTGCCCGATGGCGTCCACCTGGCCGCTCATTGAGATGATCGTCGCGCGCACGCTGGAGTCGAGGTGCTGGTTAATCCAGGTCGTCTGAAGTGGCTCGATCAGCGTGCGCAGGATGCTGATGGCCCAGCGCAGCAGCACCGCGACCGCGAAACTGCCCGCCACCGCGAAACCGAACACCGCCAGCACCAGCAGCCCGGCCATCCCGAAGGCGGCGCGGGCCAGTACCAGCGTGTTTTTCATGTCCAGGCGCTTGAGGACGATCTGCGTCGCGCCCGCTGCCAGCAGCCCGCCGACCATACTCAACAGCCCCATCCAGGCCACCGGCTGCAAGCCGCCGAAATCCGGCAGGCTGAAGCTCTCCAGCAGATGCGCCGTCCACAGCCGGTCAAGCCCTTCAGTGTACAGGCCGTAAAAGAAGCCGATGCCCAGGATGGCGAGCAGCACCGGACGCAGGCGCACCAGCCGGACGCCCGCCCGCAGCGTGACGAGCATCTGCCCGGCGGCGCTGCGGGATTCGCGCGGGGCGGGTTGAAAGCCGGTTTCCGGCATGACCAGCGCCAGGACCAGCGCCAGGACGATGTGCAGCGCGCCGCCCAGCAAAATCGGCAGGTTGACCTGCACGCTGCCAACGGCGATGGCGACCAACGTGGCCGGGATGCCGATCAGGCTGCCGACCTGCGCGGCGCGCATAAAGACGCGCCCCACCCGGTCTTCGCCGATTTCGTCGGTAATCCAGGCCTGGTGCGCGCCGCTGGTGAAGGTATAACCCACGCCCCACACCACCTGCGCCAGCAGAATCGCCTCAAAGGACGGCACCGCGCCTTCCAGCAGAAAGCCGCAGCCCATCAGCCCGTAGCCGATGATGATCGAAAGGCGGCGGCTGTACATATCGGCGACGATGCCGGTCGGGACTTCAAACAGAAAGACGGCCACTTCCAGCGCCGTGCCGACCAGCACCAGCTGGAGCGGGCTGAGGTCGACCGTCTCCACCTGGTAAACCATGTTCACGGCGAAAACGAAGGTGATGAATATGGATGACGTGCCTGTCATGACCAGATACAGGTGGTAAGCATCCATCTTACGGGAAACAGAAGCCAGCATGGGGTTTCTCCCACTCACTTATGTTGGTTCGTATTCAGGTATGTGTTCACGCTCCGGCGGCGAACAGTAGCCAGAGGGGGCGAACGTTAAACCGGCGGCGCTGTGAGACAGGACGCGAGTGAGCGCGAGAAGGTGGTCTGGTGAGTAGGGGACGGGTTTCTAAACCCGCCCCCTACCGCAGATTTGGTCGCAGATTGCCCCGACGCGCGGCATCCCGGCGCTGCCCGGCAGCACCCTGATGAGCCGGCAACGAATGAACGAATGAACGAATGAACGAATGGAAGAAGACTGACATAAACGCCTCCTGATTGGGCTGGACGCCGCGCACTGTAGCATACTTTGGGCGGGCGCGTCAATCTGCCGAAAGATGGATTTTTGCCGCAGCGCAAGGCATTCGTTATGGTTGTGCGCGTCTGACCGGCGAAGGCAGGGTTGGGAACTCCGGTGGAACATCAAACGTCTTATCATCAGCCGCCGGCGCAAAAAACCACCGGGGGCGGCGAAAAAACTTACGGAGGGAAACGCATGTTTTATCGTATCAACAGCCTGATTTTAGGACTGGCCGCGCTGCTGCTGTTTGTGCCGTCCGCTTTCGCTCAGCTTCCCCCACAGGAAGCCGAGGTGAACAGCATCAGCGTCAGCGTGCTGGACTCCACCCCGGCGCAGGCGACCGTGACGGTGCGCGGCTCGCTGCCGAACCCGTGTTACACCGTCGCGCCGCCGGAACAGACGGTGCAGGGGCAGACCATCAGCATCAGCCTGAAGCTTCAGCCACCGACCGGACGCCGGATGTGCGCCCAGGTGATTCGCCCCTTCGAGCAGACCTTCTCGATTGATCTGGCGGGTTTAACGCCGGGAACGTATACGGTCATCGTCAACGGCCTGAGCGCGGCGCTGACACTGGGCGAGGGCGCGGCCATCCCCGAAGCGCCGGTATCGAGTGTGGGCGACTGCCCGCGAGGCGACCGGGCGAACAGCGCCTTCCGCGATTGGGAAGGGGGCTTCTGCCTGCTGTACCCGGCGGCTTATGACGCGCAGCAGACCGAAAACGGCGCGACCCTCATCAGCCTGCCGGGGACATCTGCCGGGCTGACCATCACCGGTGAACCGGCGGACGGACGCACCCTGGATGATGCGCAGGCCGGCCTGCTGGCGGCTTACCCGGACGCGACTTTCGCCGCCGGCGAAATCGGCGGGATGGCGGCGCTGTTCACCGGCGATCTGCCGGGCGAAACGCCCCGGCGGCAGGCATTCGTAATCGCCTTCGACCGGCTGTTCACCCTGACGGCGCAGCCGGTGACGGCAGAAATCGAAACGCTGTGGTCGGCGGTGATCGAGTCGCTGACGTTTTTTCCGCCCACCACCCGGCCCGACCCGCTGGGCGCGAACGCGACCGAACAGGCTTTTGATGACCTGGGCATCGCGCTGATGCTGCCGGAAGGCTGGCGTGTGCTGCGCCAACCCAACCTATACGGCCTGCTCTCGCCTGACCCGTCACTGGCGGCGCTGGCGGTTGGGCAGGATTTCCCGCTGGCGCTCGGCACGCTGGAAAACCTGACGGCAGACGATTTTGAGACGCTTGTCACGGCGGGGCTGGAGCGTTTCGCCAGACAGGGCGAAACCGGGCTGACCACCGAACCGGCGCTGGACGCCGACGGACGGCAGATCGGCGTGCGCTTTTTCGGCCTGTCGCGCGTCTGCTCCGCCACGCTGATACCGTTTGGCGACCGGGCGACCATTATCACCGTTTCGCCGCTGCTGTGCGACGCCGACCATGCCATCACCGACGAAGCGACGGCGGCGATCCTGGCGTCGGTGCGGCTGCTGGGGGAATAGAGATAAAAACTGGGCGGCCCGGCGTGGCCGCCCCACAGATGACGACGGGCATTGATCTTGCGGGCGGGCGAACCACCTTTAATTCGGGTACGTGCCGCCCATCTTCTTCAGGAAGCCGTGAACGCGGTGGAAGAAGCCGGTTTCCGACAGGAACATGTACGGGCAGAAACCCGGCACGACGCCGATGCCGTACTCCTGGCACAGTTCCAGCGCCCGGTCGCTGACCGCGCCGATGCCCTCACCCCGGTGCATCCACACGCGGCGCACGCCCGCCTCGGCGCAGTCGCGCACGATCTGTTCGGTGACGGCGGGCGCGGTCATTATCAACACGCCATCCACCGGCGGCTGAATATCCTGCACGCGGGCGTAACAGGGCCGGCCTTCGATGTCCTGGGCGGCGGGGTTGACCGGGGCAACCTCGTAACCGCGTTTCACAAATTCCTTGTAGACCAAACGTGTGAAGTCGGTGCCGGTGCGCGAAACGCCGACGATGGCGATGCGCTTCAAAGCCAGAAAATCATCAATCTGCTGCCGAACGGTCATGACGGAAATACCCCCTTATCACGAAACGGTTGGTGGTTTCGGCTTGTGCATCCAGGGTGCTGGTTTCAGGCACAAGCCGTTTTTGTGTTATACGTCTGAACGCTTTCGGTGTATCGGGGCGAAGACCGAATATGACAAATGACATGTCCAGGGCATGAAGAAAGGCTCATCCGGCGGGCCGCACCGAGGCCAGCAGGCGCTCGAAGGTGGGCTGAAAAGCCGCCCATTTCTCTACCGGCACGCGCGCGACGGCATACAGCCGCAGGCCGCTGAGGAAAAGCTGCCGCGTTTCCAGCCGAAAGAGCGGGTCGCGTTCCGGTTCGCCCGGCGGCTCGGTTTGCAGCGTAATCGTGGACTGCTCGTCCGGCGCGACGAATACCACACTCGGCGGCGCGTCGGCGGCACTCGTGACGACGCGCCAACCGGTCGGGTAGCGGACGCTGAAGGTTTCATTGGCGAAGGTTTCGTCGGTGATGACGGCGGGCGGGCCGGGCGTGAAGTTCAGCAGCGGCGGCGTCTGCGCCGGCACGCACCCCGCCAAACCACAAGCATAACACAGAGACACAAAGACACAGAGACGACGAAGTGAGAAAAATCGCTCGGCGCCTCTGTACCTCTGAGCCTCTGTGTTCAGTATTTGTTTGTTCATGGCGCGCGGTTGGGGGCATCGGGGTTGGCGGCCATGCCCCGCGAGAGCGGGTCGCCGCAGGACACGTAACCGGCCCAGCCCGCGACGCGCCAGCCGCCTGCCGCGTCCTGTTCCAGCCGGTGATAAATGCATACGCCGCTGAAGCCTTTGTCCTTCTCGTAGGTGGCGATCAGGTCAATGTTGAAGGCGTTTCCGTCGGGCGCGGCGCGGCGGAACACCACGCTCATAAAACCGCCCCATTCCGGCGGGATGAACGCCCGCACGCAGGCGGAAACACTGCCATCGGGACAGCGCGCCGTCACATAGTCCTGCATCGGCGGGGCCAGCAGAGCGAAGGCGGTTTCGTCATCCCCCGCGCCGACCGCTTCGGCAAAACGCAGCGCCGCTGCGTAAGCCGGGTGCGTTTCCTGGGGGATGAGCGCCGCCGTGACGACCACGATCAGGCCGACGGCGGCCAGCAGGGTGATAAAACCAATCCACAAAAATCGTCTGGACATGGTACGTTCCGAGTGCTGAGTCAAGATATGCGATCTTGCGCCGGGCGCGGCTTCACTTCCGGCCTTCCTGCGCCAGCGCGTCGCGGGCGGCGCGCAGTTCGTCGCGCATCCGGGCGCTTTCGCGCACCGCGTTAACGGCCATCATGCCGTGCCAGCCGGGCGTATTCATATACTCTACGCAGATGATGCCATCGTACCCCGCCGCCAGCGCGTCCGCCACCACCCGCCGCACGTTGATGCGCCCCTGGTCGAACGGCGTCTGAAGCTGCGCCCGCGCCGCCTGCCGAATCTGGATGTGGCGGGCGTGGGGCAGCAGCTTGATGATCTCGTCGTGGAAGATGTCCTGGCAGACCAGATGCGCCCAGTCCAGCGTCAGGCTCAAACCCGGCACGTCCTTCAGCAGTTTGAGCGCCGTTTCCGGCGTCTGCGCCATCGAGTCCAGGTGCGGCTCGATGCTGACGCGCAGCCCGGCGTCCTGCCCCGCTTTGACCATTTCGCGCAGGGCGGCGGTCACGCGGTCGAAGGCTTCCAGGTCTTCGGGCGGGTGTACCAGCCCCGGCGAAAGCGTGATGCCCGGCGCGCCCAGCTCGACCGCGAACGGCACCAGCGCCCGGTACAGCTCCAGGTCGCGCCCGCGTTTGGCCTCGTCCGCCAGCGAGATGCGCGGCAGCATCAGGTACAGGTCGCCGACGCGCAGGTTAAACAGGTCAAGATCGGCGCGGATTTCCAGAGCGGCTTTGCGCGGGCTGTCGGCGGCGCGGGCCGCGTTGAAGTTCGCGCCGCTGCCGATGTCGGTATACCGGAAGCCCAGCCGCGCGATCGTCCCCAATGCTTCCGGCAGCGTCAGATCGGTGAAAGCCCAGGTATGGCAGGAAAATTCGAGCATATCAGGCCTCAAAGTAACCTTTGGTTGGACATGGATACCGTCCCAGTGACATAAGCTCCTGGCGCTCAAAAACTCGATCTGCTTGATTAAGTCGTAACAAAAACACAGTTACGCGCCCCTCAGGTGTCAAAGGCTCAATCATGCCGTTGCCCAAATGGAAATGCTTTACCCACTGTTGTAAACGAGGGTTAAACAGGGGCGTCAGCAGACCGGTCTGCGAGTCTATGGAGCCAATGTCACTGCCCTTGAAAGTATTACAATTCGGGCAGCTTAAGCTGAGGTTATGACTCTCGGTCACGCCACCATGTTTTTCCGAGATGATATGATCTATGTGGAACGAAAAGAAGTTGTCGTCCTGGCTTAACAAACAGTATTCACAGCAGTTTCCGGCGCGCTCGATTACCTGACGACGCAGCTCATTCGTTATAGACGTCATTAGCCCAACGCCAGTTTTTGACGCGCCCGGATTTTCAGGATGTTCATGAACTGGTTAACTCGCAGAAACTCATCCAGTTCGGCGCGTTCTTCCGCCGTCAGGCGATCACTGGCGTTTCGATCCAGCAGATCATGTAAACGCTGGTCAAGTGCCTCTGAAGGCTTAAACGCGATAATTTCCTGCGGCGTGTGGCCGGAAGCCAGAAAGTCCAGGATTTCGTCGAACAGCGGGTTAAGCGCAAAAACAGGCGCAACGGCCATTGTAGCTGCTCCTTGCTCACTCACGGATACAGATAGGGGTGTTCTGGCTGCTGGATGGCCTCGACGCCGGCGGCGTGCAGCACCGGCACGGTGTCGCCCCGGAACACGCCGACTTCAAAAACGCCGCGCACCCGCACCCAGGCATCCTGCGGAAAATCGCCCGCGTTTTGCCACACCACCGGCAGGCCGATGGCCGACGCATCGGCTACGCAGCAGCTAATGGTGAAGCGTGCCACCATAAACGTATCTTCGGGGAAGGTCGCTTCCCGATAAACGAAGCCGATCACGTCGGCTTCCTGGCCGTTAAAACCGGTCAGATCATCGGCATTGTTGAACGCCCGCAGCCAGTCCAGCACGTTCCACTGAAGCGGGTCGGCGTTGAAGCTGGTGAGGTTCGCGCCGGCGGCGTTCAGGCTGATGTCCCCGTTGACCGCCGCTGAACCGAGCGGGCGCGACGGGATGAGCGTGCCGAACACCAGCGGCAGCGCCACAATCGCCAGCGCCAGCCAGGTGATAGGCTGGTGATCGTGGTCGCAGGCGCAGGCAGTCCGGCCTCGCCCGCGCAGCAGGTCCCACGCGCCGGCCGCGCCCAGCGCCAGGAACAGGACGGCGGCCACGTAAGACAGCCAGGCGAAACGCTGGTTAATATAATTGGTCAGGCTGCCGCTGGCGATGTTGTAAATGAAGTACCCGCCCAGCGCCAGCAGGATAGCGGTTTTCAGCCACGCCCGGACGGTATCCGGCGCGTGGTGATGGTCGTGGTCGTGAGGGTGTTCGTGTAAATGGTCGGTTGCTTGCATGGTCAGTTCCGAGTGCTGAGTTTCAAGTTCTGAGTGAAAAAACTGGGTTCAACGCAAAGCTGCAAATTCAGTAGATCACGGATGCATTTGTGTATTATCTTTTTTGACCCCCTGCGCCGCGCAGAGCGCGACTCCTCCCCCGAATTCGGGGGAGGTTGGGTGGAGGTGATTGGTTGAATAACGGGTGATACACATCATTTTGTGATCTACTGAAATTCATCACTTCTCTGCGCCTTCGCGGCTTTGCGTTAAGCATTTCAATCTTCTAGAATGCCACATTCAGGTTCAGCCATACGCCGGCCAGCAGCGTCATCAGCAGCGGCAGCAGGATGAGGTAAAATACCACCCGCCGCTTAAAAACGCCCATAAACATCAGCGCGCTTTTGATGTCCACCATCGGGCCGAAGGTCAGGAAAGTGAGGATCGAGCCGGTGGTGAAGGTGCCGACGAACGCCAGCGCCAGGAAGGCATCCACCGTCGAACACACGCTCAACACGAACGCTAAAACCTGCATCACCAGCACCGAAATCACCGGGCCGCGCCCCAGCGCCAGCAGGACTTCCTGCGACACCAGCGTTTGCATAGCAGCGGCCAGCGCCGTGCCGATGACCAGATAGCGCCCCATCTCGAAAAATTCGTCCCCGGCCTGCCGCAGCGCATCCATCAGGCCGGCGCGCAGTGGTTTGCGCGGCGCGGCGGGCAGGCTGATCTGCCCCGAACCGCCCATCACCGGCATCCACGACTGCGCCCGCAGCACCTCCTGGGGCTTGGCGCCCAGGGCGAACACCAGCCCCACGCCGACTGCCACGACGGCAGTGAGGATGAAACGCCCGTACAGCACCGGCGTCGCGCCGAAGGCCACAAACGTGCTGACCAGCACGACCGGGTTCATCACCGGCGCGGCCAGCAGGAACGTCACGCCCACCCACATCGGCAGCCCTTTGTTGAACAGCCGCCGCACCACCGGCACGACGCCGCACTCGCAGACCGGGAAGGCGAAGCCCATAAACGCCCCGACAATAGTCGCCAGGATGGAATTGCGCGGCACAACGCGGGCGATGTCCTCCGGCGTCAGAAACGAATCGATCACCCCGGACACCAGCGTGCCGAGCAGCAGGAAGGGCGCGGCCTCGATGAAAATGCCCAGAAAGCGCGTGCTGAAGATGCCGATGATCGTCCCCAGGTCGCTGCCGGCGCTGATGACCGCCGCCAGCAGGCCGCCCGCCACCCCCAGGCCGGTGGCCGACCACCCCAGACTGCCCAGCGCGCGCCGCGCTGTTTGTTCACCTGCCGTCTTTTGCATGTTCCGCGAAAATCCGTTCGTTAGCCCGTTTTGTGGTTTATTCTACCCGAAACCACCGCCGCCGGAGCGTTTCTCATGCAATTTTTAACACGGCCTTCGTTTTACGGCGAACATTACGGCGAACAAAGCGGCCTTCCGGCGGCGTGCATCCTCTTTCACAAATATTTCACAAAGACATATTACATTTTGTTACATCGAGGGGGTAATCTTGTAATAAAGACGTGGAGTGTGGAGCGGTTTTTATGGCGACCATCATGGTCGTGGATGATCTGGTCGAAATCACCAACCTGATCGGCGCGCTGCTGGCGATGAACGGTTATGAGATCATCGTCGGCCACAACGGGCAGGATGGTATGGCGCTGCTGGAAACCAGCGCGCCACCCGCGCTCATCATCAGCAATCTGCGAATGCCCGCGATGAACGGGTTTTCGTTTTTACAGGCAGTCAAACACGATGCCCGGTGGCGTTCGATTCCGTTTATCCTGATGACCGCCGACGACTCGGCAGCCGTCCGCCAGGAGGCGCTGGCGCAGGGGGCGGACGCGGTGCTGGGAAAACCCTTTCAGCCGGGTGAAATCCTCGATCTGATCTGGCGGTTGGGCATTCAACCGTCCGATAACTGACGCGCCGGCGCGCCCCCACTCACCGGTTATTCGCCTATACCCCGCCCTCGAATTGAATGTGCTATAATCGCCATCATTAGCACAGGTGTTCAGGATGAAGGGCGCTCAGCAATGGCGAAAACGCGCACCAAATACGTCTGCCAGAACTGCGGCTACCAGTCGCCCAAAGG
>JACAES010000176.1 GCA_013388735.1 Chloroflexota bacterium | reverse complement strand
GGTTGGGTGCGTTGAACGCCGACGTACCCTATTCTCGATCGTCGATCTTGCCTTGACGAGTGAGCGGCGTTTTGCTACCATTGTGTGCGTCTAAGAGCCATTCCACAGTAGCTCAACGGCAGAGCAATCGGCTGTTAACCGATGGGTTCCTGGTTCGAATCCAGGCTGTGGAGCTAGTTTGGAGCCAGTCCGAACATCCAGCCAATGCGCTGGATGTTTGCATTTCAGGGGTTCCCTCACGTTCGCGTCGTGCTCTATCTGAGAGGTCTTTCAGATAGGCAAACGGCGCTCGCAGTTCCAACACAATCTCGCCATCCGTGTTGACAACAACCTGCTTAACCAGGTGAAGCAGCAGCTCTTTCTGTGCGCTGCGCTGCAATCTACTGCTTTCGCATTTTAGAGTGCATCTAAAGATAGGGAGATGTTGTAAACTAAAAAGATGAACAGATATCCAACAGACGTGAAAGATGCCGAAGTGAACGGACGCAAACACCACGTGCTGATGGATGTGTTGGGATTGATAGGGCTGGTGATTGTTCATGCTGCCAGTATTCGAGAGCAGGATGGAACCAAACGGGTATTTGAGCGCATTCAGGGTCGTCATCCGCGTTTACGGCTGGTTTAGGCGGATGCGGGCTACAAGGTACAGTGACTGCTCGATTGGGTGCAGTCCACTTGCGCCTGGGTACTTGAAATTGTCAGTCGTCCCGAAGGCAGCAAGGGCTTTGTTTTACAGACGCGTTGTTGGATGGTGGAGCGTGCCTTTGGCTGGTTGAGCCATTATTGGGTCTTAAGCAAGGACGATACAGTTTTGCCACGCAATAGTGAAGCAGTGGCTTATGTGGCGATGACCCATCTTATGGTGCGGCGATTAGCCTGTGAACCGGCCACCGCCCCCCAATAGGGCTTTTCAGATGCGCTTTGAGAGGAGGACATGTGACACATCAGCACTCAGCAGGTATCTACGCGCATCCGTCGGATGGGCGTCTCTTCCTGCCCTTCACCGCCAGGCTCGACCCGATGGAGCGGCTGCTCATCATCAACTTTGAGCGCGACCCGGACACAGTCTACATCGGTTTCGAGCCGCAGGCCTTCGACGATCCAGACACGGGGCGCGGCCTGCTGGTGATCGGCTGGCGGCGCGACGGCCGCGTGGACGTCTATCATCAGCCGCAGATCAATCTGAAACGCGAGGACTATAACATCGTCGGCAAAGGGCTGTCAGACTTCGCCGCGCGGTCGTTTGAGGGCGGTCATTTCACCATCGGCGAACGCGGCGCTGATCTCGACCTTGCGTTCGAGGACAAAACAGGCCGTATGGTGTCGCTGCGCGTTCACGAGCGGAATCCCAAACCGCGCAAGCCGTTCGGCCTGCTGGCTCCCGTCTCTAGCGGGACCGAGAACCCGCCCGCGCTGCCGTTGGTAGTGTTGCACGATTTCTACTTTGTGCGGCAAGCGCACACCGACATCGCCATCACGATTGACGGCCGCAGCCATCAGCCCGACGCGCTGCCCGCGCCTATTGACGGCAAGCGGATGCATTTCGTACGCTACTCAGCCGAGCCGTTTGTCGTCATCTGGAACGAAAACCATGACGGTCCGCTGCCAGCGGCGGTAGTGAGCAGCGGCGAAGCGGTTGAAGCCGGGGATGCGGTCTGCGAGATCCGCGACAACGCCGGCCACCCGGAGATCAGCGCCATGCGCGTGGAAACCGGACGCCACACCGTGCGCTTTGCGTTCGACCCGCCTTTTCCAGACATCGCCCACCTAGCCGACGGTCTGCGGCTGGCCGGAGATTTGTTCGTTGATTTGGGGCCAGCGCTGGGTCACATTGCCGGCGTGTATTGGGTACAGCGGGCCGGCAGCACAGTGACCATCGGGATTCACCCTGCTGGCGGCTGGCGTCCGCGCATCAGCAAGCCCTCGCTGTGGTTCATCTACACCGTCGCGCCCGTGTTCAGGCGTTGGCCCACCACGTATCAGTGGCAGGCCGCGGTTGACCTCAGCCAGCCACGCGCGCCGCACATGACCTCGCGCTGGACTCGGCTGAGCTAACACAGCGGATCATTTACTGCACCGCCGCCCCGCTCACGGTGCCGCCGTCCGGGTGGGCGACGCTCACGCCGGCGCCAGGCTACTGCCAACGCTGGAAAGTCGAGCGGTGTTTGGGTTGGATGGACAACTGTCGTCGTTTGGTGGTGCGCTATGACCGTCATTTACATATCTACCGTGCGTTTTGTCTCGTCGCCATTATTCTTTGGTGTGTTGACCGAATTTTGAAATGACTTCTAGACATTTTTGAAATGGGTTCTACAAACTGTGGAAACCAACCAACGCCTCGCGCCTGCGGGGCGTTTTCGTTATCATGATTCGCAGTGTCCAGATCAGCGAATGGTGAGCCTATAGTGAAAACTGACCAGCCCATCCAGAACTTTTACCCCGACGAAATCGCCATCTGTTACGGCTGCGGGCGGCTGAACGAACACGGCCTGCACATCCAGACTTTCTGGGATGGGCAGGAAGGCATCGCGCGGTTTACGCCGCTTCCGCACCATACAGCCTTCCCCGGTTTTGTGTACGGCGGCCTGCTCGCCAGCCTGATTGACTGTCACAGCATGGGGACGGCTATCGCCGCCACCTACCACGCCGAAGGCCGCGCGCCCGGCAGCCAGCCAGAAGTGACCTATGTGACCGGCAATCTGAACGTCTCTTACCTGCGCCCGACGCCGATAGGCGTGGAACTGGTGCTGCGCGCCCGCGTGACCGACATCACGCCCAAAAAGGCGCTGGTGGCGGTAACGGTTTTCGCGGGCGCGGACGAATGCGTGCGCGGCGAAGTGGTGGCCGTGCGCGTCCGGTCGCGGGCGATGATGGGGCAGAAATGAGAGGGAAAACCGACGGCCCGGCTACCGGCTTCGGTTGATGTCGTAGATGATACGCAGGCCGTCCAACGTCAGTTCCGGCGCGATGCGGTCTATCACCTGGGTGTGCTGGCTGAACAGCGGCGCTAAACCGCCGGTGGCGATCACCTTGACGGATGGCTCGTTCAGCGCGGTTTTGATGCGCGCCACCAGCCCTTCCACCAGCGATACATACCCCCAGAAGATGCCGGACTGCATGGCGTGAATCGTATTGCGGCCAATCGGGCTGGGCGGCGGGAACAGGTCAACCTTGTGCAGCCGCGCCGTGCGTGACACCAGCGCGTCATGCGCGATGCCGATGCCGGGGGCAATCGCGCCGCCGCAGTACGCGCCGTCCGCCGACACCACGTCGAAAGTGGTGGCCGTGCCGAAGTCAATCACGATGGCCGGCGCGCCGTACAGCGCCACCACCGCCGCCGCGTTCACCAGACGGTCGGCCCCGGCCTGCTCCGGCTGGTCAATGGCGATTTTGATGCCCATCGGCGTTTCGTTGGTGACGACCAGTGGGTGCTGGCCCATGTAGGTTTCGACCAGTTCGACGAACGCTGGCGTCAGCGCCGGGACGACGCTGCCGATGACGACGCCGCTGATGGCGCGATAGCCCAGGTCGGCGTCGCTTAAAAAGTTCCGCACCAGCACGGCATATTCGTCCGGCATTTTGTCCGGCACGGTGCGCGCCCGCCACGACAGCGCCCACGCGCCGTCCTGCCACAGCCCCATATGGACGTTAGTGTTTCCGATGTCAATCGCCAGCAGCATGATGGTTACTCCTCCTGTCGTCTCTATAATCGCGTGTTTATCCTGGCTTTGCAAGGTGATACAATGATGAAGTCATCGGCAGCGAGAGCGTGTAAAGCTCGGCACTTTTTCAACAATCTCCCCTTCGATGAGTTCGAGGATTTTCTCGCGGTTTTCGGGACGCTCGGCGACTGCCCGGTAATCTTCGAGGGTATAGCGTTTCTTCTCAACGACCATCCATCTGCCTCCGCCCATACAACATTTTCCATTATACCGCGAAGACACCAGGGGGCGGGTCTGCCTCTGCGACCCGCCCCCACATATTCATCTCCGCGCCTTTGCCTCTTTGCGCGCTTTGCTTTGAGTCTGTTCGGCTTACGGGTTCAGCGCCGCGCCGGTGTACGCCACGTCGCAGCTTGGGCTGCTGCCGGGGCAGACAATTATCAACTGCTCGCCGTTGAGCGTCACAAGGTCGCGCGGGCGGTTGGTCGTGAAGTCGTACCAGAACACGTCGGCGCGCGTCACCTCGCGGCGAAAGACTTTCTGCGTATTCGTGCAGGCGTTCGCCAAGGGCGAACTGCTGCCGGCTTCCCGGTAGACGAAACACGCGCCGGGTTCGGCCATACCCCTGGTGAGCGCCAGCACGTCGAAATCGTCGGCGGGATGTCGGGTGACGACTGCGCCAAACGAGTCCTCGTAACGTAGATTCAGACCGCGTAAATCCACTGACGCGGACGCCTGCACGACGATGGTCAGCGTATCGGGCGAGGTGATGAGCCGCAGCGTGGCTTCCCCGGTCGGCGCATCAGTTAGGACAGCCGAAACGGCTGCGGTCGGAAAAGGCGCGCCGGTCGGAACAAACGGCACGGGCGTTGCCGGAACCCGCGTGTCGGTCGGCGCAGCGGGCGTATCGGTCGGGCGCGGCGCGTCGGTGGCGGCGGTAGACGGCGTGGCCGATTGCCCGATCAGCCCCAATGCCTGAAACCATTCGGTGCGCGTCTGCTCCGGGAACAACGCCAGAAAAGCCAGCATCAGGGCGATGATCGTCGCCAGCGCACCCCCGCCAATCCACTTCAGCAGCCGCCGGGGACGCCCGATTTGCAGCGTCTGCTTGATTCGCTCAAAGGCCGGTTCGGGGCTTTCGTAGTCGAACTTCACGGCCTGGTACTCGGCCAGGTCTTTGATCGCTTCCGGCAGCGTCACATCCTGAAAAGTGAATCCCTGCGTCAGCAGGGGGATAATCACTTTCTGATGGCGCAAGGCGGTTTCGATCTCTTTCCTGACCCACTCCGATTCCAGGGTATCGGGCGCGAGAATCACCAGGAAATACCGGCGGTTGATGAGTTCGCGCTCCAATGCTGCCGACCAGCGCGTGCCGCCTTCGATGTCGGCCACGTCAAAAAATACGTCCACGCCCATCCTGTTCAGATGGTCGTTCAGATAGCGCGCCAGATCGGCGCTGGACTTCCGGCGGTAGCTCAGGAAAAGTGTCGGTTTTTCGGCCATCATTTTTTGCTGTGAGATAGGATAATGACGACGATATTATCCGAATTTCCGGTTTTGCGAAACGCTTTTGACTCCGGCGCGCACTTGCTTTAAACGGCAAAGGGCGCAGCGTTCTGCGCCCCCTGCGAAAGTTCGGGTGGCAAAATCGGATTTACCCGGCCAGGATTTTTTCCCGGCGCTTGCGCTCTTTGATGCGTTCCTCACTGCCCAGGATGCGCTTGCGAATGCGCAGGCTGAGCGGCGTCACTTCCAACAGTTCGTCCTCGGCCAGGAACTCGATGCAGTCGTCCAGGCTTAACTGGCGGGGTGTGTTCAGGCCGTCGGTGGTTTCGCTGGGTTTGGCGCGGTGGTTGGTCAGGTGTTTGGTCTTGCAGACGTTGATGTCCAGGTCACCGGGGCGGATATGCTCGCCCACCACCATGCCTTCGTAAACCTCGACGCCGGGCGCGATGAAAAACGAGCCGCGCTGCTGGACGTTCACCAGCGCATAGGCGGTCGTCGGGCCGGGTTCGATGGCGACCAGGCTGCCGAACTGCCGCCCCGGAATCTCGCCCGAAACCGGCTGGTAGCCGTAATGCAGGCTGTGCATCTGCCCCAGGCCGCTGGTGGCGCGCAAAAACTGCGACCGCAGACCCAGCATCCCGCGCGTGGGGACGACGTAGGTCATATAGGTGGTGCCGTTGTCGCTGTGCATGTTGGTCATCAGCCCGCGCCGCGTCCCTAGCAGTTCGACCACTGTGCCGACCAGATTATCGGCCACCTCGATATGCGCTTCCTCGACCGGCTCCAGCAGTTCGCCGGTTTCGGGGTCTTCGCGGTAGATGACTTCCGGCTTGCTGACCTCGAACTCGTAGCCCTCGCGGCGCATGGTTTCGATCAGAATGCCCAGATGCAGCTCGCCGCGCCCGCTGACCACAAAACGGTCGGGCGAGTCGCCGTCGGCCACGCGCAGGGCGACGTTGCTGCGTGTTTCGTCGTAAAGGCGCTGACGCAGCCGGCGGGATGTCCCCCAGCCGGTTTTGCCCTCGCGCCCGGCCAGCGGCGAAGTGTTGACGCCGAAGGTCATGCGGACGGTCGGCTCTTCGACGCTGATGGCCGGCAGCGGTTCGGTCACGCTGATGTCGGCAATCGTGTCGCTGATGAAGATTTCGTCCAGCCCGCCAAACGCCAGGATGTCCCCGGCGCGGACTTCGGCGGTGTCCAGTTTGGTCAGGTTGTGATAGGTGAACAGATATTCAATCGTGCCGGTGAAACGTTCGCCGCGCGGCGTGATGCGCGCAACCGGCATCCCCTTTTTCATCACGCCGGACGACAGCCGTCCGACGCCGATCTGCCCTTTATAGTTGTCATATTCGAGCGTTGTCACCAGCAGCGTGGGCGGGGCGTCCGGGTCTACACGCGGGCCGGGGACTTCCTTGATGATGGTTTCAAACAGCGGCGACAGGTCATCCCCAATGGTCGAAGCCGAATAGCCCGCCCGCCCGGTCAGGCCGATGGCGTAAATAACCGGGAAATCGGCCTGTTCGTCGCTGGCGCCCAGTTCGATGAACAGGTCAAACGTCTCGTTAAGCGCCTCTTCCACGCGGGCGAAGGGGCGGTCTACCTTGTTGATGACGACGATGATGCGCAGCCCCAGCGCCAGCGCCTTTCGCAGCACGAAGCGCGTCTGCGGCATCGGGCCTTCCACCGCGTCAATCAGCAGCAGCGCACCGTCCACCATGTTCAGGACGCGCTCAACCTCGCCGCCAAAATCGGCATGGCCGGGGGTATCCACGATATTGATTTTGATGCCGCCCCAGGTGACGGCGGTATTTTTCGCCAGGATGGTGATGCCGCGTTCGCGCTCCAGATCGTTGGAGTCCAGGATGCGTTCGCCGACGGTGGCCGAGTCGCGGAAGACTTTAGCCTGCTTGAGCATCCCATCCACCAGCGTGGTTTTGCCATGATCTACATGCGCGATGATCGCAATATTGCGAATATCGTCTCTGACAGTTAACACGGGTTAGCCCTTGTTTCTACTCACACTTTGGGGTCGCCCGCATTGTATCACAGCAGTGTTAAGGAATGTAGGGCGGCGTGTTAGCCTTTCACCGCGCCCAGCGACAGGCCGCGCACGATGTACCGCTGCACAAACAGCGACAGCACCACCGGCAGCGTGATGGCGATCAACATGCGGGTTGCCAGATAACCGAAGTGTACGCCGCGCACGGTGCTGGTGCTGGCGACCAGGAAGGTATACGGTTTGGCGTCCTTCGGCGCGATGACGCTGGCGAACAGGTATTCGTTCCAGGCGAAGGCGAAGCAGATGATGGCCGCCGCCGTGATGGCCGGCGTCGCCAGCGGCAGCGCCACCCGCAAGAAGATTTGCAGCGGGTTGGCGCCGTCCACCAGCGCGGCTTCCTCGATTTCGTCCGGGAAATCGGCGAAGAAGTCCCGCATGATGAGGATGGCAAAGGGCAGCGTGAAGGTGGTGTTGACCAGAATCAGCCCCGGCACGGTGTCAATCAACTGCAAACGCTGAAGCACCAGGAAAAACGGGATGAGCGTGGCGACCGGCGGCAGAAACCGCTGCGACAGCACCCACGATACGATGTTGCGGTTGCCGATGCCGTAGCGAAAACGCGCCAGCGCGTAGCCGGTCAGCGTCCCCAGTACGGTCGCCAGCGTGGTCGCCCCAATGGAGATGGTGATGCTGTTGCCCAGCGCCAGCGTCGTCTCGCGCGCGCCCAGCCCCAGCTCCGCCGACCAGTTTTCCATGCTGGGCTGGAACTGAAGGAAGGGGATGATGGTCGGCTCCAGCGCCTCGCGCTGGGTTTTGAACGAGGTGATGACCGCCCAGACGAACGGGTACAGCACCCAGACAATCGCCACGACGACCGCCACCCACAGCAGGATACGCCCCAGACGCGAACGGCCAATCTGAACGGCGCGGACGGGCTGCGCGGCGGCTTCTTTATTCAGGGTTGCCATAACATTTGCTCCTGCTGCATTACTCGAAACGGGCGCGCACGCGCCAGAAATAGATGGTGCTGATGATGATGGCGATAATCACCAGAATATAGGCCAGCGACGAGGCGTAACCCATGTTAAAGCTCCGCAGGCCGGTGAGGTATACATAATACGAATAGGTCTGCGTGGCCGAACCCGGCCCGCCGCCCAGCATCGAAAAGGGTATATCGAGAATTTTGAAGGTTTCCACCAGCCGCAGCAGCGCCACCGTCCCCAGCGCCGGTGCGATCAGCGGGAAGGTGATAGACCGGAAAACAGCCCAACCCGAACCTGTGTCCAGGCGGGCGGCCTCGTACAGTTCTTCTGGGATGGACTGCATGGCCGCCAGGATGATGACGAATACAAACGGCGTCCACTGCCAGGCGTCCAGAATCAGCACGGCGGTGCGCGCCGACCAGGAGTCGGTCATCCAGCGCACGCCTGTGCCGCCCAGTCCCCGGATGATGCTGTTGATCGAGCCGCTGGTTTCGTTGAACAGGATCAGCCCCATAAAACCCAGCGCGATGGGCGCGGCGAACAGCGGCATGGTCAGGATGGAACGGAAGATGCGCAGGCCGGGGATGTCGTGGTTGAACAGCCAGGCCATGAACGTACCCAGTATAAGCGTCACCAGCAGGCTGCCGACGGTCAGATAAACGGAGGTGACAACCGTTTCGCCGACGCGCAGATCACTGCCGATGGACGCATAGTTTTCAAACCCGACGAAATTCCACGTCGCCCGCGTGAAGTTTCGCATATTGGCATTGGTGAAGCTGAGATATAACGAAAAAATGAGCGGAAAGAGGGTGAAGGTCAGAATCCAGAAAACCCCCGGCAGCAGGAAGAAGTAGCGGGCGCGGCTTTTTTTATACATTGCATCTACCCAGTAAGTATGTGCTTTATCCAGAATACAACTGGGGAGAGGAACAAACGCCTCTCCCCATCGTTTAACCGTCAGCGCGTGGCTGCGCTCAAAACGGGCAGACTACGGGACGTAGCCGATACCGGCCTGGTAAACCCGAAGCTGTTCTTCGCGGCCCAGATCGTTGTTGACCTGATCCCATTCCTGCGCGACCAGATCAAGCGCTTCTTGCGGCGTCAGTTCGTCAATCATGGCCTGGCCCAGACGGGTGTCCAGGATCGTCCACATCGTCTCCGTGCCGGGGATACGCAGGTAGGTCTGGTAGATGGGATGGCTGAAGAAGTTCTCGCCGTAGCCGGTGATGTATTCCAGCGCGTCATCGGCGTTGTAACCGGCGGCCACGTAGTCATCCACGCTGGCGGTGCCGATGGGCGGGAACAGGTCGTAGGTTGCGCCCGGGTCCACACCCGTCCAGCCGTAGTACACGTTGAAGAAGTTGATCGGCTTGGCGGCCTGCATCGCCATCAGGTAGTAGGCCAGCCCCGGCGTATCGGTGAAAGCCGACATGACCGGATACCACGAACCGCCGGTGGTGTTGCCGACGCAGTTGGGGTTGGCCGAATCTTCGACAAACACGCCCGCTTCGCGGTCATACCACTTTTCGGAACACGGGATGCGCGCGCCGCCCAGTTTGCCCTGGATGGTTGAGCGGCTGGGGTCCTGCGCCAGCGAGCCAACATCGCCCCACGAGAAGGTGGCGACGGCGTTGCCGTTCAGGAAGTTGTTCCACGCTTCGGCCAGTTCCCAACCGAACTGCGCCGTCGAGCCGGTGGCCGCCAGTTCCTTGAGGAATTCGAGCGCCGCGACATGGCCGGGCTGGTTAATCAGCGGGGTCAGGTCATCGGGGTCGAACCAGTAAACATTGTCATATTTGGTGATCTTGCCGATGTCATCGCCTTCCGCCGGGGTGATGGCGAAGGGGGCCGACAGCGACATGAAATGGAACATACCCTGGCCGCCGGTGCGCAGATGCAGGCTGATGCCGTCATCCGGGTCGCCGTCTTCGTTCCAGTCCTTGCCGTTGAAGAACTTGGTCACAGCCAGCAGCTGCTGCCAGGTCTTGGGCGGGACGGGCATATCCATGCCGGTTTCTTCTTTAAAGGCCGCCTGCCAATCGGGGTCGGTCAGGATGTCTTTACGGTAATAAAGCATCTGCGCGTCGCCGTCGTTCAGCGCGCCGTACCACTGGCCTTCCCACTTCATCAGGTTCGCCAGCGACGGGAACACGGCCTCACGATCCCACACCGGGAAACCTTCCTGCTCGAAGAACGGGTCAAGCGGCTGAATCCAGCCGTTCACCACGTAATCCGCCAGGAACCACGCGCCGATGTTCATCACATCATAGCTGTTCTGGCCGGTCAGGAAGTCGGTCGAGGTGGTGGTGAAGTACTGCGCCTGCGGGATTTCCACGATTTCCAGGGTCGCGCCGGTGGCCGCCTGGAAGGCTTCACGCCAGAAGTAATACGGGCCAGAGATGCCGCCGCGCGCGCCGGCCTGCTGGACGGCTAAGGTCAGGGTTTGCCCGGCGAACTGCCCGGTCGCATCCGGCAGGTTGGCTTCCAGCAGCGCCGCCATTGCGTTGGCGCGTTCGGTTTCGTCGGCTGCGCCGGGGAAGAGTTCTTCGGCGGTTTTGCCCATGAAGGTCTCACCCTGGGCGACGACGACGGTGCCGCTCATCAGCACCAGGAGTACAGACAGAAGCGAAACAAAGACGAGGAACTTCCGGTTCATAATATTTTCTCCACTAAGTAATTTAGACACTTACCGAGGTTCGACAATAGGCTTGATTTGTTGGACGCTGGAACACCTCCCTGTCGCTGACGATTTGAGGATAGCCCGTCGATTCACAAGTGTTCGCCGGCAGATAAAACACCTCTGCGCCAGGCCGCCCGCCGGTAACAGGAAACCCGGCGCATCCTGGCCGCTGTCTGCGAACGTTCTCATACCAAACAGATTTTAGCACAGGGTTCGGCACATCGCAACAAGGCCAACCGAGCGGGTGCATTTCAGGTTGGTGCAGAGTGCTTTTGCCCCCGCCCTCTCGCGCTCAGGGGACGGCCCTCACCCCCAACCCCTTTCCCTAACGGGTCTTCGGCACTGGGCGAGGGCGAAAATCAGCACCGTCGCCTTCGCTTCCCCCGTCTCCCAGCCGCGCAGCGGTGGTCGGGAGAAGGGAGTCAGGGGGAATCGCACCGAAGTGAAATACACCCCCTGGACGAAGCTGCTTGACTCCGCCCGTTTTATGTGATACAAAATAGTAAAACGTTTTCACATCCTGCCTCATACAGACCATCATCTGGCCGGTTGAGACCGCTCACATTCCCGCTATTCACCGCAGCCAAAGTGTGATAACGTTTTCCGAAATATGCTTTTATGATATAGCATTTGATGGACAAAAAACCACGCACAGCCACGATCCGAGAATTAGCCGCCCATGCCAGGGTTTCCCCGGCGACGGTTTCGCGCGTCATCAATAACAGTGGCTACGTGAGCGAGGCAACACGCAAACGAGTTAAAACAGCGATTGAGCAGTTGGGTTTTCGCCCGGACGCGCGCGCGCGCGGGCTGCGTGGAATGCCCTCCGGTCTGATCGCCCTCGTGATCCCCAGTATTCTGAACGTATTTTATACGACGCTCGCCGAAAGCATCGAAAAACAACTCAGACAGCGCGGTTATACCATGCTGTTAGGCGTCACGCGAGATGAACCTGATTTATACCTCAACTATCTCAACCAGTTCTGGGAATTGAAAGTAGACGGAATCATCTGTGTCCCGCCGCCGGATGGCAAATGTCTGTCTACCATTCGGGAGCTGGTCGAGCAGGGGATGCCGATAGTTGAGGTCAACCGCCGCCACGAAGAATGCATCCTCGATGCCGTGCTGGCAGACAATTTTCAAGGCGCAAAACTGGCAACCAAATACCTGATCGGCCTCGGACACCAGCGCATCGCGCTGATCGTCGGCTCGCTAAACACCAGCACCGGCAGAAGCCGCCTGGAAGGTTTCCGGTGGACGATGACGGACGCGGGTATCAATGTCGCCCCCGAACTGGTGAAAGTGGGCGCATTTACCAAAGAATATGGCATCCAGGCGGCTGAGGAACTGCTGCGCCTTTCGCCCCGGCCTACCGCATTGTTCGTGACCAGCAACCGTCTGCTGGTCGGCGTGATGACGGTGTTGATGGCGCATCATATCCGCGTGCCGGACGATATATCGGTTCTATCATTTGACGATTCGGAATGGTTAAGTTTCTGGCAGCCACCGATCACGGCGGTTGATATTGCCGTAGATGAAATGGGGACGCTGGCCGTCGAACTGATCGTCCGCCAGATCACCAGTGGCGAACGGTCTGATACACCACGCACCTACAGCCTGAGTGCCGCGCTGATCGAACGACAATCCTGCGCGGCACCAAAGGTGAGCAGGTAAGTCAACGACCAACCGCTAAAGCGGCTGGCTTGTCCCTGACGCACTCGCACGAGGTGGAGCATGGCTCACTTTAACCGCATACGCCGTGTCGAGACAAAAGGCTGGTTGACTGGCAGC
>JACAES010000175.1 GCA_013388735.1 Chloroflexota bacterium | reverse complement strand
ATGCACATGAAGTTAAGGCATCATAGTACAATATGGGGGATTGTAATCCTGGCAAGGATTGCTTTTATTCTGACTTTCACGCTTGTGAGTTTTGGGATTTATATTCAACCTGCGCGCGCCGCCTGTATCATCACCGGCGTCGCCTATCGTGATTATAACGACAACGGTCAGCAGGAGGCGCTTGAACCGGGACAGGGCGGCGTGGTGGTTCGTGCCTATGACGCCGCCGGCGGCCTCGCCGGAACGGCCACCACCGCCGACGCCGACGGGAGTTATACGCTGAACCTGCCCAGCGACGGTGAAGTGCGGCTTGAATTCGACTGGACGGCGACATTCCTTTATTCCGCGCGTTTCGGCGCGAATTCCGAGACGACCATCCAGTTCGTCGAATGCGCCGGCGCGGTGCCGGGTTTGAGCCTGGGCCTCAGCCAGCCCGCCGAATACTGCCACATGAACAACCCCGACCTGGGAACCAGTTGTTACACGTTTGAAGATCAACTGCGCGGGCCGTTTTCGGCCAGCCCGACCTTCATCACCTTCCCCTACACCGCCACCGGCGACGCTGCGCACCCGGTGCTGGCGCTGGCCTCGCAGATCGGCACGACCTGGGGGCTGGGTTATCATCGCGCCTCGGACAGCTTTTTCGTGGCGTCGTACCTCAAGCGGCACACCGGCTTTGGGCCAAACGCCAGCGGCACGGCCACCACAACCGGCGGCATCTACCGGATGCGGCCTTCGACCGGGCAGGTCAGCCTGTTCCTGGACTTAAACACGCTGCCCGCCGCTTTTAACACCGGCGACGACCCGCACCCGGCCAATACGACCGACTGCCCGCCGAACTTCTTCAACAACTGCTGGCAGTACGATACCGACACCTATAATCTGGTCAGCAAAATGTCGCTGGGCGACCTGGATGTTTCCGAGGATGATCGTTCGCTGTACGTCGTCAACCTTAATACCCGCGAACTGCTGGACATCCCCATCGGCTACGAGGCCACCGTACCCCCGGCCAGCCGTATCCGCCGTTACAGCCTGACCGGCCTGCCCGGTACGGTCTGTTCCAGCAGCGCGGACGTGCGCCCCTTCGCGTTGGGCGTGCATGATGGCCGCGTGTACGTCGGTTCGGTCTGCTCGGCGGAAACCTCGCAAGACCCCGATGATCTGCGCGCTTTTGTGCATTCGTTCGATCCGCTGGCGGGCGGCGGCTTCCGCCTGGAATTGTCGTTTCCCTTGAACTATCCGCGCGGCTGCGCCGACCAGAGCGACGTGAACTGCCCGGTTAACCCCTTTACCGGGCGCAGCCGTTCGGCGGTATGGAATCCCTGGACTCCAACCTGGCCGAACCCGGACAACGAAGCCACCGTGAATCCTGAACCGCTGCTGACCGACATCGTGTTTGATAATCAGGATATGGTTCTCGGTTTTCGTGACCGCTTTGGCGACCGCGCCGGCCATCAGCAGCCCGGCCCGTTCGATCTTGGCAGCGGCCAGTTAGCCAACGGCATCAGCTCCGGCGATGTGCTGCGCGCCTGCCGCGACATTTCCGGCGTGTGGACGCTGGAAAACAACGGCACCTGCGGCGGCATCACCACCGGCGGCGCGGGCAACGGCGAGGGCCCCGGCGGCGGCGAGTATTACTTCCATGACCGCAATAACCCGAATATCCCGGCAGACGGCGGGGAACGGCACGACGAGATTTCCCTGGGCGGCCTGGTGGACATCCCCGGCAGCGCCGAGATGGTGATGACCGTCTTCGACCCGCTGTGCGAAAACTGCGGCTTCCCGGATGCGCTGTTCGACGGCGGCGTGACCTGGCTGAACAACGACACCGGCACGCGCTTCCAAAGCTTCCGCATTTTCAACGGGCCGAGTATTCCGCCGCCACCGCCGGCCTTCATCGAGCAGTTCGGCAAATCGAACGGCCTGGGCGACCTGGAAGCGGTCTGCGGCCCCGCGCCCCTGGAAATCGGCAATCTGGTCTGGGAAGACCTCGACCTCAACGGCGTCCAGGACCCCGGCGAGCTTAAGTTGGCGAACGTCAGCCTGCGCCTGTACATGGACACCGACGGCGACGATGACGTAGATACGCTCGTCGCCCAGACCGTCACCGATGCCGACGGCGAATACTACTTCAACGAGCAGAATATTTATTTTGCCGGCCTGTTCCCGCCGGGGACGCCGGGCATTAACTTCGTGGACATCAACGGCAACGGCGTGCGCGACGACTTCGAACCCATCGGCCTGCTGCCGGATACAACCTACGAAGTGCGCCTGGATGACCCGGCCAACTACGGCGGCGGGCCGCTGACGCCCTACTATACCACGCGCGTCAATACCCGCGTCATCAATGACGGCAACGACGATTTCCGCGATTCCGACGGCGTGAACCCCCGCCCGCGCGAACTGGTCACCGAGACGAACTTCCCGGTGACGGTGGCAGTGACCCGTCTGTACGGCGATAACGACCATACCTTTGACTTCGGCTTCGCGCTCCAGCCGCCGCCCGTCACATCCACACCGCTGCCCGGCACTCCCGGCACCCCTGGCGCACCCGGCGGCTCGCTGGGCATCAGCAAAGTGCCGGATGACCCGTTCGCCGAACCAGGCAAAATCGTCGCCTGGACGATCACCGTCACCAACGATACCGACACCCCGGCCACCAACGTAGTCGTCGAAGACCGCGTGCCGGATGAACTGGAAATCGTGCCGCCGCTGCCCGCCAATGCCACCGCCATCGGCCAGCTTGTGACGGTCACGTTCGACCTCATCCCGGCGCGTTCGTCGGCCAGCGTCACCATCACCACCCGCGTCCGCGACGACGTGGCGGTGCCGTTCATCATCATCAATCCGGCGGCCATCGTCGGCGGCCCGTCCACCGAAGCCAATATCATCAGCGTCCAGCGCCTGCCGGAAACCGGCGAGACGCCGCTCGTTCGCTGGGTGATCCTGGGTGGCGCGCTGGTGATCCTGGCGGTTGGGGGATGGCTGCTGGCGCGCCGCTTCAACCGCGTTTAATCCTCTCCGCAAAAAAAGGACAGGGGGCTTAAGCCCTCTGTCCCGTTCCTGTCAGACAAAACAGCGCCTGTCCGGCGTCCGGTCAAGCCCGCTGCGGCGTGATGACCTCGGTCGTTTTGCCGGAATTGACGAACTCCAGCGCCAGCCGGAGCGTCTCGACCGCATCCTTGCCGGTGATGGTCGGCGGGCGGCTGTCGCGCACGGCCCCTACAAAATCGGCCAGTTCGGCGGCCAGCGGCTCGTGGCGCTGCACCCGGATGCCCAGGATGTTACCTTCGCTCACGCCGCGCAGGATGCTGAGGGTATCCCACTGACTGGGCGCGCTTTCGTTTTCGTAAAAGAACAATTCCTGCGACAGCAGATCGCAGCGGAACATGCCGCGCGCGCCAGTCACGGTCATGCGGCGGATTTTGGACGGCGTGATCCAGTTCACGTCCAGCACGCCCACCGCGCCGCTCTTAAAGCGAACCAGGCCGTTGAACATATCTTCCCGGTCGGAGTTGATGCTCTGGAGCGTTTCGCCGTACAGCCGGGTGATCGGCTCGTCCATCAGATAGCGCAGCAGGTCAATATCGTGCGAGGCCAGGTCAATCACCACGCCGGCGTCCTGGATGCGCGACGGATAGGGACTGAGGCGTTCGGCATGGATTTTGTAGATGCGCCCGGCCATGCCTTCGCGCAGGCGGCGGCGCAGTTCCATCACGGCCGGGTTAAACCGTTCGATATGCCCGACCGCCAGCACGACGCCTTTCTGCTGCGCCTGCGCGATCAGGTCTTCGGCCTGTTCGACGCTGCTGGCGATGGGTTTTTCGATCAACACATGGACGCCGCGCCCGATCAACTGGCTGGCGAATTCGTGGTGCAGGCTGGTCGGGACGGCCAGCGAAACCAGATCGGGCTGCTGTTCGTCCAGCAGTTTGAGATAGTCGGTGTAATCCGGCGCGCTGTAGCTGCTGCCGACTTTCGCGGCGGCCTGCGCATTTTTATCCGCGACGCCGACCAGTTGGATGCCTTCCATTTCGCGGTAAACGCGGGCGTGGTTGCGGCCCATGCTGCCCACGCCGATGACGGCGGCTTTTAACATGCGGCGTTTACCTCCTGTACCACATAATCCAGTTCTTCTTCGGTCAGCGTCGGATAAACCGGCAGGCTAAAGACCTGCCGCGTGGCCTTTTCCGTTTCCGGCAGATGCACGTCTTTATAGCCGTCCATGGCCTGGAACACCGGCTGCTGGTGAATCGGCAGTGGATAGTACACGCGCACGCCGATTCCGCGCTCGTTCAGGCGTTTGACGACCGCATCCCGGTCGGCATCGTCCGGCACGCGCACGGTATACTGGTGATAAACGTGGTTATGCCCCGATTGGACGACCGGCGTTTTGACGCTGGTGAGGCGGGTATTGTACGCTTGGGCGTTGTTTCTGCGGGCCTGCGTCCAGCCGTCCAGGCGGCCAAGCTGCACCAAACCAATCGCGGCGGCCATGTCCGTCATGCGGAAGTTGTAGCCAACGATCTCATGATAGTAGCGGACGTTCATGCCCTGGGCGCGGATCATGCGCAGACGCTGGGCCGTATCGTCGTCGTTGGTCAGCACCATGCCGCCTTCGGTGGTGGTCATGTTCTTGGTGGGGTAAAAACTGAAGCCGGTCGTCCCCCACGTCCCGACATAACGATCCCCAATCTGTGACAGGTGCGCCTGAGCGGCATCCTCCATCAGAATCAGGCCGTGTTTGCGGCAGATGGCCTCGAAGGCCGGCATGTCCGCCGCCTGCCCGTACAGATGAACCGGCATGATGGCTTTCGTGCGCGGCGTAATGGCGGCTTCGGCGGCTTCCGGCGACAGGTTGAAGGTGTCCGGGTTGATGTCCGCGAAAACCGGGCGCGCCCCCACGCTGAGGACGCAGGAAGCGGTCGCAAAAAAGCTGAAGGACGGGATAATCACCTCGTCGCCCGGCCCGATGCCATGCGCCATCATAGCCGCCATCAGCGCGGTCGTGCCGTTGCTGGTGGCGACGCCGTGTTTAGCGCCATGACGAGCCGCGAAAGCCTGTTCAAATTCGGCCACTTTTGGCCCCTGCGAAAGCTGGCCGCTGCTCAAGACCGAAACGACGGCCTGTTTTTCTTCTTCACCGATAAACGGTTTGGCAATTGGAATCTGCATGTTTCCTCTCAATGCGGGCTGCTTGCCCGCTGCATGGGTAGTCATGTCGGCCCGCCGGCCGGGACAGTGTTACTGTATATCAGTATAGTCAGTATAGAATGAACGGAAAAATTACGCGCCCCCGGCGGCTTCCTCCAGCGTGGCGACGCGCTTACCGGCGGGCGTCACGTAGCCGATCAGCCGCGCCGGATTGCCGACCACCAGGCCGTAATCCGGCACATCTTTCGTCACCACGCTGCCGGAGCCGATCATCGCCCAGCGCCCGATGGTGACGCCGCAGACGATGGTGCTGTTCGCCCCGATAGCCGCGCCGGTGCGAATCAGCGTTTCGGTCAGCACCCAGTCATCGGCGGCCTTCAGCGAACCGTCGGCGTTGATGGCGCGCGGGAACAGATCGTTGGTAAAACAGACGTGCGGCCCCACGAACACGCCATCCTCGATGGTAACGCCGTGAAAGACCGACACGTAATTCTGAATTTTCACCCGGCTGCCGATCTGAACACCGGCGTCCACAAACACGCCGCGCCCCAGCACTCACTCGCTGCCGATGTGCGCATCCCGGCGGATGTGGCACAGATGCCAGATTTTTGTATCCTCGCCAATGGTCGCCCCGGCTTCAACCTCGGCGCTGGGATGGATGAAAGGCATACAACACTCCCTGTTTTTTTGCGCCATTATAGAGCCGCCGGTTTGCACAATCGTAACAGCCGGCGATATGGAAACTAACGCCGGGCTAACAAAGCCGGATAATTCAGCCGGCGGCTTCGTCCGGCGCATAGCGGTACAGGTAGCGCGGCCAGGCCAGATCCCAGCGGTGCGGCAGCGCCCGCAGCGGGGCAAACCGCGCGCCCCAATCCGCTTCCCGCACATAATAGTCCGCCAGAAAGCCCAGCAGCGGGTCGGTTTCCAGCGGATAGTTCATGACAATGTAGGCCGGCCCGTCCGGCTGAATGACCGATTCCAGCAGCAAACGCGAGGTGGGGTGATTCTGCGTGCTGCGACCGGGGCCGCGAATGATGTCCTCCAGCGCCACCCAGCCCACCGCCGGATACAGTTTATAATCATCCTGAAGCTGGCCGAGCTGCGGCGCATAAACCGGCCCATCCAGGTTTTGCAGGGTACTGATGAATTCGGCATAGCTGTCGCCGGCGGACGGCGAAACGACGTAACGCCAGGGGAAGTACGTGAGCGTGCCAAAAGCCAGCACCAGCGCGAACAGATGCACGCCATACCGCTGCACCCAACCGACGCGCAGCCAAAGGCTGTGCAGCGCCAGCGTTCCCGTCAGAATAAACCACAGCCCCATCGGGGCGAAGACGTTGTTCGACGAGCCGGGGTCAAGCGCGCCCAGAAAGCCGGACGCCAGCGCCATGACCAACTGAACATGCCAGACGCTCAGTTCGCCCCGGCGGCGCAGAACCGTGTGCGCCGTCAGCAGCCCGGCGGCCAGCGCCAGCGCCGGATAGGATTTGGTGATAAACCACAGATAGCGGCTGACAGCCTGCACATTAACCTGCGTCCACTGGCGCGGCACTTCCCAGGTAAAATAATGGAAATAAGCGCCGAACAACGCATTTCCGCCCCATAGATACAGGGCAGGGCCGAAGATGGCGGCGGCAGTCCAGTAAGGCCAGGAACGTCTGATACCCTCGCGCCAGACCAGGTAAAAAACGCCGCCGGCGACGAACAGCGCGCCGTGCTGTTTGAACCAGAATCCGGCCACCAGCATCAGCACGCCTGCCAGCCGCCCGATGCGGGAAGAACGGCGGTCTATCCAGTAGCTTCCCAGCAGGATGCTGAACAGCAGCCAGGGATCGGAATGGGCGGTATCAAGGTAAACATCCATCACCCGGTAGGCTGCCGCAAATAAACCGACCGCCATCAGCGCCCACCAGCGCGAGTTCGTTCTGATGTAGACCAACCGGGCCAGTATCCCGGCGCTGCCGACCAGCCCCAGGACGGCGACCAGCCGCAGAGTCGGCAGCGTGACGCCGAACACCCACCCGAACGGCACGGCCAGGTAATAATAGAGCGGGTTGTACGCCAGCGGAATATACTCCGGCGACGGCGCGGTATAAACGGGCAGCCCTGCCGCCGCGCGTTCAAAGTGCTGGAAGATATTACCTTCCATCATCTCCAGGTTGAGCGGGAAACCGATGTGGTTGAAGAAATAAAAAATCATCAGAGCGATGCACAGCACCGCCAGGAAACCCAGGCCGAAAACCAGACCAGGGGCCAGTCTGCTCAAAAACCGGACCAAACGCGAACCATCCACATTTGCGCCGGACGCTGACCATGATTGGTCTATGCCGCGTTTAACATCAGCTTGCATACGTTTTACAATACCCCTGTTTACCCACTGCAATACGTTGAAACGCTTAGCGTTTAAAGCGGAATCAGGAAGACGACTGCACCGGAGTCATCGCCAGCAGCACCGTGCCGAAGCAGATCACCGCCAGAGCAATCCACCCTTGCAGCGGAACTTTCTCGCCGAGGAAAAGAACGCCCCCTGTTGTCACCAGAACGTACCCGATAGCGACCATCGGATACACCGACCCCACCGGATAACGCGACAGCACGCGAATCCACAGCAGCGTGGAAACCCCATAAAGGGCGACGGCCAGCCACAGGAGAGGTGTTTGCAGAACGTAAGTGATTAAACTGCTGAGGTTAGCGCCGGCTTCGCTTAAACCGCGCGCCCCCGCGCGCAGTAAAAGCTGCCCGGCTGAAGTGAACACGACGACCACCAGAACTTCTAACAGGCGCGACCAATCCATATCATCCCCATTCGGTTATCCCCATCATCCCCAAGATGCGAAGGATACAACGTCGGCCCAAACAGAATCCTAAAATTTTGTGAAAAATCTCAACCATATTTCTATTTTACAGCTATAGAGATAGGCCGGATAGAGCCTTAAGTCCACAGGCGTTTGTTCACCTTGCGGACGGCAGCGCGTCGGTGGATGATTGGTGAAATGACGATTTTAGGTAGGAGAAAGGTCATGGCCGTAAATTGCATTTGTAAGGCAAAAGGCAACGACCGCAAAGAGTGAGAGGGGCTGTTATGCTCGACACTAAAAACAAACCAACCCCGATCACTCTTGACGAGGAAGGGGAGTTTGCTGTGAAGGTATCATTGGTTATTCCGGCCTATAATGAAGCAGAAGGCGTGATGCAGACCGCCGACGCGGTGCGGTCGGTAGTGGCGTATCTGCGGAAGAAATATGATGTTGAAGTTGTTTTCGTGAACGACGGCAGTAAAGATAATACAGCCGAACTGCTCCAGGCCGAGTTTGCGGATGATCCGACGGTGCGCGTGGTTTCGCACGAGCGCAACCGGGGTCTGGGTGCGGCCATTCGCACCGGCTTCCAGCACGCCACCGGCGATGTCATCATCACCACCGATTTTGACGGCACGTATCCGTTCAGCACCATCCCGCAGCTTTTGAGCAAGCTGATCGTCGAGCGCGTGGACATCGTGACCGCTTCGCCTTATCACCCGCAGGGACATGTCGAAGGCGTGCCGCGCTACCGCCTGCTGTTCAGCTTCGGCGCGTCGCTGCTCTACCGCATCCTGGTTAGCTGGCGGCTGCACACCTGGACGGCGCTGTACCGCGCTTACCGCCGCCATGTCGTGGAAAGCGTGTCGTTTGAAAGCGACGATTTCCTGGCCGGGACGGAACTGCTGGTCAAGGCCTGCCGCGCCGGTTACACCGTGTCGGAATTCCCGACCACCCTGCACGTGCGCACCTTCGGCCAGTCCAGCATTCGGATTGCGCGTGTCACCATGTCGCATCTGAAGTTCCAGACGCGGCTGTTAAAATCAACGCTGTTCGGCAGCCGCAAGCTGGAGTCGGTTCCGGCAGTCAAGGGAAACTCGTAAATGTCGCCTTTTGTCTTCGTCGCTTTCAGCACCGTCTTCGGCATCTGCGGGCAGCTTTTGCTCAAACGCGGCATGAGCCGCATGGATATGGCTGAGGGAAGCCGTATTCTGCTGCGGATCGCCACTTCGCCCTGGGTCATCGGCGGGCTGGCGATTTACGGCACGGGGGTGATCTTCTGGCTGCTGGCGCTGTCCCACCTGGAACTGAGCTACGTTTATCCGTTCGCCAGCCTGAGTTACATCGGCATCATCATCGGCTCGTATTTTCTCTTTAAAGAGCGCATCAACGCGACCCGGCTGGTCGGCATCGCCGTTATCATCACCGGCGTACTCATCACCAGTCTCAGTTAAACGGGCCGCTCGTCATCGTCATCCAATCCAGATCACAATCCGCCTTTGGTGACACCAGCAGCGTCCGGCAGCCGTATCTTGCGCCGGGCGTGTTTTTCGCAATCATCCTATAATAGAAGTGTATTAATAACATAAGGTGGGGACATGAGGGAAAGCTCGGTTGCGGTGGTCGGCGGCGGCATCATGGGGGTTACGCTGGCATATCACCTTTCACGGCAGGGATTCAATGTCACCGTCTACGAACGCGGTGATAACCTGGGCGGCCTCGCCAGCTACATGCTGTATGACGGCGCGCGGCTGGATCGCTTTTATCACACCATCCTCAGCAGCGACCTGTCCATGCAGCAGCTCATCGAGGAAAGCGGCGTCAAAGACCGCCTGCACTTCACCGCCACCAAGCAGGGCTTTTACGATAACGGCCAGATTTATCCCTTTAATACCCCGGTGGACTTCCTGCTGTTCCCGCCGCTCAACCTGTTCCAGCGTTTCCGGCTGGGCTTGCAGGTCATTTACGCCCAGTTTGAAAGCCGCTGGGAAAAAATGGATGCAATCCCGGTCGAGGACTGGCTGGTGAAGGTCAGCGGGCGCGGCGTGTATAACAAAGTCTGGAAGCCGCTGCTGCGCGCCAAGTTCGACAGCACCTCCGAGAACGTCCCCGCCACTTACATCTGGTCGCGGCTGCGGCGCATGATGGGTACGCGCGAGGGCGTCACCTCCACCGAGATGATGTGTTACCTGGAAAACGGTTATTACACCCTGATCGAAGCCCTGGCGCGGCGCTGCGAGGTGCAGGGCGTGGCCTTCCATCTGCGCGCGCCGATTGAAGAAATCGTGATCGAAAACGGGCGCGCGGTGGGCGTGCGCGTGGGCGGCGCAGTCGAGCCTTATGACGCGGTTATCAGCACGCTGGCTTCACCCATCCTGGCGAACCTGCTGCCGGGCGCGCCGGATGACTTCCGCGCGCTGCTGGCGAAACAGCAGTACCTCGGCGTGTTATGCCCGCTGCTGATCCTCAAAAAACAGCTGCTGCCGTATTACGTCCTCAACATCACCGACGAGTCAATTCCGTTTACCGCCGTCGTCGAGACGACCAACCTGATAAACCCGCAGCACGTCAAAGGGTATCACCTGGTTTACCTGCCGAAGTACCTGGCACCCGATAACGATATGGCGAACTGGCCGGACGAACAGGTGAAAGCCGAATGGATGCAACACTTCCGGCGTATGTTCCCGGACTTTGATGAAGCGGACATGGTGGATTTCATCGTGCAGCGGGCGCGTTACGTCGAGCCGATTCGTCCGATGGGTACGCGCGACGAGATTCCGCCGATCAGCACGCCGGTAGATCGGCTGTACATGGGCAATACGGTCATGATTTATCCTGAACTGGGGAACGGCGAAGCCGTCACCCGTTTTGCGGCGAAGGTGGCGGAGCGGGTTCTGGCGGATGCGCCAGCCTGGGAAGTCAGGCAGGCAGTCTGAATATCGGGTCGCCAACCCTGCCCGGCAGGGGGTATGCCCCCTGTTCAAGCTACACTGAAGCGGCTCCGGATTATAGCAAGTTATCGTAAAAGTGAATTAGGGATGGGTTTATTATTATGGCCGCAAGTCAATCCTTTGTTCCGACCGAGGTATCGGCCCTGTCTCAAAAACAGGCGGTGCGTCTTGCCAGCCTGGTTATCGTGGCGGCGGTAGCCGCCTTCCTGCTTTTGTATCGCCTGGATGTTTACCCCGAACCCTGGTACGACGAGGGTTCGCACCTGCACGTCGCCAAAAACTACGCCCTTAACGGCATTTATGCCGACTACAGCAGCGAAGGCATTCGTTATTACGGTCCGGCGGTCGGCGTCGGCCCAACGGTGATGCTGCCGGTGGCCGCGCTGTTTAACCTGTTTGAGGTGAGCATCCCCCTGGCGCGGCTGGCGATTGTCGTTTACGGGTTCGT
>JACAES010000174.1 GCA_013388735.1 Chloroflexota bacterium | reverse complement strand
GGTATCCCCGTACAGAAAGCGCAGCTTTTCAGCGATCCGGGTTTCGATTTGTGAATCCATGACATCCCCTGCCTGTGAACGATTTTCCGCTAAATGCCGAACGCGCCCGGATCAACGCACGCCAGCGCGGCGTCGGGCCAGGCGAACCAGTGGCGGGACACCACCGCTCCGGTTTCAGCATTGGTGGCTTCGGGCAGCGCACCGTCCCAGGCAGCAGCGGCAAGCAGACAATTACGCGCGCGACTGGCGGACGACATCACCGAGCGCGCGCGACCATCGAATCCTGCATGTCGCCAAGCGGCTAGGGCGCGCGGGTATGCACCGATCCCAGGCGTCCCCGGTAGATGCCGCCGGCGTTCGCCTCTGAAAAAGCGAACGTAACCGTCGCCCGCCACACCGGATCATCAGTCGGCGCAAAACCCCAGGCCGGCGCCAGGTCGTTGGCGTCGTGATAAAAGTGAAACTGTCCTGCGCCATCGGTGGCACAGGCATACCGGCGTTGGCCGTCCCGCTCTGCCGCGAACGATTGACCGCCCGGTGAACTTCCGTCGCTAGGTGTTCCCAACCGCCCACCAGTTTATTCAATAATTCCAGCGTGCGCCAGAACAGGATATGGCTGGAAAGGCAGTAGGGTAGGGCAATAGGGTCATCGGCGAGAGTTTCATCGGTGGGGAACAGGGCGCTGCCGGTTGCGCGCGTATGGAGATTTTCAATCAGCGGCGAAACGAACGGCTGCAAGCGCGCCAGCGTGTCCCGGTCGCCGGTTTGCGGGTCTATCCGGCGAATTTTCTGCATCGGAAAACGCGGTCAGACGTGACCGCCAGCTTCGGCGGGGAAGTCAGGATGGGTCGAGATTTTAATCATATTGTCTTCAACGTAGGTAGTCAGCAGGTTTTGCGAGCCGAGCGGCTCGACCACTTCGACCTTAACCGGCAGCGTGCCGTCCGCCGGTTGCCGCCCGCGATGCGCCGGTAGGCTTCCATCTCCTGCTCGCCCGGTTTCTGGGCGCTCACCAGCAGATCATAATATTCCAGCGAAGCGGCGTCGCCGATGCCGAGCGTAAGCTGGGTGAAGAACTCGTTGGAAAAGCCGTTATCCCGTGCGGGGATGATGAGGCCAATCGTCTGTGTACGCTGGCTGTGGAGCTGCCGGATAAGAAGGTTGGGTTGATAACCCAGCGCGTTGGCAATCTCGATAATGTGCTGGCGCGTCTGGGCGTTAACGTCGCTGTAGCCGGTCAGCACCCTGGAAACAGTTGTGATGGAATACCCGCTTTTTTCGGCAATATCTTTTAAAGTCACTTTTGCCGAAACACTTTCAACAACATTTTCTGTGAAATCCAAAACGTTTTGGATTATTTTTTATCATATTCCGAAACGTTTCGGATATTCAAATAATATGAGTAAATATATTACTTTAAACGGGCGATTGGCCGGCAGAGCGCGCGCCAAACGGCAGGCAGGCGTAGAGGATACGCCGCCGCATCGGGCTATAATAAAAACAAAATAGCCACTGTTTTCCGGGGGAATCATGAGGACTATCCGGGCAATCATAGCGATAGCGATAATGCTCAGCCTGTCGGGGACGGCGGCGGCGCAGACCATCGCTGAGTACGCGCTTCAGGTGGTGGTGGACAGTGCCTTTCTGCGCGCCGCGCCCGCCGAAGACGCGCCCGCTGTATCGTCGGTATTTGAAAATGACAGCCTGGTGGCCGTCGGGCGCAGTGTGGACGGCCAGTGGCTTCAGGTCAAACGCCCTGGCGCGCGGGCGGCTGCTGGGTGGATTGCCGGCGATCTGGTGTTGTTCACCTTCGAGGTAGGTAAACTGCCGATCACCGATCTGACCACCGGCGTCACCGGCCCGACGCCGGTCGTGGATACCGGCACAGCCGTCCTCACGGCGGGCGAGGTCGTCCAGCACAGCGCCCCGGCGCGCAGCGCGCCACAGGTGGGCATCATCCCCATGCTGCGTACCGTGCCGGTTCTGGAACGCACGCCGAATAACCAGTGGTTGAAAGTCAATTATCGCGGCACGGTGGGTTGGGTGGCGGTTTTCCTGGTCGTGACCAGCGCCGATCTCAACGCCGTCCCGGTCAGCCCGGAGTACGCCGGCGACCCGCAGTATGCCGCCTATGAGATCATCCCGCCGGAAGTGCAGCTTGCCCAGGCCGACCGGCTGCTGGCGTATATTCAATCGGTCGGCGAAACTGCCGCTGGCGTTGCCGATTACTGGCGGATGTTATCCAGAGGTGAGACGATGGCCTGCAATCCGCCGGGCGATGCTGTTTATTTTGTGACGACGGCGCGCGACCTGGTGGAACTGCCGGAACTGCGCCGCCAGGAGCAGGACTTGCAGCAGGCAGTAGACGATCTGAACGCCGCCATTGACGCAATGCGGCGCTGCGGGGTCTACCGGCAGTTTGAAATCCGCGAAGCCTATTCAAAGGCGCTCAACGCGCAGGTGCTTCTGAGAGTCGTGGCGCAGCGGATGGAGAACGTGCGGAAGCAAATCGGGGGGTGATGTAAATTTTCTGTAGAGGGCGGGCTTCAAACCCGCCCCCACATCACGGCACGAGCGGCGGCGGTGTGGATGCGGGCTGCGGCGTCTGGTAGCCGCCGTAGCGATAGCGCGGCGGGCGCGCGGTGGGCGGGATGCCGGGGATTACAAACGTGCCGCCGGTTTGCAGCAGGCAGATCTGCTGCCAGTTGTAACGCTCCGGCGCGTTCGTCCAGTAGGGGGCGACGCGCCAGGTGTATGTGCCGACCTCTCGGCCCAGCTTCGCGCGTTCGATTTCGGCGGTGGTAGTGGTGCTGTCGAAGGCGGTGCGCTGCCCGGACGGCGAAATTACGATCACGCTGTAGACGTTCGCGCCCGGCAGTTCGGGGTAGGTGACGGTCAGAACGCGGTCGCCCGCCGCAAAATCCCCGCTGCGGGTGAATGCCCCTTTCCAGTTCGCGCACAGATTTTCGGACAGGTCGAAAACCTCCGGCACGCGCCCGTTGCGGTTGCGCGGCAGCCGCCGCCCGGTGGGCGGGATGCTGTTGAAGGGGATGCTGGTGCGGATAAGCCGGGCATAAACCCAGCCGGTGCGCCCTTCATACTCAATTTCTAGCCATTGGCTGCCCGTCCAGGCATAATAAAAGTCGCCACTGCGGCCCAGCACTTCTACCGAAGCGTTCAGGGCAAGCTGGCCGATCAGATCATAGGCGAAGTCCGGGCCGACATAAACACGCGCGCCGTCGAAGGCGACGATGCCGGTGATGGTTTCGCCGGGGCGAGCCGCGTCCGGGTCGCCGGGCGGCTGGGCCAATGCCGCCGATGCCGCCAGCAGCAGGATACCGATTAGGATGAGCCATAATCTACGCACGCTGGTTTCCCCCTGGATGCTCCATTCCGAATAAAGAGTGATAAACAGGCGTTAATCCTGGCATGTTGTCTGTTCCTCGATGAGGGCGCGTTCCCGCCAGGTGGGAAAGGGCAGCAGGCCATCCGGGCAGGTGGCGAGCGCCGCCGGGTAGACGGCGCAGAACTGCCCGTTCTGGCGCTGCGTCACGATGATGGCGGCTTCGGCATTCGCGCCGGCGGCAAATGATACCCCCTCGCCCATCAGTCCGGCGGGCGCGGGCGCATCGGCGGCCAGGATGGCGGCGCGGAAACCGTCTGCCGAAAAATCATCTGCCGGCGCGGCATAGCGCAGCAGCAGGTACACGCCAGAAGCGGTCTGGTTGGCGCGCTCGCCCGGCTCACGCTCGAAACGCTGCCGGTAGACCTGGATGTACTGGTCGTAGAGCGCGCCAAGCGCCCGGCGCTGGTAATTCTCGCTGGCCGGCCCGGCGGCACTGATGGCGATCAGGCCGTCGGTGTTGCCCAGGCGGTTGCAGGTCGAGCGCCGGTAGGCTTCGCCGCCGATGTGAATCCAGGCCCGTAGGTTAGCGTCAGCCTCGCGCAGGTCGTACCACAGGCGGTCGCCGTCATCCTCGAAGCCGATCAGGATGACGGTGTTGATGTCCATCTCGCGTATCTGGACGGCCAGATCATACGTATCGGTCAGCGTGTTGTTGTAAGGGTGGGCGCGCAGCGGGGTGGCGTCCAGCGCCGCGATCAGTTCAGCGGCGGCGGCGCTGGCGCGGGGGCGGTTTTCGTAAATCACCGCCGTGCGCAGCGGCTCGCCTTCCGGCAGTTTCGCCGCGAAATCATTCACAAAATCCGCCGCCAGCCGCCCAAAAGCGGCGCTGGACGGGCGCAGCGAAAAAGCGTATTCGTGCGGGGTGTCCAGCGGCTCGGTCACTTCCCCGTAGACGAACGCGCCATCCCGCGCGGCTTCCAGCAGCACGTCGCCGATGACCGGCGAGCCGCTGCCGATGACCAGCGGCACATCGTCGCGCAAGGCTTCGACGGCGGCCAGCGCCTGGTTATGGTTCGCGGCAGCGTGGTAGACCAGCTCTACCGGGCGGCCATTAACCCCGCCGCAGGCGTTGAGGGCTTCGATCATGGCGATCACGCCCCGGTAGGGGTCGGCGGCCTCGACGCTGAACAGCGAGTCCGGCGGGAAAACCGCGCCGATACGCACCGGCGCGCCGGCAGCCGGCGAACACTCGGCGGGCGCGTCCTGCGCGGCGGCAAACCCGAAAACGGCCAGAAACAACATCAGCAGCCCGAAAATTTTCATGACATTTATTCCTGAGCGGTGCGCGTGTTGAATCTACTATATAATACAATTGCCAACCGGAAGCCAACCGTAGGCAACTCGTCAGGGAAACGATTAGCGCGGAAAAGCCAGGCCCGCTTACCCTGAATGTAACACGACTCGCAACTTCATTAGGAAAACCTTATGCAGCGAACACACGCTTTTCTGCTGGTACTGATGCTCCTGTTTACGTCTGGCGTCGTGCTGTCGCAGAGCGTCCCGGCGGGAACGCCGGAGGCGACCGCCGAACCGACGCCGGAAGTCGCCTTCAGGATCGAAAGCGAGATCGGGCGCGCGCTGCCGCGCAAAATTGTTTACGACCCGCAGCGCGAACACATGGCCGTCGCCGACGCTTACAGCCGGCTGCTGCTGGTGAACGCGCTGGATTACGCTACCATCGCCGTTCTGTACGAACGCGGCGAATACAACGACATCGCCTTCAGCCACGATGGACGCTGGCTGGCGGTGGCTTATGGCGACCGGATGGACGTGTGGGATACCGACACAGGCCGGCTGTCGGTTTCGCTCGGTAATCTGAATGCCAAACAACTCATTGGCCCGATCCAGTTTTCCGCTAAAGATGAAATCCTGATTTTCTACGGCATCTATCCCGCGCCGCGCGGGCTGCGCCAGTCTGAAACCGACACGATCACTTACCCCTGGGTATGGCATCTGCCCGCCGCCCGGCAGGAAGCGCCGTCGAGTTTCCCGAACGGCGTGAACGCGGCGCAGATGTTCGATTACCCGTTCGGTTTTGTGCTGTCGCCGGATGATAAGGTGGTGGCGGCGCTGCCCGCCCGCCTGCGCGTGCTGGATGTATATACGCTGAGGGTCGAACACGAGATCACCACCGACCGCTACGAACAGGACCCGCTGAGTGTGTGGTTCAGCCTGCGGGACAATACGATTTACACGCGCCCTTTAAGCGGTAACACGCTGCTCCAGGTGGATACACGCCGGGGCGTGCTGGTCGAAATCCCGATGAATGCTGAACTCACGCTCGATGACCTGGGGTTGATCGGCGGGCTGGAAGTCGGCTCGATTGCGCGGGTGATCGGCGGGCAGGCATCGCGCGCGGTTGTGCCGTTGCTTCAGGTATTTCTGGGTTATTACTATCGAGATGAGGAAATCTACGGCGACAGCCCGCTGACGGTCACGCTGGTTGATCTGGTTGTGCCGCCGACCGGCACGCAGGACAACGTGCGCGCCCTGCTGTTTGTGTATGACGAGTCGAAGCGCACCGGCGTGTTTCGCTTCAGCGAGTCCGGCGCGGCGCAGCAGGTGATCTTGAGTCCCGACGGCGAGCAAATCCTGGTGCGGCGCTATGATGGCGATGAATATGTCATCACCTATGATCTGGACACCGGGCAGGAATATCGCCGCTTTTTGCCGGCGCTGCGGGCGATTGGCGGTTACAGCCGGACCACGAAAAACCGCGTGCTGGCTTATGACCTGTCCGGCGAGATCATCATCAGCGACTTCCAGCGATTGAAGGCCAATACAAACGAGGTGCTGGCCGAAGACCTGCGCTACTCGCGCAGCTTCGACCGCTTCTTCTGGAGTGACGACAGCCAGAAAATTATCACACTGGCCGGCAGCGAGTGGCGCGAATGGAGCGTGGCAACTGGCGAAGTGCTGCGCCGCGAAGTGGTTTATATGAACGGCTCGATCATTGCCACCTCGCCGGATGGCTACCGCTACCTGGCGCGCTTCGACACCCAGAGTGGCGGCGGCGGTGTGGAAGTGGTGGATATGAGCAGCGGCGAACGGTATACCGTTTCGTTTGCGGCCATCCCCGGAAGTTATGTGGCGGAAGTTTACCCCAATGAATCCTGGACACGCTTCCTGGTGATCTACAGCGAAAATGGCTACGGGCCGTATGCGCCCGGCAACCAGATCGCGCTGTATCATTTTCGAGACGGCTTAAGGGCTTTCCTGGCCGGTGACGACCTGCCGCCGGTCGGGCAGCGGTTATACGGCTGGGTAGACGAAAATACTGCTTTCGTCTACGGCCAGGGGGCGGCCAGCAGCCAGCCGGGGCGGGTTTACGGCGTGGAGTACGCGCCCAGCGGCCTGCCGGCCTGCCTGGCGGCAGCTTTCCCGCAGCAGGTTGATTCGTTCCTGAAGCTGTGGGAATGGCTGCTGCTGAACCTGCGCGCCGACCAGATGGACGACCTGGCGCAGCAGCTTTGCAGCAATCTGCCGCAGACAGCGGAAGAAGCCGAACAACGCCTGCTGCCGACGCCTGCCCCGACGGTTTTTGCCGTCACCGGCGTGCCGACCGGGGAAGTGCCGCAGTGTTTGAAAGATCGCTACCCCGCCGAGGCTGAGGCTTACGGCGACCTGTGGCGGACGATCACCGCCGGCTCGTCGGAAGCCGAGCGACAGCGGCTGGCGGTGCTGCTGTGCGAGGGCATCGGCGAAATTCGCCCACCGCAGGAGTTTGACCCATCGCTTGGCATCACCCTGTTCATCAACGGCGATACCGGCGAACGTGCCAGCGGCGCTTTCCGGTCGCCGGTGGTGGAGCGCCGCCCGCTGGAGCCGGTTTATGCGCTGTTCGAGAAAACCGAAAAACGCTCGCTGGGGACGGCCATCCTCAGCCGGGATAAACAACTGCTGGCCGCGTCCAGCCTGCCGGGCGAACTGGTGATTTACCGGCTGATCGTCAGCTACGATACCATCATGGGCTGGGTGACGGCCACCGCCGCCGCACAGCTTGCCGAAGCCAACCTGATCGCCGCCATGCCGTCGCCGTCGCCGACCTACAACCCCATCGGCACGCCGCGCCCGACGCTGACGCCGACGCCCCGGCAGACGCTTGTGCCGCGCCCGACAGAATACGTTTTCCCCGACGGCGCGGAGGATATGAGCCTGTGTCCATCGGAAACGCTGTACAGCATCGGCAGCCCGCCGGCGGAATACGATGCCGCCGGGCGGATGTACGCCGAAGTGTTTGGCGATTACCTGTGGGTGGTCGAGCCGGAGGACGGCACGCGCCGGGAAGACCCGGAACTGCTCCAGTGTGGGCGGGGGGTGAGCTGCCAGTTTTCGCCGGATAA
This sequence comes from Chloroflexota bacterium, assembly GCA_013388735.1. Taxonomy (GTDB): domain Bacteria; phylum Chloroflexota; class Anaerolineae; order Aggregatilineales; family Phototrophicaceae; genus CFX2. Next base: position 979 of record JACAES010000174.1, on the reverse strand, counting down.
GGCCTGGATTCTGGCCGAAAGTTACGATTATATCTACGTGGTGCGGCCTGATAACAGCGACCCGCGCGTACTGTGGGATTTGCGGACGCCGTACCCGCCCACGCCCGTGCCGTCCAACCTGTGGTGGTCGGGCAACCGCACCCTGGAGTGGCAGGCGCGCATCCCGGTTACGGCGGTGCCGACCAGCGAGGTGTATTATGTGGACGCTTATATCCGCGATGTGATGAACGTCTTCCCCGACCCGCCGCCCTGGATTCCGCGTATCACCATCAACCGGATTCCGGCGCAGTTCATCAGCCGGCAGCCGGGCGGCCCCTGGGCGCTGGCTTCGACCAGCTACAGCACCGGCACGGGATTGGGATATAAATATTACCTGTACAACACCGAAACCGGCGCATACCTGCTGTTCGCCCAAAACGAATACAGCGAGATTGACCTGTACTGGCATCCATCCGGCGACCGGCTGTTTTACCGCTTCCCGATGCAGAACGGTTACACGCCGGCTTATCAGGTGGCGTTCCCGGAAACGACGAATCGCTACCTGAACCTTGTCCCCGATGGGGTATGGTCGAACGATGGTCGCTATCTGGCGAACAGCACCCGCTCCCGGACGCAGCCGGTGGCCGTGTGGGACAGCCAGACCGGCCTGTACCGGACGTACTGCCTGCCGGAAACCGGCGCGCGCCTGTACGGCGGGCCGTTCGTCTGGTCGCCGGACAGCCGTTATCTGGCGCTGTTGTCCCCGCTGCCGAAAGATGAAGCGCAGGAAGGCGTCGGCCAGCATATGCTGATTCTGAATATCGAAACTGGACAGGTGGTAGACCTGACGACCGGCGTGACCAGTATCCTGATCTGGGCGCAGGAGCCGGGGACTTACGGTGATGGCCGGGTGGTGACACCCACGCCGACCGCCAGCCCGACCGCCGCCCCCTGAGCTAACGGTTTTTAACGGGGGCGCGGCGCCGCGCCCCCGGCGTGG